>SYGM01000006.1 GCA_005799545.1 Planctomycetia bacterium | reverse complement strand
GTGAAGCTGAAGCTGGACTGGGTGACGATGGTGATCTGGGCTCCTGCTGCGGAGGCAAGGCCGAGAGCGGTCAGAAGGTGCAAGAGAGTGCGCATCCCTCAAGTTTCCCCTTGAAAGGCCGCATCGGCAAGCCGGGAAAACCTTTCCCGGCCGCGGGGGCACCGTCCCGAGCATCCCCGGCGCTGGACTCGAGCCGTGCAGAGCCTGCTCCTGCGAGCTAGAGTTGGGCAGACACCCATGGGCATGCGCCAGCCTCCCGCGATTCGGCTTCAGCCCGTTGACTGCCCCGTGTGCGGGCGGGACAAAGCCCGTCCGTACCGCTCTTCGATGTACGCCATCGGCGAGCAGCACTTTGATCTGGTGCGCTGCACCTGCGGCATGGTGTACATCCATCCGCAGCCCGATGGTGCGACCGTAGGCTGGATGTACGACGATCCGGACTACTACACGCACGGCTACAACCTCGGCGTCGAGACGGAGAACTACTTTTCACGCCGCGATGAGCTGGTCGAGCAATACACCCGGATGGCGCTGGATCTGGCATGCGAGATCGGCGGCAAGGGACGACTGTGCGAGATCGGTGCCGCAGGAGGATTCTTCCTTGAGGGCGCGCGTCGCGCAGGTTTTGAGGTCAGCGGCGTGGAGCTCTCGCCCCCGGCGATCCGCTTTGCCCGCGAGTCGATGGGGCTGGATGTGTTCGCCGGCGAGTTCGAGGACGCGCCGATTCCTGACGCCAGCCTTGATTGCATCGTTGCCGACAATGTTCTGGAGCACTCCACGGACCTCAAGCGCCTGCTGGCGGTGATTCGTAGGCGGCTCAAGCCGGGCGGACACGTGCTGATCATCGTGCCGAGCTATGTCAACTCGCCGTACTTCCGTCTGCTGGATCGGGTGCGGCGTTCGATTCCGCGCTCGCTGCTCGGTCCGGGTCTGATCGGACTGCTCAAGCTGGAGGAGGATCCGGCGAAGCGCGGCATGCCCTACCACCTGCTCGAGTTCGACCGGCGCACGATCGAACGCATCGTGCGCGAAGCGGGACTCGACATCGTGCGCAACGAAGGTTCCGTGCCGCTGCCCGCCGAGCTCTTCAAGGCCGACCGACGCACGCCGCGTCAGCTGCTGCTGGCCGGAGTGTTTCTGGGCCTGAATCTCGCCATGCGCGCCGGGTTCGCTCCCGGTGCGCGACAAACCCTGCTCGCGAAGCGCCGCGTTGAGACCTGATCAGGTGCCGCGCAGCGTCGCTTCGAAGGCGGCACGCTCCGCTTCGGTGCGCAGGAACTCAGGCGCCGGGCCCGGAAACTCTTCCGAGAGCATGCCGAGCGCGAGGCCGCGCGCGAACTCGACGTGCAGTTCCGGGAACAGCTCCTTGTAGCGCTCCACGCAGCGTCGACGGTCGGGTTCGAGTCCGCGCGCCCAGAGCTGTCCGCACAGAAAGCCCTGACCACGCACGACGCCGCGCAGCAGTTCCGGCTCGGCCTGACGCGCCACCAGTTGTCCGATGAGGCCATTGGTGGCACCGGTCACGCGCTCCGCTTGATCGAGCAGCGGCAGCGTGGGATTGACCGAGCCCAGTCCCTCGGCGAAGAAGGGGATCAGCTCGCGCGTGCGCGGGCTGGCGCGCGCCAGCGTGTCCTCCAGCCCCGGGATCACGGTGGCGATGTCCGCTCCGCGCACGACCTGCTGGAAACGCGCGCCGATGCCGGCACCGCGTGCGAGTTCCGCCGCGTCTTGCGCGGGCCAATCGCGCACCAGCTCCTCCAGATCGATCCACCAGGGTGCGCCGGGCTTGCCCTGGTTGCGCTCGATCTGCAGCACGCCGAGGTTGTAGCCGATCGCGCGCACCACCTTGTTGCGCAGCGCGGGCGGGAAGCTCTCCAGGAAGCCGATCTGTTCCTCGCGCGTCAGCGCGTTGCGGCCCGCGATCAGCGCCCGCGCCACCTTGGGTAGATCGTAGCCCGGATAGGCCAGTCCCAGTCCGCGCACAGGCGCGTCGAAGCGGATCAACTGCAGATTGGCAAGTCCCGGCAGCGCCACGGCCAGCATGGCAAGCAAGGCGGGCGCACGCAGCCAGCTGCGCTGGGAGCTCCAAACCCAGCCAAGCAGCGCAGCGCAGCCCAGCAACGCGAAGGTGAACCACGGCAGGTAGTAGCGGTACCCGCCGTAGCCCAGAATCCCTGAGTATCCTCCGATACGGAAGTTCGAAACCGCGAAAGCCAGCGTCGAAACGGGCAGATAGAGCACCAGCACCAAGGGCAGGATGTCACGGGCGCAAAGCGCCGGAGCGCCGCCCAGCAGGGTGCGCACGAGCTTGACGAGAGCCGGAAGGGCAAGCAGCAGGCACAGGCCGTACACGATCACGAGGCTGGTCGTGATCCAGTGGTTCCAGAAACCTGCGCTCGCGCCCAGGCCATCGATCATGTTGGGTGCCTGAGGGAGCTTTTCGAACAGATAGTGCTCCGCTCGGCTCGACAAGGCCGCCGTGTCGATCGGACTGGGCGCGCCTTCGGCGGAGAACTTGGCGTTGAGGAAACCCAGGCCGCGGCCGCCCGTGGAGAAATTCAGGGCGATCAGGGGCGCCAAGCCGATCAGCATGCCACCGAGCAGGGCCGGCGCATCTCGCAGGCTCTGCTTCCAACCGCGCGTTCCGACATGGAGGAGCGCGAGGATCGCGATCGTCAGCAGCGCACCGAGGAAGATGAACAGAGCAAAGCCCGCGGCGATGCCGAGCACCAGCAGCCTGCCGCGCGTGATGCCGAGGCTGTGCGCGCGCAGGAAGGTCGCCAGCGTCAGCACCGAGAAGAACAGGTTCTCGAAGTGGTTGCCGGAGCAGGTGATCGAGTACTTGAACATCACCACCGGCGGCAGCACGAACAGCGCCGCGCCCGCCAGCGCCGGCCCGCGCCCGTACAACCGGCTCAGCAGGCAGTGCACGGCCACCATCAGGCCGACGCCCATCAGGAAGGGCAGCACTTTCAGCGCCAGATAGCTCGGGCCCAGCAGCTCGAACACGGGCACGGTGAGCAGACCGGAGAAGATCTGTCCGGCCGCATTGTCGTAGTAGAACTCCAGCGGGATCTCCACGCCGCGCCGGATCAGCTCAGCCATGGTTCCCATGGGGTAGAGCTCGTACATCCACAGCCCGACCTCGTCGAATGCCGTGTCGATCACCAGCCAGCGCACCCACGAATAGGCGATCAGCAGCAGCGCGAGATCGAGGGCGCGTGCGCGCCAGCTCACGGGCTGGGGCATGCCTAGATCCGGCCCGTCAGGCTCATCCAGCGCAACTTGAGCACGGTGGTGTAGCCTTGCATCAGCGTGCGGAAGGTCAGCGTGGACTCGCCGTGCTTGCGGTTGACGAACTCGATCGGCAGCTCGGCGATGCCGATGCGCGCGCGGGCTGTCTTGAACAGCAACTCCTGCACGATCGCAGGACCCGGAGAGAAGGTCTCGGCCACGCGGATGCGCTCCAGCGTCGAGCGCTTCCAGCAGCGGAAGCCGGAATTGCAGTCGTGCACGCGCACGCCCAGCAGGATGCGGATGTACAGGTTGGCGAGCTTGGTGATCCACTGGCGCACCAGCCCGCGATCGGCATCCCTGCCGCCCTGCACGGCACGCGAACCCAACACCAGTCCGATCGCGTCGCCGCCGGAGCGGGCGCGCTCGATGAGTCCGGGGATGTAGCGCGGCTGGTGGCTGAAGTCCGCGTCCATCTCGATCACGTACTCCGCACCCAGCTCCAGTGCGCGCACGAAGCCGTCGCGGCCCGAACGGCCGCGACCTTTGTCCTGCGTGCGGTGGATCAGATGCAGGCGCGGTTCCTGACGCGCCGCTTGTGCCACGAGCTTCCAGGTTCCGTCCGGCGAGTTGTCGTCGATGACGATCACCTCGATGCGCGGATCAAGCGCCAGAATTTCGGCGCACAGCGCGAGGATGTTGCCCGACTCGTTGTAGGTCGGCAGCGTGCAGATGACGCGGGGCAAGCTCATGATCTACCGAAGGAAGGATAGCCTCGCTTCCATCGGCATGCCCGCACCCGGTTTGACCGGGAAATCATTTCCCGGCCGCAGGCGCCTTCCCGCTCGGACTCGAAAGGCGGCCCTCCAGGGCGGCCAGCGCGAAGGCCCACTGGTCGGCCAGTTCCTCGATCTGCATGGCGGTGGGCTTGCCGGCACCGTGGCCGCCGCGCGTCTCGATGCGGATCAGCACCGGAGAGCTGGCCTCCTGCACGGCCTGCAGCCCGGCCGCGAACTTGTAGCTGTGTGCCGGCACCACGCGGTCATCGTGATCACCCGTGGTGACGAGGGTCGGGGGATAGGCGACACCCTTGCGGATGTTGTGCACCGGCGAGTAACCCAGCAGGTAGCGGAAGATCTCCGGATCGGCCACATCACCGTAGTCCGAGGCCCAGGCCCAGCCGAGCGTGAAGCGCTGGTAGCGCAGCATGTCGAGCACGCCGACGGCGGGCAGTGCGCAGCCGTAGAGCTCGGGGCGCTGCAGCATGCAGGCGCCGACCAGCAAGCCGCCGTTGGATCCGCCGCGGATCGCGATGCGCCGGGGGCTGGTGTAGTGGTTCTTCGCCAGGAATTCCGCCGCAGCATGGAAGTCGTCGAAGACGTTCTGCTTCTTCAGCTTCGTGCCCGACTGGTGCCAATCGCGGCCGTACTCGCCGCCACCGCGCAGGCAGGCGACCGCGTAGATGCCGCCGCGCTCCATCCAGACCAGATTGGCGACGCTGAAGGCCGGCTTCATCGGAATGTTGAAGCCGCCGTACCCGTAGAGCATGCACGGCGTGTCGCTGCCCATGCGGGTCGACTGCTTGTAGCAGAGGAACAGCGGAACGCGCGTGCCGTCCTTGCTGTCGTAGAAGACCTGCTTGGTGACGTATTGCGCCGGGTCAAAGGCCACCTTGGGCGCGAAGACGCGCGTCGTGGCACCGGTGGCGGTTTCGAGCTTCCAGATCTCGGTGGGGCGTGTGAATCCGGCGAAGCTGAAGAAGGCCTCACCCTCATCCAGATCGGCCGAGATCATGCCGATCGATCCGATGTCCGGCAGGCGCGGCTCGGCGATCAGCTTGCCTTGTGCATCGTGCAGTCGCAGCACGCTGATCGCATCGCGCATGTACAGGGCGAGAATCCGGCCGCCTGCGAAGCTCGCGCTCTCCAGCGTGTCGGCGGACTGCGGCACCAGCTCGCGCAGCGCGGCAGGGTTGTCGAGATCGACGCTGACGATGCGGCCGCGCGGAGCGTCCTTGTCCGTCTTGAAGTACAGCTGCCGGCCGAGCTTGCCAAGGCACTCGTACTCGGCATCGAAGGCATCGAGCAGCGGGCGCACGGGCTGGTCGGGCCGCGTGAGGTCCTGGACGTGGATGCGCGTGCGCTGGTCGGTGCCTTGCGTCACCGTGATGATCAGAAGCTCGCCGTCTTCACTGACGCGGCCGCCGAAGCCCCACTCGGGCTGGTCCTTGCGCTCGTACACCAGGCGGTCCTGCGATTGCGGCGTGCCGAGGCGATGGAAGCAAAGCTGGTGGTTCTTGAGCGCTTCCTTGCCTGTCTTGTCGTGCACCGGATAGGTGCTGTAGTAAAAGCCGCTGCCGTCCTTGGCCCACGACAGGCCGCTGAACTTGACCCAATCGACGCGCTCATCGAGGTCTTTGCCCGTGGCGGTGTCGAGCACCTGAATGCGGTTCCAGTCGGAGCCGGCCTCCGAGAGCATGTACGCCATGTGTCGGCCGTCTTCGGTGACGGCGAGGCTGCCCAGCGCCACGGTGCCGTCCTTGGACAGCTGGTTGGGATCGAGCAGCACGCGCTCATTGCCCCCGAGCTCGCCGGCGAGGTAGAGCACGCCCTGATTCTGCAGGCCGTCGTTCTTCTGATAGAGGTAGAAGCCGGTCTCGCGCGAGGGCAGACCCATGCGCGCGTAGTTCCAAAGCTCGCTCATGCGCGCCTCGATGCCTTCGCGCTCGGGCAGCGACTTCAGAAAGGGCAGCGTCAGATCATTCTGCGATTGCACCCAGGCCTGCGTTCGGGGCGACTCAGGGTCCTCCAGCCAGCGATACGGATCCGCGATCAGCTCGCCATGAATGCGCTCGCCGGTGGCGTCCTGCGCGGTGGGAGGATAGGTCAGCGGCAGCTCGGGCATGGGGGCGTTGCGGGTGGTCTGGCAGGCGGCGGTCAGCAGCACGGTCAGCAGGAGGTGGTTCTTTGCCATGGCGCGGGAGAGCATAGCAGGCAGGCGGCTGGAGTCCGAGCCGCGCTCGCGCTAGCGTGGGTGCGCATGAGCGGGCGCTTTCTGGATCGGATCGCGCTGGGCCGGCCGGAGTTGCGCGCTTGGGCGCTGTACGACTGGGCCAACTCGGCTTTCTTCACGGTGATCGTGACGGCGGTGTTCCCGATCTTCTACGCGCAGGTCGTCGCCGCGGGGCTCGAGCCCGCCATGCGTCGCGAGAGCTTCGCTCTGGCGACGACCTGGAGCCTGCTGATCGCGGCCATTGCCGCGCCGCTGCTCGGCGCACTGGCGGACGTGTCCGCGCGCAAGAAGCTGTTTCTGGCAGGTTTCATGCTGCTGGGCGCGCTCGCAACCGCCGGCATGTTCCTGCTGGGACCGGGCGATGTGCGGCTGGCGCAGTGGCTGTTCGGGATCGCGAACTTCGGCGCCGCCGGAAGCTTCGTGTTTTACGACGCCCTGCTGGTGCATGTCGCGCGCGATGAGGAACGCGATCAGCTCTCCTCGAGCGCGTACGCGCTGGGCTATCTCGGAGGCGGATTGGCGCTGCTGTTGTGCGTGCTGCTGATCCGCCATCCCGTCGGCGGAATGGACGCCGCGACGGCCACGCAGGCGGGCTTCGTGCTGGTCGCACTGTGGTGGGGGGTGTTCTCGCTGCCGCTGATCCTGTCGGTGCCCGAGCCACCGCGTCAGCTGGAAGCGGACGAACAGGCCGGCATGAGCGTGTTCGTGCGCAGCTTCACGCGCATGGGCGAGACCTTCCGCGAGCTGCGGCACTGGAGGGCGGCGTTCCTGATGATGCTCGCCTTCCTGATCTACAACGACGGCATCGGCACGATCATCCGCATGGCGGTGACCTTCGGCGAGGAAAAGGCCATTCCCGCGGAGACGATGCTGGCCGTGATCCTCACCGTGCAATTCGTGGGCATTCCCTTCTCCATCCTGTTCGGCCGTCTGGCAGGGCGCATCGGTGCCAAGCGGGCGATTCTGCTGGCGCTGGCCGTGTACGTGGGGATCGCGGTCTACGCGGCGCAGATGAACAGCGAGCGCGAGTTCTGGATCATGGCGCTCGCGGTCGGCGCCGTGCAGGGCGGGGCGCAGTCGCTGTCGCGCTCGCTCTTCGCGCGGCTCGTGCCGGCCCACAAGGCGGGCGAGTTCTTCGGCCTGTTCGCCACGCTTGAGAAGTTCGCGGGCGTGCTCGGCCCTTATCTGTTCGTCGTGTTTCCCACCAGCGAGGGTGCGATCCTGGCCTTGATCGCTTTCTTCGTGATCGGTGCGGCGATCCTCGCGCGAGTGGATGTGGAAACAGGCGCACGCCTGGCTCGCGAAGCGGAGCGAGGCGTGCGCAGTGATACTGCTCTGAATTGAAGCTCAGCGAGCCCGCGGGGATTCAGGTGCCCGCACGCTTGGTGCCGCAGGAGGGGCAGAAGCGCGCATCGGCGGGCAGGCCCGCACCGCAGCTGTGGCAGTAACCGCCCGGCGAGCGGGCCGCAGCGCCGGCGGGCTGTGATTGCGGCTGTGCCTGCTGCTGGGCTGTCTGCTGGGCAGCCTGCTGGTTGGCCTGATTCTGCTGGTTCATCAGCATCTGGGCCATGCCCAAGCCCACGCCCAGACCCGCACCCCCGAGCAGGCCGCCGCCGGCGGCGTCACCACCTGCACCGCCGCCTTTAGCCATGCCTTCGCCCGCGCCCAGCATGGCCTTGCCGGCCGCAAACTGCTGGTAGGCGCCGACACCGCCCGCCATGCGGATTGTGGCCGCGTCGGTGTAGAGCTTCTTGAGGTTGGCGCTGTCCTCTTCGCGGATCGCGACCACGAAGTTGCCCAGACGCACGACCTGGATGCCGTAGCTGGCGACATGCGTGGCGACACCGGCGATGACCTCCTGCTCGATTTCTTCGGTGTAGGCACCGGAGGTGACATCGAGCAGCGGCCACTTGTTCTTCACCAGCAGCTGGCTGACGCGGTCGCGGATGGTCTTCAGCACCTGCTCTTTCATCCACGGCGCGACTTGATCACCCTGTGTGCGGCCCGTGCCGACCAAACCGATCACGAGCTGCTCGGGCTGGGTGACGCGGAAGCTGAACTCGCCGTGCACCATGGTCTCCACCGGCACGCCGCTCTTGGGATCCTCGACCGCACCGATCGGGCCGCCGAAGCGAACGCCCGTGTTCTCGCGCATCGTGACGAAGAACACCTCGGTGATGAACAGGCGCCCGCCCGTGAAGCTGTCGACGAGGTTGGAGAGGAACGGGATATTGGCGCTGTCGAGCGTGTGGCGTCCGGGGCCAAGCGTGCCGACCACCTTGCCGTCGCGCAGGAACACGGCCTGCTCGTCGGCCATGACCGTCAGCTGCGACTTCATCGGAATGGTCGGGTCGGGGTGCTTCCAGACGACGAAGCCCTTGGCTTCGTCCGGACGGGCGATCATCAACTCGCCGACACCGCTCTTGAACCAGTCCATCACTCCCATGTCTTGTGCTCTCCTGTCTGATTGGCGGCCATCGGGGACTCCGTGACCCGCGGGATAGTCTACGCGCAGCTCAAGGCTTTCTTCAAAAAAGCAGCCTCGGTTGCAATGGAGCGCGGTGTCTGCGTGTACTGATGCCCGACCATGGAAGCCCCTGCGGAACCCGGCAAGAGCCTGCAGCTCAAGTGTCCACGCTGCGCCGCTCCCCTGCGCTGGGATCCGGATGCCGACCGGCTCGCCTGCGCGCATTGCGAGCATCAGGTCGAGGTGCCGCGCGGCGAGGCGGTGATCTACGAGTATCCCTACGACGGGCGCGCGCAGGCGCCCGAGGGCTTTGATCTTCCGGTGCGGCACACGCGCTGCACGGCCTGCGGTGCCGAGGTGTCCTTCGATCAGAACGCGCGCTCGCTGGAGTGCGGATTCTGCGGCTCGCCGCAGGTCCTCGAGGAAGCCAGCCTGCGCCGACCGCTGCGTCCGGAGTCCCTGATCCCTCTGGATGTCGGACGCGCGGCGGTCGAGGCCAATTTTCAGCGCTGGCTGCGCTCGCGCTGGTTCGCACCGCGCGCTCTGGCGAAAACGCGGAGCTTTCAGGCCGCTGGCATCTACGTGCCGTTCTGGACTTTCGATGCGCAGGCCGAGTCGGACTGGAGCGCCGATGCCGGGCACTACTACTACGTGCCCGTGACGCGCAGGGTCAACGGGCGGCCGCGGGTCAGCATGGAGCGGCGCGTGCGCTGGGTGCCGGCCTCGGGCCGGCGCAGCGATGTCTACGACGATCATCTGATCCATGCTTCGCGCGGCATCTCGCCGCAGCTGTGCGCCAAGCTGGGACGCTTCGATCTGGCGCAGCTGGTGCCCTACAAGCCCGAGTATCTTGCGGGCTGGAGCGCGGAGGAGTACGCGGTCGGACTGGAGCCGGCCTGCGATGCGTTCGTGGCCGCCGTTCAGGCAGACCAGCGTCAGCGTTGCTCGGGGGATGTGCCCGGAGACACACAGCGCAACCTCCGGGTTCGGACGCATGTGCACTCGGTCTACTACAAGCACATCCTCTTGCCGGTCTGGAGCCTGACCTACAACTGGCGCGGTCAGCCGTACGCCGTCCTGATCCACGGCCAGACCGGCCACGTGGTCGGCAAGGCGCCGGTTTCCTGGGTCAAGGTTCTGCTGCTGGTGCTGGCGATTCTGGCCGTGGCGCTTGTGGTTTTCGCCGTGGCGGCCCAGTCGGGCGGCCGCGGCGGGTGGCGCTGAGCGCCTGGTGCTTCTCGGAAGGCTTGCGGGAACTCGGGGCCGCAGCGTAGAATCCCAAACGCCCGGTGGTCGGGCCTGCCCGCGCAGGTCGGAATCACCCGCAGTCCTTTTTCCGTCTCGTGATCTTCGCAGTCCTCTCTTCGCGCATGTCCGCGCTCGTTCGATGAACCTGGTTCAGGCAGGAGACAGGGTGGAGATCCACTATGCGGTGCGCCTCGCGGATGGCTCGCCGTTTTATTCCACGCAGGGCGAGGCGCCGCAGGCCTTTCTCGCCGGCAGCGACGAGGTCATTCCGGGTCTCAGCCGCGGCGTGGTCGGCATGCAGGCGGGGGAGCGCAAGCTCCTCGCGCTCGAGCCGCAAGATGGTTATGGACCGCGAGACCCAGCGCTGGAGCGCCGCGTGCGACTCAGCGAACTTCCGTCCGGTGTCCGTGCCGGCGAGCGACTCGAAGCCAGTCTGCATGGCGAGAGCGTTTCCCTGTGGGTCCGCTCGATCGAGGGCGACAGCGCCCTGCTCGATGCCAACCATCCTCTGTCCGGGCATTCCCTGATCCTCGAAATCGAATTGGTCTCGTTTGTCTCTTCGTCAAGGTAGCGTCTGATGTCCGTCACCAAGCTCTACGTGGGCAACCTGCCCTACAGCTTCACCAACACCGAACTGCAAGATCTCTTCGCGCCCTTCGGCACCGTCCGCTCGGCGGAAGTGATCTTTGATCGCGAAACCGGCCGTTCGCGCGGCTTCGGTTTCGTCGAAATGGAAACCCCGGAGATGACGCAGGCTGCGATCGCGGGCCTGCATGACAAGCCGATCAACGGTCGCAACCTGACCGTCAATGAAGCTCGTGAGCGCACTCCGCGTGGCCCCGGTGGTCCCGGCGGCGGCCGCAGCTTCGGTGGCCCGCGCAGCTTCGGTGGCGGCGGTGGTGGAGGTCGCAGCTTCGGCGGCGGCGGAGGAGGTCGCAGCTTCGGCGGCGGCGGAGGAGGACGCAGCTTCGGCGGAGGCGGAGGGGGTGGTCGCAGCTTCGGCGGTGGCGGCTACGGCGGCGGTGGCGGCTACGGCGGCGGTGGCGGCGGC
>SYGM01000071.1 GCA_005799545.1 Planctomycetia bacterium | reverse complement strand
GTCCGGGTCCTGACGCAGGACGCTGCGCAGGCCTGCGGCGAAGGTCAGTCCCTTCTTGGTGTTGACCTGCACCTGGCTGACGCCGGGCAGCGAGTATTCGACCGGATCCTCGATCGTCAGCACGTTCTTCTGCGTCGTGTCGACCTCGCTCATCGCAGCGTACAGCGTGGTCGTCTTGCCCGAACCGGTCGGACCCGTGACCAGGATGATGCCGTGACTGAAGTTGAGATACTCCCGGATGATCTCGAGGTTCTTCGGCGCCAGACCGATCTCGTCAAGCGAGTAGACCTTGGCGGTCTTGTCCAGAAGACGCAGCACGATGCGTTCGCCGGTCGTGGTGGGGACCGAGCTGACACGCACGTCAACCTCGCCATCGCCCAGACGGATCGTCGCGCGACCGTCCTGAGGCAGGCGGCGTTCGGCGATGTCCATCTTGCCCATCACCTTGATGCGGCTGACGATGGCCTCCTGCACCTTCCGCGGGATCGGATCCATGTCATACAGGATGCCGTCGATGCGGAAGCGGACCTGCATGCGGTCCGGGTAGGGATGGAAGTGCACGTCCGAGGCGCGCAGCTTGAGTGCCTGGAACAGGATCGTGTTGACGAGCTTGATGATCGGCGCCTTGTTGGCGACGTCGAGCACGTCCTCCGACTCGTCGATCTGCTCGGCGAGCCCTGCGATGTTCCCGTCTTCGGCGACTTCATCCAGTGCCTCGTCAACGCCATCGGCCTTGTGGCGATAGGCGCGGGCGAGCAGCGTCGTGATCTCCACGCGCGGAGCCAGCACAGGATCGATCTCCATGCCGAGCATGCCGGCAAGGTCGTCCATCGGGTGCGGAGCCAGCGGTGCACAGGTCGCCACGCGCATCACCTTGTCCGCGGTCTCCTCGAGTGCGACCAGGTTGTAGTTGCGCGCGAACTGCACCGGCACCTTGTTGATGAAGGCGCCGGGGACCTTGGTCCCATCCAGCGACTTCCTGAACTCGTAGCCGAGGTGCTTGGCGTAGACCTGCAGAAGGGTCACCTCGTCGAGGTAGTCCTTCTGCACGATCATGCGGTCCAGCGAGTCACCGCTGGCCACCGCGGCCCGGCGGCATTCTTCCAGTTTCTCGCGCGACAGCCCGGCGTCGACGAGCATCTCCGAGATGCTGCTCACGGTGTGGGATCCTTCAGTGCTTGGGTTCAGCGGCGGGTGCCTGCGGGTCTTGGGCCTTGGGTTCCTGCTTGGGCTGGTCTGCGGGCTTTTCGGGCTGAGCAGGCGCCGGCGGGTTCTTGGCTTCCTTGAGCACTTCGTTCATGCGTGCCGGATCCAGCCCGACGCTTTCCTGATCGACCTCGCCCTTGGCGGGGCTGCGGTAGAGCGGAACTTCGAAGGACTGCAGATCGAGCTGCTCGCCTTCGCGTCCGAACCGCGGATCGACCACGCGCAGGCGGTCGGCGCCGATCGTGTCGGCGGCCTCGAGCTTGCGGCGGTAGCTGATCTCGGCGAGATCGGCGAAGTCCTGATCGCGCATGATGTGCGGTGTCACGAAGAAGTACAGCGTGGTGCGGTTCTGGCTGTCCGAGTCATTGCGGAACAGCGCACCGATCACGGGAACATCACCGAGGAAGGGCAGTGACTCGCGCGTCTTGCCCGTGTTGTCCGTGATGATGCCGCCGACCACCATCGTCGCCCCGTCCGGCACATTGACCGTGGTGTCGATCGTGCGGGTGGTCTTCGGCGGGGGAATCGCGCCCTGCACGGCACCCTGGAAGTTCGAGACCTCCAGCTTGATCTTGAGGCGCAGGTAGCGGCTGGCGCTGATGGTGGGCGAGATCGACAGCGTGATGCCGGCATCCACGTAGTCCTTGAAGTTCTCCTGCGTCTGGCCGTTGAGGCCGCCCGAGGCCGTGATCGTCGTGGTCGGCTGCTCGTCCTTGCTGACGACGGTCGCGCCGCCGTTGTTGTTGACCAGCACCGAGGGCACGTTGAGCACGTTGGTGTCGCGGCGCGTCTTCAGCGCCTTGAGCAGCACGGGCAGGGAGAAGTCACCCGCATCGATGATGCCGGCGGTGATGCCCTTGGAGATGTTGGGAACCTTGAGGTCGGCGATGCCGTCGGAGTCCGTGTCCTCGTACGAGGCGAAGCCGAAGTCCGTGATGCCGAAGCTGCCGGTGGAGGAGCCGATGTCCGCGACACCGACTTCCACGCCCAGATCCAGCTGATCCGTGTTGGAGAGCTCCACGAGCGCGGTCTCGATCAGCACCTGCGGCTGGCGGCGGTCGAGACTCTGGATCAGCTCCAGCACCTCGTCGTAGCGCGTGCGATTGGCCGCGATCAGCAGGGCATTGGTGACCTTGTCCGCCACCACGACCACGTCGTTGCGGCCCGCCGAGCCCGTGGCTGCGGCGGCCGGCTGGCCCTGGCGGGCGGCGCCCGCTCCGGCCTGTCCGGTCGTCACGCGCGCACTGTCCTTGATAAACGTGTCGAGCGTCTTGGCGAGCTCCTCGGCGTCGACGTTCTCCAGCTTGTAGATGTGGTAGGTGCGCTCGCGCTCCACGACATCGACATCCAGACGCGCCACCAGTTCCTTGATGCGCGGCAGATCCTCCGGCATCGCCATCACGATCAGCGCGTTGGCGCTGGGATCAACCATGATCTTCGACTCGGCGTTGCCGCTCTGGAGCGGGGCCGTGACGCCCTGCGCCGCCTGCACCTGACCGCGCGCCTGCACGGCGCGGCGGCTGGCTTCGAGCAGTTCCTCGAGCACGTCGGCGATCTCCTCGGCCGAGCGGTACTCCAGCGTGATCGTCTCGAAAACCGGCAGCTGGCCAGCAAGATTCTTCGATGCGTCATCGACGAAGCGCAGCATGCGCACGATGCCGGCCACATCGCTTCCGAAGCCGGTGATCAGCAGGCTGTTGGAGTTGCCGATCGCCATGATTTGCTGCGTCTGCGCATCGGTGAACATCTGGCGCAGCGAGTTCTGGAGCTGCCGCACATCGGTGTGCGGCAGGTCGATCACCGTGGTGATCAGCGTCGCGGGCTGGTCGGCGTACTTGTCGATCTCGCTGGGCGCGACGTAGACCGCATCCTTGCGCAGATTGCTCTTGTTGGGTGCCTGCAAGTTCGAGATCAGCACGACCGACAGGTTCTCCGGACCGATCTCCGAGCAGACGAACTCGTTGATCACCATCATGATCTGGAAGAAGGAATAGAAATCCTTCTTCGGCACGCGCTTGGGACCGTACATCTTCAGCTTCAGCTGCGACAGCGCCTGACCGGTGTCGCGCGAGTAGGTGAAGTTCCGGCCGGTGAACTCCTGGCACAGCTTGACGAAGTACTCCAGCGACAGCGCACTCTCGCCGCCGGTCTCGTCGAAGGTGAGGATGTAGTCATCCCCGGAAATCTGGATCGGCGGAACTTTTTGCCCGCTCTGCCCGCCTTGGGAAGCGGCGGGGGCAGGGGTCGGTGCGGCATTGCGACCGGGGCCCTGCATGGGTTCCGCCAACAGCGTGGAGAGTGTCCATGCGGCGAGAAGGGGATGCATCTGGATGCGCCTGTGCTGGTCCTATCTTGTTGATCGGTACGGGTTTAGCCCCGGAGTCCCGGGTGCCTTCGGGGGCACTGTAGGAGCCGCGGAGAGGCATGTCAAACCGCCTTGCGGAGCCCGACATGTCGTTTGCGGTGGACGCCCGAGGATCCGGGTTCTTCCCTGCATCCCGAATCGGCCGACAAGCCCGGGAACTTGCGCGACTCTCAAGAGCAGTTTTTTGACGGCTGGCGCGGCTGGGCTATGCTTTCCGCTCTCATGCGGCTCTCCGAGCTTTTCAGCGCCGAGGATGTGTTGGTCGGCTTCCAGTCCAAGGACAAGTGGGAGGCCATCCACAAGCTGGTGGAGCATCTGGTTGGTCGCGGGCGGCTTCCGGCGACAAGCGCGCCGCAGATCCGCGAGCTTGTGATCGCGCGCGAAAAGTCCATGTCGACCGGCATGGAGCACGGCATCGCGATTCCGCACGCGGCCGTTGACGGTGTCGAGGGCGTGGTGGCCTGCATGGGAATCGTGCGGGAGGAGGGCGGTCTGCCCTTCGATTCCATCGACGGCAAGCCTGCACGCATCGTCGTCCTACTGGTGATTCCGCGCGCGCAGAAGCTGCTGCACATCCGCACGCTGGCCGACATCGCGCGCGTGCTCGGTCGCGATGCGGTGCGCGGAGCGCTGCTGCAGGCGGGCTCGGCGAAGGATGCCTGGGCTGCGCTGGCCGAGGGCGACGCAGCGCGACGCTGAGCGCCTGCACGCAGCTTGCTCATGCGCCACTGGAGTCCCTCGCTGGCGGCGGCCGTGGCCGGAGCGGGCGGCCTGATGCTCGAGAGCCTCCTGATCCAGAGCATCGGTCTGGTGCTGGGTCACGGCACGGCCGGTGCGCTGGGCTTGTCGGTGTATGTCGCCGGCTGGGCAGCGGGAGCGTGGCTTTCCGGCCGCTCGCGCCTCGCTGCGGGGCGGCGTCTGCTGCTGGGTGCGCTGCTGGCCGGCGGCGGCGGTGCCGCGGCCCTCGAGCTGTGTTTCGATCCCTCGATACAGACCCTCAGCGCCCCGCTGCATCTGCTGGCGGGCATTCTGCTGCTGTTCGTGCCCGCGCTGGGCTCCGGTCTCTTCCTGCCGGCGCTGCTGGCGGGCCGGAGTCCGGACGGGCCGGTTGCGCAGCGCGCCTCCACGCTGATCGCCGCAAGTCTGATGGGTGCGCTGGGCGGTGCCGCGCTGCTCGACAGCGCGCTGCAGAAGAGCGGTGATCGGGGCGCCGCCGCGGGCCTGTTCGTGCTGGCATTCCTGCTGGCGGCGTTGTTGGGGCGGGGATCGCTGCGCTTCGGCAACGACGGCGACGCCGTCAGCGGCTCCGCCCGCAGCCGTGCGCACGGGCCGGTCTGGACTCGCGCGGGGCTCGCGCTGGGACTCGCGACCGCGGCCCTGCTGGGGCTTCAGTGGGTCGGCCTGCGGCTGGCGACGCTGGCGATCGGGGGCATGCAGCCTGCGCTCGATGCCGCGCTTGGCGCCAGCCTGCTGGCGCTGTGCATCGGCGCCTGGATCTTCCCGGCGCTCCTGTGGAGGCGGTCGCAGGCCTGCGGCTGGCTGCTGAGCATCGCTGCGCTCGGCGTATGCTGGCCGCATCTGGCGGTGCGTTGGCTGTCGGAGTCCTGGGCCGCCATGCCCAAGCTACTGTTCCTCGTGGGACCCGGCCTTGCGGCGCTCGGCGCGCTGCCGGGGTTGCTGCACCGCGACCAGCGCGGCGACGGAGGCGAGCGCCTCGGTTCGCTGTACCTGCACGAGCTGTGGGGCGCACTGCTGTTCCTTCCGCTGGCCCATGCCTGGCTGGTGCCGAGCTTTGGCACGCACGGCCTGCTGGCGGCCTGCGCGCTGCTCGTGTGCGCGGCCGCATTCACGCTCGGCATGGGCCGGCTCGGCACACTGCTCGGGAGCGCTCTGGCGCTGACGGCCGCCTTCAAGCTCGGCTCGCCGGCTCTGCAGACTGCGCCGCTCTCCAATCCCGCCTTCACGCTGCACTCGTTCACCGAAGATCGCGAGTTCGCCGTGAGCGTCGTCGATGACGGCGTGCTCGGCGAGCGCACGCTGCTGACCGACGGCTTTCGCGCGGCGGGCACCGGCTCGGCCTACCGCTACATGCAGGCGCTGGGGCACCTGCCCGTGCTGCTGCATCCGGCGCCGCGCGAGGCCGCAGTGCTGGCGCTGGGCACGGGCACGACGCTGGGCGCGCTCGCGCAGCATCCGGAGCTGACGCGCATCGATGTTCTGGAGATCTCACCGGCTGTGGTGGCGGCGGCGCCGCTGTTCGAGGCCAACCATCGCGGCGCGCTGACGCGCGATCCGCGCGTGCACGTGCGCTTGGGGGATGGTCGGCGCACGCTGGCGGACTCGGCCGGGAAATACGACCTCGTCACGATGGAGCCGCTGCTGCCCGACTCGCCCTTCGGCGTGTATCTCTACACCGAGGAGTTCTACGCGCTCGCGCGCGCCAGCCTCCGTCCCGGCGGCCTGGTGTGTCAGTGGATTCCTCCGCACGCTTTGGAACCGGCCTCCTTCGAGGCCGTGCTGCGCTCCTTCCAGCGCGCCTTTCCATGGTCGGGTGTGTGGCTGTTCGGCACGCAGCTGGTGCTGATCGGAAGCGAGCAGCGCATCGTGCCGCAGGCGCCGCGCTTTGTCCGCGATGGTGCGCTCGGTGCGCAGCTGCGCTCACTGGGGTTGGATGGCGCCGAGCGCGTGGAGTGCGCGCTGGTGCTGGAAAACAGCCGCCCGCCCGCAGAGCCCGGCCTGCGCGACGAGCAACCCTGGATCATCTACGCGCCGCGCCGCAGCGGCTCGCAGCTGCTGCTCGATCTGCCGCGCAATTTAAACGCGCTGCTGAAGCTGCGCGCCGAGCCGGCCTCGGGCGCGGCAGGCCACCGCTGGCGCGCGCGCATTGCGTTTGCGCACGAGGAGGCGCGCCTGCGGGGAGTGAGCGATCCGGCATTGGATGCCTACGAGCTCGAAGCGGAGCTCGATGCCGCACGCAGTCTGGAGCCGGACAGCGCGGAGCTGGCTGCGCTCGAACGCGAGATCGGTTTCGTGACGCGCCTGCGCGCCGCCGTGGCGCTGCTGGAGACCGATCCCCGCAGCGCGTTGGAACTGCTGTTGGATGCCGAGCGCTTCGAAGCGCAGCGCGCGGATGTGCATCTGTACATCGCCGTCGCGCTGCACAAGCTCGGGAGCAAGGCGGCACCCAAGGCGCTGGCGCGTGCACGGGAGCTGTGTCCGCGCATTGCGCAAACGCGCGAGGGCCAGCGCGCGCGGGCACTCGGTCTGACGGATCTCTGAGGGGCTTGTACAAGTTGGGTTGCGCGCTTGTTGCCTGCGCAGCAGCAGCGGAACATGACTGACATGCTTTCCGCGCTGTTCGCCACGCTGCTGCTCCTCACCCCGGCTCCCGATGCCTACCATGAGCGCGCCGCCAAGGAGTTCCAGGCCCAGGCCGGACTCAGCGGCAAATCGGCGGCTGAACTCGACTACGGACAGATCGTCGAGGCGCAGTTTCGCGCGCTGCCGCTGGGCGTCTTCGAGCTGCGCTTTCCGCATGCGGATCTGGAGAAGCGCTCCGCCGAGCTCCTGAAATGCGCGGCGGCGCTGCTCGATGCGCAGCAGCTCCTGCTGGACTGGACCCGGGATCTGGGCCAGGACCAGAAGCCCGTGCGCGAGGATCTCAAGCTGCTGAGAAAGTGGATCGGGGGACTCAAGGAGGGCCAGCTGGCGCGGCTCGCGCCGGAGGACAAGCTGCCGCTTGCCGCGGGTGTCGCCGAGTCGCAGGCGCGCCTCGCCGATGCATTCGGCAAGGGGGCGCTGCTCGGGACCACGCGCGCCCAGGCCGAACGCGTGCGCCTGATCGTGACTCCCTCGCGCAAGCGCTTCGTCGAGTTCGTTTCGTTCGCAGGCTGGCTGGATGAGACCAACCGCGGCCTGTTCTGGGTCACGGGGCTGTGGCAATGGACATCCTGCTTTGTACGCAGCGACTGCGTGATCGCCCTCGAATACTCGGCTGCCGGAGGCACGCCCGAGGGTTACGAGCTGGGCTCGCTGATGAATGAGCAGAGTCCCACCACGATGGAGCAGCAATTGGTGCAACTCTCGCTCAATGCTTTGCTCGAGCGCTTTCTCGGCCAGCGGGTCCCGCAGGCGCTGATCCAAGGGCTCTCGATGAACCTCGTGATCGAGCAGTTCGGGATCGTCAACACGCGCGTCGACGGCGACACGCGCGCGCGGCAGACTCAGGACCGCGAGGTGTTCGTGCGCGGCGGCAATTCCGAGGGCGGCGAGCTGGGCAAGAACTTCGCGGACTCGCGCTGGCGCGAGCTGTACGGCGCGGATCACTTCCTCAAGATCCTGAAGCAGACGCAGAAGGAAGGCGCGGATCTGGTCAAGCTGCCGGCGCAGAAGACGCTCTCCTTCGCGCTGCGCGATGACAAGGGCGCCGCGCCCAAGTCCTTCCTCGCCCCGTTCTATTGCCCCGAGAAGCCGCCCGAGGTGCCGGCCGGCTACGCAGGCGATTTCGATGAATTCCAGCGCTCATACAAGAGCGCCTTTCTGCACTATCTGCAGACGGCTGCTGGCGGTCCGGGCAAGAAGAGCAGCGAGGGCTTTGCGCGCTGGGTATCCCAGCTGGCGGCGGAAGGCGGCGACAAGGATCTGCTGTCGATCACGCAGGCGGTCTACGGAGTGCCGCTCTCGGATGCGCAGGCCAGCAAGGACTCGCTGGAGGGCCGCTTCCTGCAGTGGCTGCCCAAGGCCCGCGAGAAATAGTGTTCGCGGAAACTCGCGGCCTGAAGCCGGGCCGCCAGCGTCCGAGGGCTAAAGCCACTCTTCCAGACGCTTCTTGAGCGCGCGCTCGATCGCCACCGCCGTGTGCCGGTAGTCATCGAGGCTGCCGCCGATCGGATCGGGCACATCGCGTCCCTCCGGATCGAGCAGTTCCACGGACAGCTGCCGCTGAGGCGGCAACGTCGAGAGCAGTGCGGCGCGGTGACTGCGCGTCATGCAGTAGATGCGCTCAAAGCGCGCCAGATTCTCCGACTGCACCGCGCGCGCCCGATGGCCGGAGAACTCGATGCCTGCCTCGCGCAGCACGCTTACGGCATGGCGGCTCGCGGAGTCGCCGACGCTCGCCGCGACGCCCATCGAGCGCACCTCGAAGCCGAACTCGGCGATGTCATCGGTCTGCAGTGCCTTTTCCAGCAGCGCGCGCGCCAGACCCTCCGCCATCGGGCTGCGGCAGGTATTGCCCGTGCAGACCAGCGCGATGCGCAGGCCGGCGACCTTGCGCAGCTGTTCGATGGTGAAGAGTCCCGGCCGCAGCAGTTCGAAGCGGCCCTTGCCGAGGCGCAGCACGCTGGCTTCCTCGGGCAGGCGCGCGGGGCCGCCGTCGAAGACCAGCTCCAGCGGACCGCGCACCCCTTCCAGCACAGCCTCGGCCGAGACGAAGCTCGCGGAGCCTTTGGAAGTGGTGCTGGCGAGCACCAGCGGGAACTCCTGCGCGGCGAGGATGCCGCGCGTGCCCTGATGCGCGGGCAATCGCACGCGCGTCCAGCCATCGCTCTGGATGGCTTCGAGCCCCTTCGGCACGCCGGGCAGTTCCAGTGTCAGGGGACCGGGCCAGTACTTGGCGACCACGCGCTCGACCATGCGCGATACCTGCGGGAACCGTTGCAGATCCGAGGGCTTGCCGATCACCCACGTGAAGGGCAGGTCCGCCGGTCGGTCGGTCAGCGCGATGACGCGCGCCAGGCCGGCGGGCAGATCGGCGCGCGTGCACAGACCGTAGACCGACTCCGTCGGAAGCGCGAGCACGCCGCCCAGGCGGAGCACGGAGGACGCGAGTTCGATGGCCTGCGCACTGGGGGGGGCGTCGGGGAGCTTTTCGATGCGGGGCGCGCTCATGCTTGTTAGCCTAGCCTGCCATTCGCGTGAGTCCACGACCATGGAAGCCGGCAGCGCCAAGACCACGCCTGAGATCAAGCCCGCCGGCAGCAGCCGCGCCGGCGATGGCGACGAGCCGCTCTCGCTGGTGCGCCTGGCGGCGGGACTGGCTCACGAGATCAAGAATCCGCTCTCCACGATGGCGATCAACCTGACGCTGATGGAGGAGGAACTGGCGGGCGGCCGCAAGAGCCCCGGCGCGCCGGAGCCCAGCCCGCGCGACAAGCGCCTCGAAAAGCGCGTCGTGCAGCTGCAGCGCGAGGTGCACCGGCTGGAGGCCATCGTCGACGACTTTCTGCGCTTTGCCCGCGGCGGCTCGATCAATCGCGCGCCGGCCGACCTGATGGCACTGGTGCGCGACGCGCTTGATTTCGTCGAGCCGGAGGATCGCGAGCAGCATGTACGCCACCATGTCGAGCTGCCGCTGGCCCTGCCGCTGGTGATGCTCGACACCGGAGCGTTCCGTCAGGCGCTGCTCAACCTGTTCGTCAACGCCCGTCAGGCCATGCCGGAGGGCGGCGAACTGATCGTGCGCCTCAAGCGCGTGGGCAACTACGCCGAGCTTTCGATCACCGACACGGGCGTGGGCATGTCGGCGGAGGAACTGGAGCGCTGCTTCGAGGTGTACTTCTCCACCAAGAAGCACGGCACGGGCCTGGGCCTTTCGACCACGCGGCGCATCATCGAGCAGCACGAAGGCACGATCACCGTGGTCAGTGAAAAGGGCCGCGGCACGAGCTTTTCGATCGTGCTGCCGCTGATCGTTGAGATTCACGCCGCCGCCGGCGAGGAGCACAAGCACGCATGAGGCCTGAGGAAGTCAAGCCGTACCGCGCCCTGATCGTCGATGACAACGAGGCGCATGCCGAGGTGCTCGGCGATGCCCTGTCGATGGAGGGGCATGTCTGCACGCTGGCGCACTCGGGGCAGGAGGCGCTCGCGCGCCTCGCGGAGCAGGGCTTCGACGCCGTGCTGACCGATCTGGTGATGCCGGACATGTCGGGCATCGAACTGTTGAAGAAGGTGCGCGCGGAGCAGCCCGATGCGGTCGTGATCCTGATCACCGGGCGCGGCTCGGAGAAGATCGCCGTCGAGGCCTTCCGCGACGGCGCCACGGACTACCTCACCAAGCCGGTCGATCTCAGCGAGCTGCGCGCGCGCCTCAACCGCGCGGTCGAGAACGCGCGCCTGCGCCGTGAGTACGTCGAGCTCAAGCGCCAGATCGACAAGCGCGCCGGTTTCGAAGGCATCATCGGCAATTCCGCGCCGATGCTGCGCCTGTTCGAGGTGCTGAGGCAGGTCGCGCCGACCAGTGTCACGGTGCTGATCCTCGG
>SYGM01000070.1 GCA_005799545.1 Planctomycetia bacterium | reverse complement strand
GGTCGGGCTGGCGAGCTGTTTGAGGCCCGCGGGGGCGCTGCTGCGGGCGCGTTGGAGACGGGCTGACCTACTCGCCAGCGCGGGTTGCGGGCGAGGAGCGGGCTCGGCGTGGTGAAGGGCGCCGGCTCAGGCGAAGTCGAACTGTTCGGGCGAGCGCGCCGGCGCGGACCGTGGAGGTTCGGTGGGCAGCCCGAGGTGGCCGAGGATCCTGCGCACGACGATGGGGTCGGTGAGCTGCGCGATGAGACGGCGTGGGCCGCCGCAATGCGGGCAGGTCAGCACGTCGACGGCGAACACGCGCCGCAAGAGCTCGGCCCAGCTCGAGCGCGACGAGCGCGAGCGGGCGCGAGCGGGCGCAGGAGCTGGGCGCGGTCGGTGAGTTGGGAGCGCGAGTGCCGTGAAAGTGCGCGGCGGGGGCCGTGGTGTGCCTGGGCACGACGAGGTCACGCCAAGCGGAGGCCGGGGCGAGCACGCCGTGGTAGGTGAACTGCTCGGTGAAGTCGGCATCGGTGAGCGGCGCGGCGGGCTGAAAGGAGGCGTGGCAGAGCGGCCGATTGCAGCGGTTTTGAAAACCGCTAGGGGGCAACCCATCGAGGGTTCGAATCCTTCCGCCTCCGCCCCACGGCCCTGAAAACAGGGGTCGACCGGACAGTCGCGGACAGTGGCGGACTGGGTCGTGGCAGTGCTGGTGGCAGTGTCGCAGTGCCCCGAAACCGCTGCAGCTGACGCTGCCACTTCGACCGGTCGGAAGCTCCTCCGACCGAACGGCGGGTACCGGTCGCACGAGGACTCGATAGCCAGTCCCAAGCCTCCCAATCTTCATCCGACCGGCGATGGGCAACCGTCCGTCAAGTTGACAACCCCGCTGTGGCCTCTCCGGTGTGAGCTGCCCGCGAATCCACGCATGTGCCATACTTCCGGCACGCCGTGTATCGCTCAGGAGCTGGCCCTAGCCAGCGCCACTTGGCATCTTGGCACGGACGCATCCCCATGAGCGCGCTCATCATTCCGAGCTACATAAGGTCCGCCTGGGATCGGCGTTGCCTCCTCCGACTGCTCGACAGTGCGGAGAAGCAGAGCCTGCCATTCGAGCGGATCTATCTCGTCGACGATGCCAGCCCATTGGGCTACGAGGTTCCGCACAAGAACGTCGATTGGATCAAACTGAACTCCAACGGCGGACCGGCGAGAGCCAGAAACGAGGGTGTGGCGCGAGCTTTGGCCAGTGGGATCGAGGACGTTCTGTTCACCGACCACGACTGCATACTTCACCCGGAGTGGAACAGGAACATGTCCACTTTCCTTGGGCGAGGTGTTTTCGAAGCCGTCGGAGGAATGACCTACCCCTGGGGCAAGACCCTGCTCGACAAGTACCACGAAGTGAATGGCACTCTCGCGGGGAAATGGCTGCTCCCCGACCGCAAGGAGCTCTGGTACATGCCATCCCTCAACTTCGGCATGAAGAGCTTCGCGGCCGAGGAGTTCCCTTTTGACGAAAGGTTCCCGACTGCAGCAGGAGAGGACGTGGATGTATGCCTTCGACTGCGCAGCAAATATCGGATCGGCTTCTGTCCGGAGGCGGTCCTATGGCACGACTTCGGCTATCGGAGCTCGGTGACAGGGTTCCTTCGCTTCCTGCGGCTTTTCAAGAAGTACAAGAGCTCGAGCGCGACACTCTACGAGGGGCACACCGTTCTGATGTGGGACGCCTCCGAATCGATCTATCCGGGGAACATGCATGAGCCTCATCTATAAGCTCAAGACAGCGCAGCCGACCTTCCTGCACGGCGTTCACGACTATCTCGGCGAGATCCAACCATTTGCGGAACGCGTCGGGAACCCGCTGCTCAAGGTTCCGATGGTCGCGCTGAAGTCTCTCGAGTGGGCCATCTACAGGTGGCACAAGACGCCCATTCGCAGGTTCTATGGCGTCAAGGGCAACGAGCTGATCTACATGATCACGAACGCCTGCAACGACAGGTGTCCGAAGTGCGCCATCTGGGAGAGGCCCGAGTCCCGCGCGGAACGACTCAGTCTCGAGCGATTCCTCGTTTGCCTTCGCAGGCTGCACCAGAACTTGTATCAGGTGACCCTCACGGGCGGCGAGCCCCTTCTGTTCAAGAAGGATGTGCTTGCCATTGCCGAGGAGGCCCATCGCCTTGATGTACCGATGGTGACGATCACGAATGGGCGGTTCATCGATCAGGAGTTCCTCGAGACATACAAGAACTTCGGGCACATCCTCGTGATCTCCGTAGACTCCGTTCAACGCGACAAGTGGAACGAGTTCAGGGGTCGGAAGAACTTCGACATCGTCATGCCAAAGATCCTGTTGGCACGCGAGATTCTGGGAGACCGACTCCGCATCCAGTCCGTGTTGTCGGTCGAGTCGGAAGCGGAGGTCGAGAAGGTCATCGAATGGTGCCGAGAACGCCGCATCCAGCACAACACACAGATGTATCAGGATTTCGGAACGACGTTCTGGCGAAGCACCGCCACGCCGCAACAGATGGTCGAGGATCCAACGCCCTGCGCGGCACGTAAGAATATCTGCGTCTACCCAAACGGCGACATTGTCAAGTGCTTTGATCACCGGAGAATTCCGGTCGCCAAGACGCCGCTCGGCAACATCGCGGATCAAGACATCATCGAGATCCTCTCCTCCAAGCGCTCCGTCGAGGTATCGAGGGCGATGAAGACATGCAACCTCCCTTGCAAGAGCATGTCCTGCAACAAGCCGCAAGTGGAACTGTTCAAGTGATGGACCGGCAACCTGATGTGATCGTCATCCGTGGGGCTCCCGGCGTAGGCAAGTCCTCGACGGCAAAGTGCCTTGCCGGATCGTTCCCCGGAGGCGCGCGCGTTGAGGTGGACATCCTCAGGAAGATGGTCATCTCCGTGAACTGGAAGAAGCAGGACGAGCACATCCTCATGCTGGATGTCGCGGCCGGGCTCGTGCATGACCTCGCCGAGTCCGGTTTCCGGCCCGTGATCGTCGTGGACACCTTCAGCGGCGACAAGGTCACGCGATTCCTCGAGGTCCTGCGCAAGCAACGCGAAACGAGGACCTTTCTCGTGTTCTCGCTGCATGCCTCCGAGACATCCCTCCAGCAGCGTTTGCACGAACGCCCCAGCGACGAGTTCAAGGATTTTGAGATCGCCAAGAAACTGAACGAGGACATCCACCGGTTCCCCGCTAGCGGCGAATGGCTGATCGACACCTCCAGGCTCTCGCCGGACCAGACGGCTCGGCACATCACGCAGACCATCGTGTCCCAACCAGTCGACCGTGGCGCCGACGGCACCTAACAGCCGTTTGAAGAAGCGCCCGCGTTGACTAGGCGGAGAGGAACTCCAAGCGGATGACTTCCGCTGGGCGGATAGGAACTCCGAGCGGATGACTTCCGCTGGAGGCGGCCGTCGTCGAGCGCGCAAGGGAGGTTTGCCGCCGCGGGCGCATCCGTCAAGTGACCTCCCGAGCTCGGCTCGGGCCTCGGTGGGCCAGGCTGGCGAGCGGTCCGAGGTGCCCACGGCCGTGGCTCGGGCGCGTTGGAGACGGCTGGGCCTACTTGCTGACGCGGGTTGCGGGAGAGGAGCGGGTAGCGGGAGAGGGTGGCGGGCTCGACGTGGTGAAGGGCGCCGGCTCAGGCGAAGTTGAACACTTCGGGTGAGCGCGCCGGTGCGGGCTGTGGAGGCTCGGTGGGCAGTCCGAGGTGGCCGAGGATCCTGTGCACGACGAGTGGGTCTGTGAGCTGTGCGATGAGGCGGCGGGGTCCGCCGCAATGCGGGCAGGTCAGCACGTCGACGGCGAAGACGCGGCGCAGGAGCTCGGCCCAGCTCGAGCGCGACGAGCGCGAGCGGGCGCAGGAGCTGGGCGCGGTCGGTGAGTTGGGAGCGAGAGTGCCGTGAAAGTGCGCGGCACTCCGGCAGGATCATGGCGGAGTCGGCCATGGCGGCGTCGACGTGGAGCCAGAGGCCGAGCTCGCGACGCGCGGCGGGAGTTGCATCAAGGGAGGCCTGCGGATCGTTGTTCCCGACGGGAAGACGATGGGAAGGGTGTTGAAGCCATTCCTCGACCGGATCGAACGCCTCGACCGTACTTTAGCCGAGCGGGCGCTGTCGGACATGCACTCGGGTCAGCGTGCTAGGCTGAAGCCATGAGCGCCGCCTTTGATCCCGCCGTCTCGCTCGTCAGCCGTCATCTGGAGGTCTGCGTCGTCGAACTGCAGGCCGATCCGGGCAACACAGCCGTGTGGGAGCGCGCCGGCGCGCTGCTCGGTGCCGCACGGCAGAGTGATCCTGATCTTGCCGTGGCTATCGACGCACGCGATGCGAACGCGCTGCGCGGCATCGTCGAGGCGTGGTTCACAGGCAAGCGTCCGCTGCCTGCGCAGGACCAGGAAGTGCTGCGCCGCGCGCTGAAGGCCTTCCAGAAGGCGCTGCAGGCCACGATCCTCGATGCGGAGTCCGGCATCGGAGGACGCGGCATGAGCGCCGGTCGTCACTCAGGCATCGTGGGAATTCAGGCGCCGACGCGCTTCACGCCCGAGGTCTGGAATCAGCTGGTTCGCCAGGGCGTGCTGCGTGGCGGACGCCACGGGATCTACGAGCTGGTCAAGCCCTGATCCGCGTCCGGATCACTTGGCCGCGGTGGCCTTGATGCGGATCGGCAGCTGGATCTCCCAGTAGCGCCGCGCATCGGGCACCATCGGGCTGTTCCAGCCCATCGAACGCATCGGACCGCACACCTCCCACTGCGGGTTGGCGGCGAGCCAACCATCCATCTCGGTGCGCGAACTCTTCATCGCGCGCTCGCTCATCGAGCCGCGGCGTCCGATCGACAGCACGCGAGCGGCCGGCAGATCGACGATCTCGACCTCGCCATCCTTGCCGAGCGAGCCTTGCTGGGTCGACTGGTAGAGGAAGGCCATCCACTGCGGCTCTTCTTCGCCCTGCGTGGCCGAGTATGTCGTCTCGACGGGTGCCGTCATCGGGATCTGATTCGATTCGATGTGGCGGAAGAGCTTCCAGAAAGCGTTGTTCGTGCGCATCTGTCCGCTCATGGGCGCGCGTGCGAGGCGGTAGGCCGGATAGTCGAGCACCATCAGCTCATTGACCGTCGTGGGAGCGGGCCAGCCGACGGGAACCGGCGCTTCGATGCGCGGTTCGAAGGAGAGATCGAGCATCGCTCCTTCGACGCCGCGGCGCGTGTCGCGCAGCACGCGGTCGGGCTTTTGCTTTTCCAGATCGGCGCGCTGCTCCTGAACCATTGCAAGCATGCGCATGCGATTGCGCGAAGACTCGGGCAGCAGCCCCGCCGCCTCCTCGCAGGCCTTGAGCAGCTCGGGCACATCGGCCTGGGCCCCGGAGCCCGTCGCGGGTTCGAGCACGGCACGCAGGCGCTCCGCAGCCTTCCGTCGGGCTTCCTTGCCGGGATCCGTGCTGGGCAGGGTCATGGGAGTCGAGTCGGCGGACGCTTCGGGCTTGAGGGGGGCAGAGGCATCACCGAACAGGCCGCAGGTCAAGAGGAGCAGGGCAGGAGAAAGGAGCATGCAGGTTCCTTCGCCATCCCTCGGGACTTGGATGCCGAGCCACATGGCGGGGCCTAGAATCGGGCTCCAGAGCCCCATGAAGAACATTTCGCTGCTGTTGCGTGTGCTGTCGGCGCTGCTCGCCTTGGTCCTGACCTTGTCCGCAGAGGAAACCGAACTGACGCAGGAACGGCTGGAAGCTGCCTACAAGGACGCGCTGACCGCCATGGAGAACGAGGTGAAGCAGCGCGGGGGACCGGCCTTTCATGCGCCGCCGTTCAAGCTGGCCTCGCGCAAGGATCTTGCCCAGGCGGTCGCGCTGGAGAACCTGCCCATCATCCGGCTGCGGCAGCCGGATGAAGCGGCTGCGAAGCGCGAGGCGGACGCCTTCGGCTCGGGCTTCGCACTGCTGGCGATCGCGAAGTACTGCTGGTCAACCAAGGAGATGCTCGTTGTCCGGCCCAACTGGAAGCTCCAGATCAAGAGTTTCCCCGAGCTGCGTCTGGGGGAAGATGATGCACTGCGCGCGATCATGGTGCACGAGCTGTGCCACGCGCTCGACGATCAGGCTCACGACTTCACAAAGCTGCTGCAGAAGGGTGACAGTGTCGATGCGGTCAGTGCGCTCAATGCGGTGATCGAAGGCAGCGCCCAGCATCAGGCTCGCAGGATCTGCACGGCTGCGGGCTGGAAGGACGGCTTTGAGCGCTTCACCGCGGGCATTGCGCGTCTGCCGGAGCCTGAAGAGGATCTCGGCGAGGCCTACAAGCTGATACTCAACGCCAATGCTCAGCAACTTGGGTTTGCCTACCATCAGGGCGAGCCGTTCGTGGCGGCGGTCGAAAAGGCGGGCGGAGCGGAGGCCTTGAAGCGGATCTTCACCCATCCGCCGCGCGACTCCGAAGAGATTCTCCAGCCGAAGTGGTACCTTGATCCCAACTCGCGTCCGGCGCAGCTCTATGACCTCGAGCCCGCACTGGAGCTGTTCCTGACCGGATTTGATCCCCAGGAATGGAACTCCACGCGGATGACGCTCAACGGCCAGCAGCTGGCCGCAGGCCTTGCGATGCTCGATCCCGCGGACCGCGACCGGATCCAGCGCGGCCTGCGCGGCGCGCGCTTCGTGCAGCTGACGCCGATCAAGGACCCGACCTCCAAGATCGCCGTGCTCGTTGTCATGGAATTCGCTTCCGACGATGCGGCGCAGCACTTCCTCGATCAGGCGGCCAAGCTCAGCAAGCTCAAGGACGAGACGATGACGAAAGGCGTTCTGCGCATCGCCGATTCGAAGTCCAGTCCCATTGAGCTTCCCAACGGCAAGGGCTGGATTCACGAGAAGCGCATGATCAACGGCACGCTGAACTTCCCCGTGTCGAGCGTCGACGTTCGTCGAGGCCGGATCCTCGTCGAGACCGTCTTCAGCGGCGAGCCTCCGCCCAGGGAGCTGCATGAAGAGATGGTCAACAAGCTGCTGATGCAGCCCAAGCGCAAGCAGCCGTGAGCGCAACCCATCCCGCAGTCCGAGGCTGGCGCTTCGACAACACCTATGCCCGCCTTCCGGGTGTGTTCTTCGAGCGTGTCACGCCCGCGCGCTTTCCGCAGCCCCGGGTGCTAATCGTCAACACTCGGCTTGCGCACTCGCTCGGGCTACAGCTTTCCGAAGCTGGCGACGCTGAGCTTGCTCAGCTCTTCAGCGGTCAGCTCCTCCCCGAAGGCAGCGAACCGATCGCGCAGGCCTATGCCGGCCATCAGTTCGGCCATCTGGCGATGCTGGGCGATGGACGCGCACTCCTGCTGGGGGAGCAGCGCGCTCCGGACGGCAAGCTGCACGACATCCAATTCAAGGGCTCGGGCCAGACGCGCTACTCGCGTCGCGGCGACGGGCGGGCGGTCGTGGGACCGATGCTGCGCGAATACATCATCAGCGAGGCCATGCCTGCGCTGGGGATTCCCACGACGCGCAGCCTTGCTGTGGTGGCGAGCGGCGAGTGGGTCGTGCGCGAAGTGCCCAAGCCCGGAGCCGTTCTCACCCGGGTGGCGGCGAGCCATCTGCGTGTGGGCACCTTCTGGTTCGCTGCGCTGCAGCAGGATCCGGCGCTGCTGGGAGCGCTCACCGAATACGCCATCGCGCGGCATGATCCCGATCTTTGCGGCACGAGCGGAAGTGCGCTGGCCTTCTTCCGCCGTGTGATGGAGCGTCAGGCGCGCCTGATCGCGGCCTGGCAGAGCGTCGGTTTCATTCACGGCGTGATGAACACCGACAACATGGCCATCAGCGGAGAGACGATCGACTACGGCCCCTGCGCGTACATGGATGTCTTCGACCCGGACACGGTGGTCAGTTCGATCGACGAGCCGGGCCGCTATCGCTATTCGCACCCG
>SYGM01000069.1 GCA_005799545.1 Planctomycetia bacterium | reverse complement strand
GTTCTCGGGCCGCGTTCTCGGGCCGCGTTCTCGGGCCGCCGCTCGCGGGGCTTAACCGGGGGCGAACAACTCGAGTACCAGCTCCTCGGCGATGTAGCGCAGCGCCCGGTCCCGGGCCTCACGCTCGTTGCCGGGTTGATCCAGCGTATAGCCCACGGAGCTGTAGGCACGGGTGGTGCGCAGGGGCGTGTCGCTGCCGCGCACGTACAGTCCGGCTTCGACCTCGATCGTCACGCCGGTCTCGAGCAGGCGGTTGTCGCTGCTGCGGATGCCGTTGCGCCGCTGGTAGGTCACAAGCTTGCCGCGGATGACGGCGCGGGCGCGCTCCGGCGGAAGCAGGCGCGAGTCGGACAGCTCGGTCAGCACGTCCGTGATCTGCGCCTGCAGCTGCGGCTCGAGATCGCGCTCCAGCGTCTCGTTGCCGAACAGCTCGACGCCGACGCTGTCGTAGTTTTGGGAGATCCGGAGCCCCGTGCTGTAGCCGCAGCCACCCAACACAAGCAGACACGCGAGCATCAGCATCTTCACGGTTGGGCCCCTCACAGTTTCAGATCCTCGCGCGGACGCTTGGCCTGCGCATCATCGTCCGGCAGCGAGTCCAGGAAGCGCTGTGCCTCCTGCGCGCGGGCCGGGTCGCCGGCATCGCGGGCCTCGAGCACCGCGCGGGTGGCATGCCGGCGCGCTCCGTAGACGTTGCCGACGCGCTCGTAGAAGCGCGCGATCACCAGATCGTTGTCGACCAGCCGCCGCAGGCAGTCGCCCAGATCGCGCTCGACAGCTTCGCGTTCGGGATGTTCGGGGTAGGCCACCAGCCACCGGCGCAGCTCCTCGGAAGCAGTCAGCAGCATGGCCCGGTCGTACTCGGGGCTGGCGAGTAGCCTCAATCGCAGTCGCGGGATGCGCGCCTGGGCCGACGGCCGCTCCTGCGATTCAGGGTGGTTGAGCACCAGCTTCTCGAGTCGATCGATCGCGAGCTTGTACTCGCGGTCCTGCTCGTAAAGCCGAGCCAGACACAGGTACGCCTGGTCGCAGTTGCGCGCCCAGGGGTGTTCCAGGATCGCGTACTCGAGCATCTTCTGAGCCTCTTCGTCGGTGTCGTAGAAGATCAGGAAGCTCTCATGCTTCTCCGACATCGTCAGCCCCAGCTCGACGATCAGGTCGCCGGCGGCGACGCGCTCATAGTGCAGCGGGTATTTCTTGTCGAGCAGCTGCAAAACCTCGAAGGCGCTGCCCTCCTCGCCCTCCTTCTGCCAGGCGCGCGCCGCGGCGAGGCCCGCTTCGACGGCGACCTGACGCGGCAGATCCAGCTCCACCAGATCGGCCAGTTCGCCGGCATCGGGATTTTCGCCCGAGAGCTCGCCGATGCGCTTGCGGACCGCGACTTCGAGCAGGCGCTCGACGGCGGCGCGCTGCTCGGGGCTGAGATCCTTCGCCAGGCTCGCTCGGCGCATCAGCGACACGACATCCTCGGTGCGGCCCTGATCAAGGTCCGACTGGGCACGCGCCAGCGCGGCATCGACCTCGCTGACGTCCAGCCGGGCACCCATCATGGAGCAGCCGCCGAGCAGGCTCAGCAGCAGCACGAGGGCAAGGCGCAGGGCAGGGCGCAGGGCAGGGCGCAGGGCAGGGCGCAGGGCACGGACGCGGATCATGAAGCGGGGGCGTTGCGTTGCGGGGCGGCGAGGAAGCCTGACAGGCTGCGCGGCCGCGTGTCCAGATGGTAGCCGAGGAAGCGCTCGAGCAAGTCACGCACCTTGAGCAATCGCTCGCCGGCGAGCTGCGCCGCCGCGGAACCCTTGCCGAGCACCAGACGCGCGTCTTCCAGCACCTCCAGCGGCATCGTTCCGACGCGGCGGCCCTGCGCGCGCAGCAGGCGGGCGCAGGCAGGACACAGGCGCCCGCCGCCGCTTGCCGAGAAGGCTGCGCGGCTCTTCGCCGGCGAGCTTGGTTCCGTGCGCACCGGCGGGGCGGCTCGTCCGCAGGCGGCGCACTGCTCGAGGCTCGGCAGCAGACCCAGTTCGCTCAGCAGCTCCAGCTCGAAGCGGGCCTGCGCCCAGTCAGGGGAGCCCTGCAGATCGAGCAGCGCGTCGAGTCCGCGCTCGAGGCTGGCGAACAGGCCCGGCTCGGGTTGTCCGGCGCGGCTCACCAGATCCGCAAGCTCTGTCAGCACCATCGCCGCGCGGAAACGGCGCGGATCGGCGCACAGGCCCGCGCGTCGCACGAGCAGGCTGCCCGCGCGCAGTGTATGCAGGTCCGAGCCCTGCGCCGTCTGCCATTCCAGCTCCAGCGTGTCGCACAGATCGAGCACGCAGTAGAAGCGCGAGCTCGCGCGATAGGCGCCCTTTGCCATCCACGAGAGGCGGCCGTGCCGCGCGCTGATGCCCTGCACGACCAGCGAGGACTCGCCGAACGGCGTGCGCGACAGCAGGATCACGCGATCGCGCAGGCTCGCCATTTTCAGGAGGAGGCCTTGCGCGCCACGCGCAGGCGCACGATGCGCCGCTCCGTCGCTTCCAGCACGCGAAATTCCCACTCGCCCAGCGCCAGCGTCTCGCCGACGCGCGGGAAGTGCCCGAGCTCGCTCAAGACGAAGCCCGCCAGCGTCTCGTAGTGCTCGTCTTCGGGGATCGCGAGCTCCAGACGTTCGTTGACCTCCGCCACGCGCAGCGAAGCGTCGATCTCGCTCGAGCCGTCGGAGAGCGTGCGCACGCGCGGAGCCTCGCGCTCGGCGTACTCATCGCGCAGGTCTCCCACCAGATGCGCCACGACATCGCCCAGCGTCACGATGCCCGCGGTGCCGCCGTACTCATCGAGCACGACCGCCAGCTTCTGCTTCTCACGCTTGAATTCCTCGAGCAGGTCCGCGACGCGCTTGGTCTCGGGCACGAACAGCGCGGGCCGCAGGATCGGTGCGAGCGGAGCCGACTTGAGTCCGTCCTCGACCGCCACCGCGAGCACATCGCGCGCCGCGATCGTGCCGACGATGCGGTCCAGACTTTCTTCAAACACCGGCACGCGGCTGTGGCCGCACTCGGCGCTGAGGCGCGCGGCGCCGGCGAGGCCCTCGGACAACTCCACGGCGCGGATCTCCGTGCGCGGGGTCATGATGGCCGCGACGGTCACCTCGCGCGCCTCCATCACGTTGCCGATGATCTCCTTTTCGGTCTCGTCGAGCTGGCCGGTGATCTCGGTCTCCTCGACCACCTCGCGCAGGTCCTCGACGATGCCGTGAGACTCGGAGGGATCGACATCGCGACCCGCCACGCGCAGCAGCGCCCGCTGGAGCCGCTCGACCAGCACGACCAGCGGCAGGAGCGGCCATTGCAGGACCGAGAAGCTCCACAGCGTGCGGTTGAGCAGGGCATCGCCCAGACGCAGCGCCAGGGCCTGGGGCAGCACCTCCCCGAGGAGCAGCAGCGCCGCCCAGGCCAGCGCCCCGCTGAGCAGCGGCCGGTGGAGGGCCTGGTCGAGGGCCAGGCCGAGAGTCAGGGTGGCGCCGAGGCTGAGGACGGTGGCGCCCAGCGCCAGACGGGGTGCGCGCTCCAGCAGGGCCGCCAGCCGCGCACGCTCATCCGAGCCGCGCACGCCCTCGAGCACGCGGGCCGGATTGGCGCGCAGCAGTGCATGGCGCAGCCAGTTGGCGAGCAGGACCACCAGCAGGGCGGCACCGGCGAGGATCAGGGGCAGGGCTTCCAAGGAGCGCAGAGGATAGCGTTTCGGAGCGCGGGTGGGCTGTTTCGGGATCGTAACGCCCCGCAGGGGATGCCGGGGCTGCTGTGTAGGATCCTTCAAGACCGTAAAGCCATGTGGGATATATAGATAAGTTGTTGTTATGCCCCCCGGCACGGCGTGTGCATCCCAGCGCGGCATGTCCAGCCCCGCCGTTCTCTCCTCCGGACCCGAACTGGAAACCCAGCTGATGGCGCGCTTTCGCGACCGCGCCGAGCCGCGGGTCTTCGATGCGCTCTACCGAGTGGCCGCTCCGGCATTCCTGGCCTGGGCGCGCGCCCGCGGTGTGCACGAGCCGGAGGAACTGCTCCAGGACACCTTCGTCAACATCTACCGCTATGCCAAGAGCTTCCGCGACGAGGCGGCCATGAGCTTCCGCAACTGGTCGCACGGCATCGCGATCAACCTGCTGCGCCGCGCGGCGCTGCGCAAGGCCCGCAAACCCACCCTGCAGCTGGAGGAGCAGGTCTGCGAGCCCTGCGACCCCAAGCGCGGACCGGATGAGCAGCTGGTGCGCGAGCAGGAGGCCGAGGAGCTGCGCGCGGCGTGGCTGATCGTGCTCGCACTGTACCGCGAGGCCGCCGCGGGGCTGGGGGAGCGCGATAGGGCTGCGCTGGACGCGGTCGAGGTGCGCGGCCTGTCCTACGCACAGGCCGCCGCCGAGCTGGGGGTCGGCCTCTCCAACCTCAAGATGATCCTGTTCCGGGCCCGGGTGCGGATCCGGGACCACATCCAGATGCGCCTGCACGCCATGCCGGCGCTGCGCTGCGCAGGCTGAAACCGGCGCTGCGAATCGGCTAGGCTCGCCGCTCCATGAGCGCGAGCCTTTCTCTTTCGGTGGTGATGCCCGTCTACAACGAGCGTTACCTCGTGCGCGAGTCGATCCGGCGCGTGCTGGCAGTGGAGAGTCCGCTGCTCTCGAAGCTGGAGCTGATCGTGGTCGATGATGGATCCACCGACGGGACACGCGCCATCCTGCGCGAGCTCGCGGCCGCGCATCCCGATCGCATCATCTACATCGAGCACGAGCGCAATCAGGGCAAGGGAGCGGCCGTCCGCACGGGCATTGGCAGGGCCGGCTGCGAGATCACCGTCATTCAGGACGCGGATCTGGAGTACAACCCCGCCGACCTGCCGAAGCTGCTGGTGCCCTTCGTGCGCGATGGCGCGGATGCCGTGTTCGGTTCCCGCTTCCTCTCGGGCGAGTACCGACGCGTGCTGTACTTCTGGCACTCGCTGGCGAACAAGCTGCTCACGGGAATGTGCAATGCGCTGAGCGATCTCAACCTGACGGACATGGAGACCTGCTACAAGGCGGTGCGCACGCCGCTTCTGAAGTCGATCCCGATCCGCTCGAACGACTTCCGCATCGAACCGGAGCTGTGCTTCAAGCTCAAGAAGCGCGGCGCGGCGATCTACGAGGTGCCGATCTCCTACTCCGGCCGCACTTACGCCGAGGGCAAGAAGATCGGACCCAAGGACGCCTGGCGCGCGTTCTGGACGATGCTGCGCTGGTGGCTCGTCGACGACATCTACCGCGATGACGAGTACGGCTCGCAGATCCTGCATCGCATGTCGGGCGTGCCGGCGTTCAACCGCTGGATGGCCGACACGGTGCGGCCCTTCCTCGGAGCGCATGTGCTCGAGATCGGTGCGGGGCTCGGCAACATGTCGCGCCAGCTGTGTCCGCGCGAGAGCTACACCGCAAGCGACATCAACCCGCTCTACCTCGACTACCTGCGCGGCACCAACACCGGCAAGCCTTATTTCGAGGCCCGCCGGCTCGACCTGGGCTCCGGCGCCGGTTTCGAGGCCGTGGCGGGCCGCTATGACAGCGTGGTGTGCCTCAACGTGCTCGAGCACATTCGCGATGAGGCGCTGGCGCTCGCCAACATCCGCACCGCACTGCAGCCCGGCGGCCGCGCCGTGATCCTCGTGCCGCAGGGACCGAGCCTCTACGGCTCGCTCGACCGCGTGCTGGGCCACGAGCGGCGCTACACGCGCCGCAGCCTGACGCAGGCCGTGGAGAGCGCCGGCTTCACCGTCGAGCGCATCTTCGACTTCAACCGCATGACCACGCCGGGCTGGTGGTGGAACGGCAAGATGATGGGCCGCGAGCACTTCAGTCGCGTGCAGCTCAAGCTGGTCAACGGCAACGTGTGGTGGATCCGCCGCATCGACCGCCTGCTGCCCTGGCCGGGCACTTCGCTGATCGTCGTCGCGAAGCGGCTCTAGCCGACCCCGGCGAGGGGCGCGGCACCGGGGCTCGCCTGGCGCGGGCGCTTGAGATCGAGCAGCAGCGCGGGTGCGCCGATGAAGAACAGCGCGAACATGCCCGGCGCCACCGCCAGCGCGCTGGAGGTGCTCAGGATCTCGAAATCGGCCGCCATCCGAATCGCGCACTCGGTCAGGGCAATCAGGGCCAGCACGAACATCTGCCGGGCTCTGCCGCGCACGATCGTCTTGGGGTCAGTGACCATGAAGAAGATGAACAGCGTGTACATCGGGCCGGTGATCGGGCCGACTTCGGCGGCGAGGGTGTCGCCGTTGAAGAGGGTTCGGAACCACGCCAGCGCGGCGAACATGCCCAGATAACCCAGTGTCAGATGCCAGACCTTGGCGCGGAACACGACCAGCAGTCCGACGCACCACAGCGCAAGCACGATGCCCAGATCGTTGCCCCACTCGTGGCTGAGAATGGTGGTCTGCGCGGGGGCGATCAGGAGCAGCGCGCAGATGGAGAAGTTGGTCGGATTCCAGAGGTGACGATCCCCGCTGCGCAGCACGTATTTCGAGACGATGGCGAGCATCGAGGCCACGACGAAGGGCCACAGGATCGCGCCCGAGGGCTTCAGCAGGATGGCGACGCTGTTGCCGCTGATGTAGGCCGAGAGCAGGTTGGGCCAGCGTCCGGGATTGTGAGCCCGGAACAGGATCAGTTCCGTCAGCAGCGAGGTGCCCAGCGCCACCGCCCAGGGCAGGTAGCTGTCTCCGAGCATCTGGAACTTCCATTGGCCGACGACGAGGATCAGCGTCAGCAGGCTGGAGGAGTACCAGCGCGGGTCGATGCCTTTGCGGGTCTGAGGAGAATTCTGCGTGGTGGCGCTCGTGGTGGCACTCATGGCTGCTCGTGATTTCTCTGACCTGCGGACCCCCGATCAGGGCTCCTCGATTCGATGGCGCTGGCCGGCCGCCAGGTTCCGCAAGGTTTGTTCGGCACCCGAGGGCCAGCGGATCTTCAGTTCGTCGAGCTTCGCGGCGGAGCCCAGTCCGAAGTGCAGCATGCGCTCGTTCTGGGCGCAGAAGCCGCTGGCCGCCAATACCACGGCCGCAAGGCGATTTTCGCCGAACACCGCTTCCACATGCGTGCCGATGGCATCGCGGTTGGAGCGGGTGCCGACCAGCTCGAACTGGATCCAGCGTCGGTCAGGAGCCGGGGAATTCTCGTAGTACAGCAGCGGCGCGCGCTGATTGGCGATCACCGCATCCAGCGCACCGGCGTGCCGGAAGTCACCCAGCGCCACCGCACGCCCATCCAGCAGATCGGTCAGGCCCGCCGCGGGAGCGACATCGCGGAACTTGACGCGCCGCGCCGTCGATTCGTTGAGCAGCAGGCGCGAGCGCTCGTAGCCCGAGAGGCTGCGCGTGCCCTGGTCCGGCCAGTTCACGGCGTCGGTGACCAGATCGCCTTGCGCTCCGCCGAGCTTGGTCATCGCGTACCAGTAATCGCGGTCCTTGTCGGCGGAGACGAACCCGTTGAGCACGATCAGATCGGGACGGCCGTCATTGTCGAAATCGCCGAACTGCGAGCCCCAGCTCCAGCCGCAGTCGAGCACTTCGCCCTCGGCGACGTTGACGAAGCCGGCGCCTCCGCCCATGCGGTTGAGTCGCAGGTTGTTGCCTTGGAACAGGTAGCCGGTCTTGGAGATGTTGGTGACGTACACCGCGAGCGAACCGGTGCCCTGCACGTCGCCGACGGCAACCGACATGCCGCTCTTGGAGCTTTCCTCGAGTCCGACGCCGCGGGCGAGCTCGAAGCCTTCGCCCTTGCGGTTGAGCAGCAGTTCCTCGGGTCCGTAGTCGTTGGCGATGTACAGATCCTGCCAGCCGTCTCCGTCGAAATCCGCAGCCGCGGCTGCCAACGTCCAGCGCGAGTTCGCGGGCAGGTGGGTGGCACTGACATCCTCGAAGCGCAGGTTGCCCAGATTGCGGAAGAGATAATTGCGTCCGCCGTTCTTCGCGAACTCGAAGCTCTCCTGCATGATCTTCGTGGACTTCAGGTTCCAAAGGTCGATTTGCTCGCGGAAATAACCCGTCGTGAACACATCGAGCAGTCCGTCGCGGTCGAAGTCGAGGAAGGTCGCACCGTTGGAGTTCATCCAGCGCTCCAGCCCGCTTTCAGCGGTGATTTCGCGGAAACGCAGCTTGCCGGTCTCGATGCGCTCGTTCTTCAGAAGTGCAGGAAAGCCGTAGCGGTACAGCAGACCGTCCGTATCGCCGTCGTTGTCGAGGTCCGCCCAAACGCTGCCCATGGAAGCGCCGCGACCGGGAATGTTGAGGTCCGCGAGGCCGGTTTCGGAAGCTGCGTCGATGAAGCGACCGTTGCGCTGGTTGAGAAACAGCGCGTTGGGCTTGCCGAACGCGCTGGTGGTCGCATAGAGGTCGCACCAGCCGTCGCCATCGGCATCGAAGGCGCTGACCGCGGCACCCAGACCCGCGACCTGCACCTCGATGTGCCGGATGCGCGCATCGAGCTGTGCGCCCTCATGCCGGAAGGCCAGTCCCATCTCCGCGGCGCGCTCCGTCAGGCGGAAGGAGACACCGGCCTTGGCCGATGCATCCTCGCGCACAGCCGGAACCAGGCGGCCCTGCCAGAAGGTGTAGCCGATGAGGCCGAGAAACAGGCCAGTCGTGGCGAAGCGGAGGTTGCGTGAGGGGGCCATCGGGGATGTGTCTCGGCTTCAGTCTATACTTCGGCACGCCGCTCCCGCCGCAGCGCGAATTCCGGTACCTTGCGCCCATAAATCCGATGCAGACCATCGATCTTCTCGTGCGCGGTGCCGCGGAGCTGGCCACGCCGCTGGGCCTCGAGGCCCGTGGCGGCGCGCGGATGGGGGAGCTGGAGGTGCTGCCGGGGGGCTGCGTGGCTGCCGATGGAGGGAAAATCCTCGCGGTGGGCAGCGAGGCGGAGCTTACCCGCCGCTTCCATGCGCGCAGTGTGCTCGACGCTCAGGGCGGCACGATCGTGCCTGGCTTCGTCGATGCCCACACGCACCCCATCTTCGCCGGAACGCGCGAGCAGGAGTTCGAGCTGCGCACGCAGGGCCGGAGCTATGTCGAGATCGCGCTTGCGGGCGGCGGGATCCTCTCCAGCGTGCGCGGCGTGCGCGAAAGTTCCGATGAGGAACTGCTGGCGCGCCTGCTGGTGCGGCTGGAGCGCTTCCTCGAGCTTGGCACCACGACCGTCGAGGCCAAGACGGGCTACGGGCTGTCCGTCAAGGACGAGCTGCGCTGTCTGCGCATCCTGCGTCAGGCCGCCGGTCTGCAGCCGGTCGAGATCGTGCCCACGTTTCTCGGCGCGCACGAATATCCCGCTGAATACCGCGAGCGCAAGGCCGACTACGTCGAGCTGCTGGTGCAGGAGATGCTGCCCGAGGTGGCGCGTCAGGGCATCGCCGAGTACTGCGACATCTTCACCGAGAGCCATGTCTTCAACCTGGAGGACTCGCGCCGCATCCTGCAGCGCGCGCGCGAGCTGGGCCTGCGCCTGCGTCTGCACGCCGACCAGCTGAGCCTGCTCGGGGGCGCGCAGCTGGCAGCGGAACTGGGTGCGGACAGCGCGGATCACCTGGAGCACATCGACCGCGCGGGCATGGACGCGCTGGCGGCGGCGGGCGTCGTCCCGGTGCTGTGCCCGCTCGTGCCGATCTATCTGCGCCAGGAGCGCGAAGCTCCGGGCCGCGCGATGGTCGACGCCGGACTCGCCCCCGCGCTCTCCACCGACTTCAATCCGGGCAGCTGCTATCTGCAGAGCATGCCCGAGGTCCTGAGCTTCGCGGCGCTGCGCTACCGCATGAGCGCGGCCGAGGCACTGTGCGGCGCGACGCTCAACGCGGCGGCCTCGCTGGGCCGAGCGGACCGGCTGGGCTCGCTGGAAGCGGGCAAGGACGCCGATCTGATCGTGCTGGACCAGCCCAACCACCGCCATCTGGTCTACGAACTCGGCCGCAATCCGGTGCGCGCGGTGGTCAAGCGCGGGCGCGTTGTGGTGCGCCGTGCGCCCGCCGGGTTTAATGGGGTCTGAACAGCAAGCAACAAAGCCGATCCTGCAAGGAAGCCTGCCTCCATGAGTCTTGTCGAGTGCGTGCCCAATTTCTCCGAAGGGCGTGATGCCGCCAATCTGGCCCCGATCCTGGACGCGATCCGCTCCGTTCCGGGCGTCAAGCTGATCGATCACAGCATGGATGCGAGCCACAATCGCGCCGTCGTGACGCTGGTGGGCACACCCGCCGCCGCGAGCGAAGCCGCCTTCCGCGCGATCGCCGAAGCCGCGCGCCGCATCGATCTCAACCGCCACACCGGCGAGCATCCGCGCATCGGCGCCACGGATGTGGTGCCCTTCGTTCCGCTGGAAGGCTCCTCGATGGAGGAGTGCATCCGCACGGCGCACGCGCTCGGTGCGCGCGTCGGAAAGGAACTCTCCATCCCGGTCTACTTCTACGAGGCGGCGGCGCGCACGCCCGCGCGCCGCAATCTGCCGGATGTGCGCAACATCGGCTACGAGAAGCTGCGCGAGGCGGTCGCCGCCGATCCTGCGCGCGTTCCGGATGAAGGCCCGCGCGACCGACTACACGCCAGCGCCGGAGCGACCGTGATCGGCGCGCGCAACTTCCTGATCGCGTTCAATGTCAACCTCGAGACCGAGGATGTCGCCGTCGCCAAGGAGATCGCCAAGAAGATCCGCGAGAAGGACGGCGGCTTGCCCGGCATCAAGGCGATGGGCTTCTTCCTCGATGACCTCAAGTGCGCGCAGGTCAGCATGAATGTGTGCAACTTCGAGGCCACGGGGCTGGAGCGCGTGTACCAGGAGATCGAGAAGCTGGCGCGCGAGAAGGGCATCGCGATCCGGATGAGCGAGCTGGTGGGGCTGGCTCCGCGTGCGGCACTGACGCCGGGACTGCCCGAGCGCATCCGTCTGCGTGACTTTGATCCGAAGAAGCAGATCGTAGAGGAGCTCTTGTGAGCCTGCGCAGCCTGCTCGTCCTCCTGTGTGCTGCGCTGCTGTGTCTGTCGGTGATGTGCCTGTCGGTGATGGCGGCTGCCCAGGAGCCCAAGGCCGGCAAATGCACCAAGTGCCGCGGGGTGGAGCGCATGCCCTGTTCAGAGCACACCAAGGACGAGGGCTGCGACGAGGACAAGCTGGAGTACTGCAGCGTCGTGGCGGACTGCACGGTCTGCCTCGGCGTGGGCTGGACGCCCTGCGGCGCCTGCGCCCCGCAGGCCGTGAAGGACAAGGCCGCGGCCAAGCAGGCGCAGGTGCAGGCCCGCAAGAAGGCGCTGGCCTATCTCGATGAGGGCATGCAGCGACCGGTGCGCAAGGCCGAGACGAAGCACTTCGTGCTGGTGTGGGATGTCGACAAGCTCAAGGTCGACAAGAAAATGCTCGACGCGCACGAGCTGCTGCATCTGTACGCCGAACGCCTCGAGCGACTGCACACCGACTACCGGGCGCTGCTGCAGGTGGATTCCAAGGTCTTCCCGGACAAGTCGCGGGTGCTGGTGTGGTACCTGCCGCAGGATCAGGAGCGCGCCTCGACGCTGTACTGCGATCAGGGCGGACGCAACGCCGTCAAGCTGATGGGTTCACGGCCCACCTACTCGGTCTGTGCATCCAAGCAGAACTACCAGAACGACGAGCGCCTGCACCGCAGCATCATCCACAACGCGGCTCATCTGCTGATGAGCAACCACAATCCGCCCGAGTGGGTCGGCAACAAGAAGGGCGGCTGGGCTGACGAGGGCTTCGCGCACTGGTGGACGGACCGCTACTGGGGCATCTGCGATGTGTACTGCTTCCAGGAGCAGAACACGCTGGTGGAGTTCAAGAGCGGCAAGTACCGCCTCGCCGTACGCCAGATGGTCGCAGCAAACGATGTGCCGCCGATCGCGGAGATCTTCCAGCAGAATGTCGACACGCTGACCCCGGCGATGCTCGCGGTGAGCTTCAGCTATGTCGACTACCTGCTGTTCCGCGATGCTCCGAAGTGGAACCAGATGGTGCGCGAACTCAAGGCCAAGGTGCCCTCGCGCGAGGCTCTGCAGAAGGTCTACGGCATGAGCGTGCTGGACTTTGAAGCCCAGTGGAAGGCGTGGGTGCTGGCCACCTATCCCAAGCAGTGAAGCGCAGCCTGCCCTGGATCATCCTGGCGCTGGTTGCCGCGTTCGCCCTGATCCTGCGCCGCGAGATGGCGGCGCAGGCAGTGCTGGAGCCGGGCAGCCTTTCCGATGCGGCCGTGGCCTTCGTCGATCCGGAGAGCGCGGAGCACCTGCGGCGCGTGGAATGCGCGCTGGAGGGCGCGCCGCTGGGCGGTTCGGATGCGTACTGGGCACATCCGCAGGCCGTCGGCTCCCCTCACACGCCGATCTACGAGGCCTTGCTGGTGCAGGCCTGCGAAGGCAGCCTTGCCGCAACCGACGCCATCGCGCGCGAAACGCGCCTGTCCTGGAGCGGGCCGGTGCTGGGCCTGCTGGCGGTGCTGGCCGGGTTCTTCGCCGCCAGCGCGTGGACGCGCTCGCGCATGTTCGCGCTGCTGGCCGCGCTGTTCTGCGCCGCAGCGCCCGCGCTGCTGGCTCCGGCGCTCGCCAACCGGTTGAGCGTCGAAGCCCTGTGGTGGCCGCTGGTGCTGCTGTACTGCGGAGCCTTCGTGCGTTCGCTGCGCGCGCTCGATGCCGTCGGAACGGTGCTGCATGCGCTGCTGGCCGGTCTACTGGGGGGGCTGGCACTGGCGGTCTCGCCGCTTTCGCTGCTGCCCTTCGCCGCCGCCACGCTGGCCGGCATCTGGCGTGCGTTCACGCAGCGCACCGAGCAGGGCGTGTCGCTGCCGGCGCGCGCGGGTCTCCTGCACGCGCTCGCGGCCGCGCTGGTCTCGCGCGCACCCGTTGCGGAGGGCCCGTGGCTGGGCGTCGGCGAGAGCGTGCTGGGCTCGTGGGCCACGCTCGCTTCGCTGTTCGCGCTGGTGTCGAGCACTCCCTTCGTCGTCGCCGTGCTCGTCGATCGCTCCAAGGAGACGCGCCTTGGAACCAAGGTCGCGGTCTGGATCGCCGGCCTGCTGATGATCGTCTGGATGGCAGCGCAGGCGCGCGGTCCGCTGCATGAGCTGTTCGCTGCGCTGCCGGCCGCGCTGCAGCATGCGCGCGATCTGGAAGGCCGCAGCTTCCTGACGGCGCTGTTTGCGGCGACGCCGCTGGTGCTGGCGCTGCCCTTCGCCCTGTGGAGCCTGCGGCACGATTGGCGCGATTGGCCGGTGCTGTTCGCGCTGCTCGTCGGCCTGCTGGCGCTGCTCGCGGTCGGCGTGCACGTGCTGGCCGGGCCGCTCGTGGCTCTGGCTGTGGTCTGCGTGCTGCCGCTGGCCGCCGAGCGCCACGCGCACAGCGCCTGGGTTCGCTTCGGTGCTTCGGGTGCGGCGGTGCTGCTGCTCTCACTGGGGGGGCTGTTTCTCATGGGGCGCGGAGCATGGCCCGGCGGCGAGGCGTTGGCTTGGCTGCGCGGACTGCGCTGGATGCGCGAAGGCACGCCCTCACCGGGTCCGTGGAACGCACCGCAGGCCCGCGCGGACTGGGGCGTGCTTGCGCTCTCTCGTCATGGTGAGGCGATCGCATTCCACGCGCGGCGTCCGGCGCTCCTGAGCCGTCTGGAGGCGTTCGAGCGGCCGCAGCGCGTCGCCTTGGCGCACGCGCTGCTGGCAGGCCGCGATCTGGCGGCGTTGGAGGCCTTCATGCGTGCGCAGGATGCGCGCTACCTCATGATCGCGGAGGGCGACGGCGCCGCGCTGGAGCAGCTGCTCGACACCGAGATCGCCAAGGGCAGCGTGCTGGCGCGGCTGGAGCGCGGGGAGCCGCTGGGTGGCAGCGCGCTGGTGCTCAAGCATCAGGAGGCGCATCCGGGCGATCCGGCGCATGTGGTGTGGCGCCTTTATGAGCTGGTTCGGGCCGCTGCAGGTCCGGAAGACGGTCCCGTGCTGCGCGCGCCGCCGTCGATTCGCTAGGATCGCGCGCCGCATGTCTCTGATCGAACCGCGCACGCTCAAGGGTTTCCGCGACTATCTGCCTGAGACGATGATCCCGCGGGAGCGTCTGATGGAGACGGCGCGCGAGGTGTATCGCTCCTTCGGCTTCAGCCCGATCGACACGCCGGCGCTGGAGTACGCCGAGATCCTGGTCGGAAAGGGAGGCGAGGAAAGCGACAAGCAGCTCTATCGCTTCACCGACCACGGCGGCCGCGATGTCGCGCTGCGCTTCGATCTCACCGTTCCGCTGGCGCGCTTCGTGGCGCAGTACCACCACGATCTGGGCCTGCCCTTCAAGCGCTACCACATCGGGCCGGTCTGGCGCGGCGAGAACACGCAGCGCGGGCGTTACCGCGAGTTCGTGCAGTGCGACTTCGACACGATCGGCGTGGAATCGGTGACCGCCGACATCGAGGCGGTGCTGGTGGTGCACCAGCTGTTCCGCGCGCTGGGCTTCGAACGCTTCCAGATCCGCGTCAACAACCGCAAGCTGCTCAACGGCTTGCTGGATTCGCTCGATCTCGCGGAGCGTTCGGCGCCGATTCTGCGCGTGCTCGACAAGCTGCCGAAGGTCGGCGAGGCCAAGGTCGCCGAGGAACTGATCGGCAGCGTTGGTCTCGACGGCGCACGCGCCAAGGCGGTGATCGCGATCGCCTCGATTCAGGGCAGCAACGCGCAGATTCTCTCGGCGCTTGAGCCCATGGCGCACGGCGAGCGCGGCCAGCAGGGGCTGATGGACCTGCGTGCCGTGCTCGAAGGTGCGCGCGCAGCCGGCGTGCCGGAAGCCTGCCTGCAGCTCGACCCTTCGATCGCGCGCGGTCTGGACTACTACACGGGCACGATCTTCGAGACCTTCCTGGGCGATCTGCCGGGCATCGGCAGCGTCTGCTCGGGCGGTCGCTACGACAACCTCGCACAGCTCTACACCAAGGAGCGTCTGCCGGGCATCGGCGGCTCACTGGGTCTCGACCGCCTCCTGGCGGCGATGGAGGAGCTGAAGATGCTGCCGAGCACGCGCACGCCGGTGCGCGTGATGCTCGCGTATTTCGATGCGCAACACCTCACCGACTACCTGCGACTGGCGGCTCAGCTGCGCGGTGCCGGCATCGGCGTCGAGTTCTACCCCGAGCCGAAGAAGCTTGGACAGCAGCTCAAGTACGCCGACAAGCGCGGTTTCGAGTACGCGCTGATCCTCGGCGGCAACGAGTGGGCGGCAGGCGTCTGCCAGCTCAAGGAACTCAAGACGGGCGCGACGCGCGAGCTGAAAATCGCAGGGCCGCAAGGCGAGCTCTCGAGCGAGCTCGCTGCGGCCCTGAAGGGGTGAGTCGGGTTCTGCTTACGGGCACAACGGCACGCGCACGCCGCCGGTCAGGTTGACGCCGGCTCCGAAGCCCGTGTCACGATAGTAGGCCTGGAAGTACAGCTGTGTGCCCGGGAAGATCTGGCCCGCACCGCTGTTGAAGGGTGCCTGCGTGAAGTTGAGCGTTCGCGAGAAGGAGCCCGTGCTGCCCGTATTCTGCACCGGCAGACGGAAAAACTGTCCGTCGATGCAGCGGAAACCATTGCCCAGCGTGACCTGCGTCGGCGCCTTGCCGTAGAGGAAGAAGCCGGTCTTGTTGGCCGGCATCTGCGTCGCGCTCAGCGTGAAGCTGTTGGCTGCGATGCTGGTGGAACCGCTGCCCGCGATCTGCGCGGTCTGGCCCGTTTGGTTGGGGTTGGCGGCGCAGTAGCCGGCCGGACCGGTGCACCAGGGCCCGATGCAGGAGTTCTCTGCGGCCGTGCGCATCGTGGTCACACACTGCGGGTGGAAGTAGGGGGAGATGTTGTTGAGCCCGCCGTTGCACAGGTGGCAGTAGCTCATGATCGTGCCGTTGTTGATGCAGACGGACTGCGACTGGCAAGAGCCGAAGTAGCCGTTCGGCGCGCACTGATCGAGCGGCGCGGGGCAGAAATCGTGCGTGTGCGGCGAGGAGAAGTTGTGACCCAGCTCGTGCGTGAACACCATGAAGTCCCAGTTGAGCGGACCCTGCACGACGGGGAAGGGCGTCTGGCCGGCGAGGTTGCCGCTGACCGCGAAACCGTACTGGGGGTTGCAGAGCACATCGAGCCACGCCACGCCGCCGCCCAGGCCCGCGCCCGAGACGAAGTGCGAGAGGTTGGCGCCGTTGGGCATGTTGTTCTGCCATGCGGCCTGGAACTCGTAGAGCATGTTGACACTGCCGGCACCCGTGTCGTTCGAGGTCCAAGGGTCGGTGTTGCTCGTATAGAAGGACAGGTACACGATGTTGAGCACCGTGTTGATCTGCTCCACGAAGCGCGCGTTGCTCGCAGCGAGCAGCTGGCCCGTGTAGGCCTGCGTGGCGGCGAGATTGTTGAACAACTGGAACAGCTGGTAGTCGGTCTCCACCGCGAGGCGGCAGGAGAGCGTCACGCCGGGTCCGCCGAGCGCCAGTGTGCTGCCCCCGCCGGGCTGCAGTTGCGGCTGGTGGATCGTCGGCTGATGGTTGGGCGGATAGAGTGCTTCCTGTGCGCAGCCGATCGGAGCGCTCGAGCCCAGCTGCGACAGTTGCGTCTCGCTGACGATCAGCGACCTCGAGCGCGTCCAGTCCGCGCCCGCGCCCGGTTCGGCCAACAAGTGGTGGTACTCGCCGCCGGTGTAGATCCAGCCGCGCGAGCCCAGCGGCGAGAAGGCCAGGAAGACCGAGCTGTGCTCTTCGCCGCGCACCTTGCCGCTCCACAGGCTCTCCACGCCCGGCAGGCTGCCGCCCTGCAGGCTGCCATCGACCATCAGCAGGAGCTCCGGTCCGGTGAAGTCGACGCGCTCCAGCACGAGATCCGCGCTGCCGCCGTTGGCGAGGGGGGCTGCAAGGATTTCGATCGAGCGGAAGGGGGCGATCTCCTCCAACGCGCCCGTCGTCAGCGACCAGCGGGCCGGTTCACCTGCCGGGCCGGCTGCGGGCTGCATGGGAAAGGCGACGATCGGGTCGAGGGGGGTGGCGGCAGCAGCGATGAGAATGAGGCTCAGCATGGGGGGTACTCCGTGGGTCCGTGTATCCAGCGGACTCCATCTGGTGACGGGGCGCAAGCAGGAATCGTTCCCATTCCTTGTGAGGATCCGCCGGGGAGGCTCCAATGCTTCCCCGAATGCAACGATACCTCGCGGCGCTGGCATGTGTGCTGGTCGGGCTGGGCGCTTCATGCGGGCGCCCCGAGCCGCCGCGGATCGTCGTCTGGATCGAGGTCGACACGCTGCGCGCCGACTCTCTGGGCTGCTACGGCAACCGCGGCACCGGCGTCGGCGGGATTGAGCCCAGCCCGGCGATCGATGCGCTGGCCCGTGACAGCGTGCGCTTCGAACAGGCCTACAGCGCGGCTCCCTGGACGATCCCCAGCCTGGTGACGCAGCTCTCGGGCGAGTGGCCTTGGGAACACGGCGTGCAGCAGCTGATGGAACTGGCTCCCGCCGAAAAGCTGCCGCTGATTCCCGCAGTGCGAGATGCCGGTTGGCGCACGGCCGGCGTGATGACGAACTTCGTCGTGCCTGGCAGGCTCGGGTTTGCGCGCGGATTCGAACGCTGGGACGAGAGCCTCGCGACGGGCCATGAGGGCAAGAGCGCGCTGCAGGCGGTCGACAGGCTGCTCGCCAGCGCAGACGAGCTCTCGAAGGAGCCGGGCGAGGGCCTGTTCCTGTTCGGCTGGCTTTTCGATCCCCACTACCGCTACGAGGAACACGCCGAGTATCCGTTCCAGCAGGGCTATGCCGGCCCGCTGAGCGGGAACGAGGAGCTCAATGATCTGCTGGCACGCCGTGAGAGTCTGACGCCCGAGGACGCACGCTTTCTGCGCGCACGCTATCAGGGTGAGGTGCGCTACACCGATGCGGCCATCGAGCGTCTGATCGCCGGCCTGCGTGAGCGTGGCTGGTACGACCGCGCGACGATCGTCTTTGTCGCGGATCACGGCGAAGAGATCCTCGATCGCGGCTGGATCGGACACAGCGTGCATCTGCACGAGGAGCTCGTGCGCGTGCCGCTGCTCGTCAAGCTGCCGGAGGGCGAGCGTGCCGGAGCGCAGGTGCGCGAGCCCGTGAGCTTGGTGGATCTGCCCGCGACTGTCTGGGACCTGATGGGGCAGGATGCGCAGAGACGCTTCGGTCACAGTCGCTCGCTGGTGCCGAGCCTGCGGCAGGGCACACGCCCCGAGCGGCGCTGGATCTATCTGCACACGCAGTTCACTCCGATCCAGGCCAGTGCTCTCTCTGACGCCAAGCGCGGCCACCAGTGGGGCGTGATTGACGCGGAAACGCGGCGCAAGTGGATCGTCGATCACAAGGCCACGCCGCCGGCGGGACAGTGCTTCGATCTGGGTAAGGATCCGGGCGAGCGTTTCAATCTGTTCCTTGCCGGACCCGGATTGGAGGCCGGCATGCGCCGCTTGCGCGCGCTGGTTCCGCAGCCGCTGGGCACGGATCTGCCGGCACCGCAAGCGCTGCTGCCGGAGGAGCCGTGGATCGCGCCGCTCCCGGATCGCAGCGGACTCGGCCCGGCCTTTGAGGAGACGCGTTGATGACACGCGAGCGCGTCTGGCCGCTGATCGAGGGCCTGCTGCTGGCCGTGCTGGCGGGCAGCGTGCTCGTGCTCGCGGGCGAAGCGGTGCGCGCCTCGTATCACGGCTACCTGCACGCTTCCGTGGGCGAAGCGGTGCTGCGAGAAGGACTGCAGCCGGAGAATCCCTACCACGCCGGCTCACCGCTGCGTTACTACACGCTCTACCCGCTGCTGGGAGTGCTGCTGGGACGCATCGGCGGCATCGGTCCGCTGTGGGCCTTTGCGGGTCTCAACATGCTCGCAGCGTTGCTGCTGCCGATCGCGCTCGATGCGCTGGGACGCCGGCTGGGGCTGGAGTTCCGGGCGCGGCGCGCGGCCTTCTGGGCGATGCTGCTGGGCTTCAACGGGCTGGGCTGGCTGGGCTACATTTTCACGCAGGGAGATCCGTTCGGCTCCGCACCGGTCTATGCCCTGATGCCGATGACTTTGGCTCGCGAAGGCATCGGCTGGGATGCGCGACTGCAGGCCTTTCTGCCGAAGTTCCTGAACGTTTCGTCCTACGCGCTGGCGCTGCCCTTCCTTCTGCTGGCGCTGGCTGCAACCCGTGCGCGCTTCGCGTGGCTGCCGCTGGGACTGGCGCTGGCGCTCAATCCGATCGTCGGTGCCGTCGCCGGCGTGCTGATCGCTGCGCGTGAACTCCTGCACTGGAATCGCACCACATGGGCGCAGCGTGGCGCGTGGCTGGCCACCGGAGTTGCGGGCGCAGCTGCTGGCCTGCCTTTCCTGCTGCCGAGCTTCGCGAGCGCGCCCAGCGGTCCTTCGCTGACGGGCAAGCCGGATCTGGGCGGCAGTCCGCTGGCGAACCTGCTGCTGCCGCAGCTCCTGCTGTGGCTTCCCGCCTGGCAGGGACTGCGCAGCTTCGGGATCCTTGAGCGCCGGCTGTGGTGCGTCGGGATCGGTCTTCTGGCGGGGCTGGTGCTCGTCGGCGAGATGCCGCAAGGCAATGAATACAAGCTGGCGCGCCTGCTGAGCGTGCTGCTGGCGTTGCCGGCGGGTGTCTGGCTGGCGCAACGCGGACGTGTCTGGCAGGTGCTGCTGGCGGTCGTGACGTTGCCGACGCTGGTGCTGAGCGTGCAGGCCTACCTCAGCTACGGCCGCCAGAGTCCGCCGCTGGTGCTGGAAGTCCAGCACGGTCGTCTGACACCGGCGGTGTGGGCCGAGAAGCAGCTCTCGCGCGACGCGCGCCTGTTCGAGGCCGCTGCCGACCCGCGCGCCGTGCTCGTCGTGCCGCCGCAGCTGTTCCGCGGCGCACAGAGCCGGGCGCTGGTGCAGGGCTCGCTGGTTGCGCCCTTTGCGCATCACGCGCTCTACGCCGACCTGCCGCAGATCCACAACGAAGGTCAGGAGGATCTCGCGGCACGACTGGACGAGCTGCGCGACCTCTATCTCGGCAGCGAAGCCCAGTCCGAGGTGGCGCTGCGCGCGATGCGCGCGCGCTTCCCCGATCGGCCGCTGCTGATTCTGTGCGTGCCGGACTCTCGTGAGCAGGTGCTTGCGGGGAGTGGGGCCCGCGAGGAGCATTGGGGGGCATGGTTCGTGCCCGCTTTCTCGGAGTCCCGCTGATGCGGATTGCGTTGGCTGCCCTGTGCCTGCCGGCACTGCCGTCCTGCTCGCAGGAGCCGGAGACGCCCCGTCATGTGATTCTCGTCACGGTGGATACGCTGCGGGCCGATGCGCTCAGCTGCTACGGCTCGACCTATCCGACCACGGATGCGGGACATGCTGGCGCGCGCGGCAGCGCGGCGGGCTTCACGCTCGATGAGATCGCGGCGCAGGGCGTGCGCCACTCACGCGCCTATGCACCGCGCGGCATGACCTTTCCATCGCTGGCGACGCTGATGACGGCGCGCTCGCCGGTGGAGCACGGTGCGCTGTCCAACGGGGATGTGCTCGATGCGGGTCTGGAAACGCTGGCCGAGCGGCTCAAGGCGGCCGGTTTCGCCACGGCGGCCTTCACGACCAACAAGCTGCTCGTTCCGCGCTCCGGGATGGAACAGGGCTTCGATCATTTCCGGAGCGATTTCGGCCCCGATCGTGACGAGAAGATGCGCGATGCCGCGCTGGAATGGCTGCGTCGGCAGCCCGAGGGACAGCGCTGCTTCGTTTGGCTGCACTTGATCGGCCCGCACCTTCCGTACGAACCCGGTCCCGTCTTCGCCGGGCTGTTCGCGGATCCTGCCTACGACGGACCGGCCGACGGCACGCGCGCCTTCGTCGATCCGCTTCACAAGGGCGAACTGCAGGCGAGTGCTGCCGATCACGCCCAGATGAAGGCGCTGTACGCCGGCGAAGTCGCCCGCATCGACCGTACGCTTTCTGAGTTCTTCCGCGATCTCCAACGCGATGGCGCGCTCGACTCCGCTCTGCTCGTGCTCACAGCCGACCATGGCGAGGAACTCGCGGAGCGCAACCGATACTACGGGCACTCCAAGTCCGTGTACGAAACCGTGCTGCATGTCCCGCTGATCGTCCGCTCGCCGATGCTGCTCCCAAGGCCGGGTGTTGCCGATGCCGTGTGCGAGCTTGAGGACCTCGGGCGCTGGATCCCGCGCTGGATGGGCATCGGGCGCGATTCAGACAGCATGGCAGCGCGCGGTGTCGCGGTCGGTCTGTGGCAGGAGGCAATCTACACGGCGCGCGACGCTCGCTGGCGGCTGGTGTGGAATGAGAACGGTGTCGAGCCGCAGGAAACACCGCCGGGAGCCTATCCCGTGCCGCGTCTGGCTCTGTACGACACGCAAGCGGATCCGGCAGAGCTTCGCGACGTCGCCGCGTCGCATCCGGATGTCGTCGAGTCTCTGCGTCAGGAAATCGAGCGCTGGCGTGCCGTACAGGAGTCCTTCCGCGGCACGCGCAAGGCTCCCGACGCCGAGCGCATGCGCGCCATGAAGGAAATGGGCTACGCCGGCGACGAGCCGCGCTAGCGGATTTTCATCTGGGCGGCTGCTGTTGTGGCGGCAGATTGGCATCCTGCCCGTCCGAGCCGATGTAGCCCAGTTGCTGGAAGCGCTTGACGAAGTCGGTCTTCATGCCCGCTGGCACTTCGGTGGCGCGCGCACGGCGAAAACCCGTGTCGTGCGTAGGCACGGGCGCCAGCAAAGCCGACTTGCGGGCGCGCTCATCGAGCACGGCGACGAAGGCCTCGTCCGCCATGTCGGCGCCGCGCGGCAATCCCAGCAGTGCCAGCACGGTGGGGGCGATCGAGAGGATGTGGCCGCAGTCCGCGAGCTCGTTGCGCTCCAGAAACGCGGCGACATCGCCGCGCTGCACGATGCCCGGGCCCGCAGCGATGAACACGCCGGCAGGGCCATCGAGATGGTGGCCGGTGATGAAGAGCGGGTTGGGCTTGTCGGTCGAGTGCGCGTGAAAGCCGTGATCGGAGATCACCAGCACCGTTGCGTCGTCGCCGGCGGCCTGCAGCAGCCGCCCGAGCAGTTCATCGAACCACTCGTAATAGTTGTCGATCGCGCGCGCGAGCAGCACTTGCGCCTTGGGGCCCGCCATGCGGCTTTCCAGCTGCGGATCCGCGGGCCAGCGGAAGGCCTGCGGCTCGTAGTAGCGCCAGAAGCGGTGGCTGATCACATCCGTGCCACCGAAGTAGACCATGTTGAGATCCCCCGGATCGGTCCGCAGCAGCTCTTCCGCGATCGCCGCGTAGGTCATGTCGGCCTGCACCGACCACAGCGTCTGCCGGATCAGTTCCTGCTCGACCTCTCCCAGCTCGCCGGGCGCGAAGCGTCCGAAGATGCGCGTCGTCGCCAGCGCCTGCACCTGTGCCAGCGTGCCGTGCTCCTGAGCCATCGCCATCACGCGCGGCTCCAGTTCCAGCGGCCAGACCTGTCGCTCGGCGCCGGGGATCAGCGCGGGCTTCCAGTTGGCTTCCGCCAGCTCCGAGGAGCTCGACCCTGCCACCATGTGGCCGCGCAGCTCTTCCACCGGCCAGGTGTTCCACCAACCATGCACGCTGCTCTCCAGCTCGCAGCGGTCGGCGATGTTCCACAGCGCGCGCACCTTGCGCATGGTCGAGGTGTACTGCTGCAGATTCTCATCGGTGAAGCCGAGAATGCCGTGCTCCTCGGGCGGCTTGCCCGTCGCGATCGTCGTCCACAGGATCGGCGAGAGCGTGGGGATCATGGTGCGCAGGTTGCCGAAGCTGCCGCGCTCCATCAGCGCGCGCAGGTTGGGACACTTGCCCTGCTGCAGCAGCGGACGCAGCACGCGCCATTCCAGCCCGTCGGCGCCGATCACGACGACGCGCTGCGCAGGCCGCTTTTCCCCGCCGCAGGCGCCCGCCAGCAGCGCCAATCCCAGACCCAGCAGCACTCGCAGCTTCATCGCGGGGATTGTAGCTCACCGCGCACGCGCTGCAGGGCTTCCAGTGTCTCCATGTCGCGCATGTCGAGCTTGCGGGCCTGCTCCAGCGCCGACAGTGCCTCGCTCAAGAGCCCCAGCTCCGCCAGCGTGATGCCGAGCGTCTTGCGGGCGTAGGCATCGAGCGGATGAGTCTCGATCCATTCCTCCAGCTCGGCGCGCGCCGCCTCGCGGTGTCCCATGCGGCGCAGACTGTCAGCGGCGGCGACCGCGGCGATCGGATCACCGGCCTGTGCGGCCCGTCGATACGCTGCGAGCGCCTTTTCGTGGCTGCCCTGCGCGGTCCAGGCCGTGCCCAGGCTGCGTTCGTGGCCGGGACGATGGCGATCGAGCGCATCGAAGCCGGTCTCTCCCGCCAGCAGTGCGTGTCCCGCGGAGAGAGCCAGCGTCAGCGCCAAGAGCGCACCGCGCGCAGTCTGGCCGCGGCTCTGCATCAGCATCGCCAGTCCCACCGCGGCCATGACGCTCAGGGGAACCAGCGCGGGGAAGCGGTAGCGCGGAGAATAGAAGAACAAGAGCACCGTGAGCAGCGGCAGCCCGACCAGCAGACACTCCGCGAAGCCGATGCGCCGCTCCCGCAGCAGCAGCGCCATCACCACCAGCGCAAACGGCACCAGCAGACCGGCAGGCAGCACACCCGGCCAGCGCAAGGGATCCAGTCCCGCTTCCGCTTCCAGCGCAGGGATGTAGATGTCTCCGTAGTTCGATCCGAACACGAACCAACGCAGCTTTCTGCCGAGCAGAGTCAGCGCATCCAGCGGCTGCGCGCTCCAGAACGCGAGCCCCTCGCGGAAATAGGCCGAATCGACGCTGCGCCACGAGCCATCGGTCTCGTGCAGCACGCGCTGGCGGGCGTCCTGATTCTGCCGCGCGCGGTCGACCGAGACGCCCGGAATCGCCGTATAGGTGCCGTCGGCACCGGGAGCATTGCCGTGCACGAAGGTCACGCCGGCCTGCGCGCTCACGGGTATCCACTCGCCGCAGGCGAGGCGATTGTGCAGCGTCGCCGGCGCCATGCAGGCCAGCACGATGATGCCGCCGAGCAGGGCCGGCTGCACCCGTCTCCCGGCGCGCCACCACAGGTACACGGCGTACAGCGGCAAAGCCGGCAGGAAGATCGGATTGGCGAGCAGATTGAGACCGTAAGTGAGGCTTGCCAGCGCCACGCGCCGCGGGGACAGCTCCGCGCGCAGGTGCAGCCATTGCTCCCACAGCAACACCGCCAGCAGCGCCACCAGCGTGTTGTTGAGCACGCGCAGCGTCCCGTAACCCGTATCCGCCAGCAGCACGAACAGCAGCGGCGCGAGCAGTGCGGCGCGTCCGGCCAGCAGTCGCTGCGCGATGGCGTGAATGCGCCAGGCCGTCAGCAGCGTCAACAGGATCTGCACCGCCATCACGCCCGCAAGGCCGAGTCCCAGAGCGCGGAGTGCGCCCAGCAGGTAGGGGTAGAGCGGCGCGCTGAAGAAAGGTTCGCTGCCGATCAGCTGCCCCTGTGCAATCCGTTCCGCCCAGGCCCAGTAGACGGCCGCGTCGTTGAGCGGTATCTGCGCCAGCGGGTCCAGCTGCCACTGTTTCCAGGCCCGCAGGCCCAGCCAGACTCCAGTCAGGAGCAGCAGCAGTCCGATCGACCCCTTCGACCTCCTGTCCATGGGCGCTAGAGACTACGGACAGGACCCGTCCCGATCCACCGCGCTACACTCCACCCCCCTCATGAAGAGCCTGATCCTCACCGGCCTCGTCTCATGTCTCGCGCTCTCCCTGTCCGGCTGCGCGGGCGAGGACAAGCGCCCCAATGTGCTCCTGATCTCGATCGACCAGCTGCGCGCGGATCACCTGAGCTGCTACGGCTACGCGCGGCCGACCAGTCCCGCCCTCGATCGTCTCGCCGGCGAGGGCGTGCTGTTCGAGCAGCACATGAGCTCCTCGTCCTGGACCCTGCCGGGACACGCGTCGCTGTTCACTTCCGTGCCCGATTCGATCCACGGAGCCTTCGACACGCAGATGAAGATCGGCGAAGGCCAGACCACGCTGGCCGAGCACTTTCAGCGCGCGGGCTATGCTACCGCCGGCTTCTTCTCAGGGCCCTACATGCACCCGGCCTTCGGCATGGGGCAGGGCTTCGAGCTCTACGAGAACTGCACCTCGTACAAGCAGCGACTCGACGGTGCGGCGGTCGAGTCCTGGGCCATGGACAAGGACGTGATGCGCGCCTCGCACGAGGACATCACCAACCCGATCGTCTACTCCGCGTTTCAGAAGTGGTTCGGCTCGCGCGAGAAGAAGCCCTTCTTCGCCTTCCTGCATCTGTGGGACGCGCACTACGACTTCATTCCGCCGCCGCCCTTCGACAAGCAGTTTGATCCGGACTACACCGGCCCGGTCACCGGTCGCGGCTTCTTCAGCGATCCTGAAATCCGTGCGGACATGCCCGAGCGCGACAAGCAACACCTGCTTGCGCTGTACGACGGGGAAATCGCCTGGACGGACAGCTATCTCGCGAAGATCCGCGCCGACCTCGAGGCCGCGGGCCTGCTGGAGAACACGGTGATCGTCGTCACCTCCGACCATGGCACCGAATTCTTCGAACACGGCGACAAGGGCCACCGCAAGACGCTCTACGACGAAGTGGTGCACATTCCGCTCGTGATCCGCTATCCGGCGGCGCTGCCGCAGAAGCAGCGCGTATCCGCGCAGACCCGCAGCATCGATGTCGGACCGACGCTGCTGGAGCTGGCGGGCATCGCGCCGCCGCCGGACATCATGGGGGTCTCGCTGCTGGCCCTCGCTCGCGATCCGCAGGCCAACCACCCCAAGCGCGCGGTGATGGAGCTGACCAGCGTCGGCCGCAACATGCGCGCCGTGCGGAGCCTGCAGTGGAAGCTGATTGATGATGCCAGTGCGGGCAAGGGTTACTGGTTTGATCTCGTCACCGACAAGGGGGAGCTCAAGCCGCTGAGCGACTTCGCCTCCGAGCAGGGCCAGAAGCTGGAGAACGCCTACGTTGGTGAGGTGCGCAAAATGGAGGCCCATCTGGCGCAGTTCCCGCCCCAGCACGAGAACTCGAACGTGCCCAAGGATGTCAACAGGGCGCTCTCGGAGTTCGGATACACCGGCGGCGACGAACCGCAGAAGCAGGCTGCTCCGCCGCCGAAGTAGCCGTCGCGAGCTTCAGATCATCATCCAAAAAGCAGGCGGCGCGGCGTTTGGTGGGAAAGCCGCGCCGCCGGGTTAGATCCAGCGCGGGGGATAGCCCCCCGCAGGTCTCAG
>SYGM01000068.1 GCA_005799545.1 Planctomycetia bacterium | reverse complement strand
GAGCGGCTCAAGCACCGTCCGGCGCAGCTTTCGGGAGGCGAAAAGCAACGCGTCGCGATCGCGCGCGCGCTGTTCCTCGATCCCCCGCTCCTGATCGCGGATGAGCCCACGGGCAACCTCGACAGCGCGACAGGCGAAAAGGTGCTGGAACTGCTGCTGAGCGAGCAGAAGAAGCGCTCGCTCTCGATGCTGCTCGTGACGCACGACGAGCGCATCGCGCGTCACTGCGGCCGAGTGGTCCGCATGGCGGACGGGCGCACGACCTAGAGCAGCGTGCCCTCGCCGGGCCAAAGCCTGCGGTTTTCGTGCGGCTCGGCCTCCGCATCGAAACTGCCCTTCCAGCCCAAGCGATCGCGCAGTCGGCGGTAGGGATCCAGACCGGGCTGCACCAACAGCGGATAGGGTTCGGGATTGCGCGCGAGCTCGACCGTCGCGCCTTCGGAGAGCGGCAGGAAGCCCTGACCGTCGATGACCATCGTCGTGATCCCGCTGGCGCGCGAAACCACCAGTTCGAGCCGCGCCTGCGGCTCGAGCACGATCGGACGGTGCGAAAGGCTGTGCGGGCAGATCGGCGTGACGACGAGTCCTTCCATCTGAGGAGCGAGCACCGGCCCGCCTGCGGCGAGCGAGTAGGCCGTCGAACCCGAAGGCGTCGCGATGATCAGGCCGTCGGCGCGGTAGTCGGTGACCCAGCGGCCGTCCGCGGACAGGCGCAGCTCCAGCATTCCCTGAAAGGCACCGCGCGTGAACACCACGTCGTTGAGCGCGATCCACTCCGCTCCGCCGCGCACGCGCGCCGAGAGACGCAGCCGCGGCTCGAGCACGCCCTGGCCTGAGAAGATGCCGCCGAGCACGCTCTGCCAGTCGCGCGCCTCGACGCTGGTGAGAAAGCCCACTCGCCCGAAGTTGATGCCCACGATCGGCACGGGCCGGGCGCTGAACGCGCGCACCGCGCCGAGCAGCGTGCCATCACCGCCCAGTACCACGACCAGCTGCGGACGCGGCTCCACGAAGCGCAGAGCGTCCTCGCCCTCCAGCGCGCGCGGTTCGGTGCAAACGCGCACCGTGCGTGCGCGCGCGCGCAGCCACTGCTCGATTTCGGGCAAGAGTTCCTGCACCTCGCGCTTCGAGCCGTCCGCCAGAACCAGCACATTGTCCGACGGCGCCTCCAGCAGACGATGCATGTTCACACCCTCGAGGTCTGCAGCAGCGAGCGCACGCAGGCTTCGATGCCTGCGGCGTCCAGACCCAACTCGGCGAGCTGCTCCTCGCGCGTGGTCTTGTGATCGATGAAGCGGTCGGGAATCGCCAGCACTTTGACGCGGGCAGGCGCAAGTGGAAGCGACTGCAGTGTCTCGAGCACGGCGGAACCGAAGCCGCCCATGCGCTGGTGTTCTTCCAGTGTCACGATCCAGCGGTAGCGCTGCGCGTGGCGCGCCAGCAGCTCGGCGTCCAGAGGCTTGGCAAAGCGCGCGTCCACGACGCCGATCTCGATGCCGCTCTGCGCCAGACGCTCCTGGGCCTCGAGCGCCTGATTGACCAGCGCGCCATAGGCCCAGATCACGAGCTCGCCGCCTTCGCTCAGCGTCTCGGCCTTGCCCGCTTCCATCGGGGCGCGCTCGCTGCGGTGGATGCGCTCGGTCGCCGGAGCGTTGTCGCGCGGGAAGCGCAGTGCGAAGGGACTCTCCCCCCGCAGACCCAGCTCGAGCATGCGCTCCATGTCGGAGGCATCGCGCGGCGCCGCCAGCACGAAGCCCGGCAGCGTGCGCAGGAAGGCGATATCAAAGACGCCGTTGTGCGTCGGGCCGTCGGCGCCGACGAGACCTGCGCGATCTAGCGCGAGCACGACGGGCAGGTTCTGCAGCGCAATCTCCTGGAAGACCTGATCGTAGCCGCGCTGCAGGAAGGTCGAGTAGATGGCCGCTACAGGGCGCAGTCCGCCTTTCGCCATGCCCGCTGCCATCGCCAAGGCGTGCTGTTCCGTGATGCCCGTGTCGTGGAAGCGCGCCGGCAGTCGCTCGGCGAAGGCGTCGAGGCCGGTGCCGCTGGGCATCGCCGCGGTGATGCCCTGCACGCGCAGATCGCGCTCGGCGAGACGGATCAGACTGTCCGAGAAGCACTTGGTGTACGCGGGCCCGGCCTTGGGTCTGGGAGTCGTGTCCCGGGGCGCGACCTTGAATGCGGCGGGTGCCGGCTCGGAGGCCTTGACCCCGTGGACGCGCTCGGGGTGCGTCGGTGCCTTGGGATGGCCCTTGCCCTTCTCAGTGAGGATGTGGAGCAGCACGACTCCCTCGAGCTCCCGCGCGCGCTCAATGTGCTCGAGCAGCAACGCCGTGTCGTGACCGTCGATGGGCCCCACATAGGTGACGCCCAGTTCCTCGAACACATGGCCCGGCACGACGGCGTGCCGCATGACTTCCCCGAGTTGATCCAGCGTGCGATCCACCTTCTTGCCGATCACGGGGATGGCCGCGATGAGGCCGCTGACTTCCTGCTGCGCGCGCTGCACCAAGCGGTTGGAGCGGATCTTCGAGAGGTAGCGCGCGAGCGCACCGACGGACTTCGAGATGGACCACTCGTTGTCGTTGAGGATCACGAGCACCCGCGCGCCGCTCGCCGCCGCGTGGTTGAGGCCCTCGAAGGCCACCCCCGCTCCCAGCGAGGCATCGCCCACCAGCGCCACGACGCGCGGCGGTGCCTTCTCGTGCTGCGCAGCAAGCGCAAGGCCCGTCGCCAGGCTGATCGCGGTGCCCGCATGGCCGGTGTGGAACAGGTCGTAGGGCGATTCGTGCGGATTGGTGAAGCCGCAGATGCCGCCGGTCTGACGCAGACCCGGGAAATCCTTGCGCCGGCCGGTCAGGAGCTTGTGCGGATAACACTGATGACTGACGTCGAAGATCAGCCGGTCGCGGCGGAAGTCGTAGAGGTAGTGCAGCGCCAGCGTCACCTCGACCGTGCCGAGGTTGGAACCCAGATGGCCGCCCGTGCGCTGCACGCTCTCGAGGAGGAACGCGCGCATCTCTTCCGCCACCTGAGGCAGCGCCTCGCGCGGCAGCCGGCGCAGATCCTCCGGAGACTGAATGGCGTCGAACAGGCTTTCTGGGTTCATCCGTGAAACGTCTGATTCTAGCTCAAATCAGGCCTGCCGCTCCAACAGATGGCTGGCCAGCACCCCGAAAAGCCCTTGCTCACCACCCGGGAGTGCACGCGCAGCCTCGCGAGCCTGCGCGGAGAGCCGTGCAGCCTCGGCACGGGCGGCCTCCAGTCCCAACGCAGCCACCAGAGTGGGCTTGCCGTGCTTCTGATCCTTGCCGGCGGTCTTGCCCAGGGTTGCGGTCGGCGCCGTGACATCGAGGATGTCGTCGATGGCCTGAAAAGCCTCACCCAGGCACAGTCCATAGTGCCGCGCCGCCTGCACGCGGACGCCATCGGCATCGGCAGCCAGCGCCCCCAGTTCCATGGCCGCTCCCAGCAGCGCGGCCGTCTTGGCGCGGTGGATGGCCTGCACACGCTCGCGTGTCAGGAGTGCACCCGGCTCGGTTCCAAGGTCGAGCACCTGACCGCCGACCATGCCGGCGGCGCCGGCTCCGCGCGCCAGCGCACCAACGAGCTCACCCGCGCGAGGCTCGCGCGCCAGCAATGCGAACGCCTCGGTGAGAAGTGCGTCACCGACCAGCACCGCGATTGCCTCGCCGTAGACCTTGTGGCAAGTCGGTCTTCCGCGCCGCAGGTCATCATCGTCCATGCACGGCAGATCGTCGTGCACCAGCGAATAGGTGTGCACCATCTCGATCGCGACGGCGGGATTCTCCGCCGCGCTCGCCGTGCCGCCATGCGCTTCGCAGGCCATGCGCACGAGGCTGGGTCGCAGGCGCTTGCCCGGACCAAGCAAAGCATAGCGCAGCGCTTCACGAAACTCGGACGGTACGCCCGCATCAGGGAGCCGCGACGCCAGCAAGGCGTCCGCCCACGACCGAGCACTCTCAAGTTGACGGATCAGTTCAGCGCGCATCCGGATCGTTCGGATAGGGCTTCAACGCACCGGCAGCTTCGCTGCTGAGCTCCTCGACCCGCCGCTGGTAGCCTGCCAGCACGCTGCGACAGTCGGAGAGCAGTCGCACGCCCTCCTGATAGCGTTCGATCGAGGCCTCCAGGGCGAGGCCGCCGTTCTCCAGCTCCGCCACGATGGCCTCCAGACGCGCCAGTCGCGCATCGAAGCTCGGTTCGGGCTGATCAGGGGGTGCGGGTTCCTTGCGTGCAGCGGGAGCCATGGCTTGCTCTACTGTAGCGAGGTCCCCCATGCGCAGTCTCTCCCTCGCTCTGCTTTTCATGCTCCTCGGCACCGCCTGCAGTGAGGAATCCGCCGCTCCCCGCAGCGGCGAACAGCTCTACCGCGAGCAGAACTGCGTGCAGTGTCACGGCCCGCTGGGCGAGGGCACGCAGCTTGGCCCCTCGATCGCGGACAAGCGCTCGTACTGGAATCGCGAGTCGTTGGCGGCCTTTCTCGCCGATCCGCAGGCCTACTCCGCGCGCGACGAGCGCCTCGCCGCGCAAGG
>SYGM01000067.1 GCA_005799545.1 Planctomycetia bacterium | reverse complement strand
GTTGTTGGCGTGCATCAGCGAGACCAGTGCCGTGTCCTTGCGAATGCGCTGAATGAGATCGCGCGCGGAAACGGCACCGCGCGCGTCGACCGGCACCTGTTCGACTTCGAACCCTCGGCGCGCGAGCGCTTCCGCCGGCAGCAGCACGGCCTTGTGCTCGACGGCACTGAGCAGAATGTGGCGTCCGCGCCCGGCCTCGGCGGCGCCGAACACGGCCCAGTTGTTGGACTCGGTGCCGCCGGAGCTGAACCACAGTTCCTCCGGTTGCGCGCCGATCGAAGCGGCGAGACTTGCCTTGGCGGCATCGATGCCGCGCCGCGCGGCAAGACCGGCGGGATGGCGCGCGGACGGATTGCCGTAGAGTCCCTCAAGATAGCGCTGGCAGAGCGCGAGCACTTCAGGGTGCAGGGGAGTGGATCCGTTGGCGTCGAAGTAAAGATCCAAAGGCATCCAAGGATTCTGCCGACTGGATCCGCGCCGGGATAGTGGGGCCTTGAGCGCAGCCCCGGCGGCTCAATTTACGGTGGGTTAACAGATTTTCTTGTCCCAAACGGCATTTTTTCCTTCCCTTCCAAGGCCTCTGCCCTAGGATTCAATTTGTCGCCGGCCTTCGGGCTGCGACGGAATTCTGGCGAGAGGTGTTGCACTTTGCGAGCGGTGCTTCACCCGGGAAGCTCGTCAGGATTCACTCTCCCTCGGGCTGGTAGCTTCGGCTACCAGCCCCCTTTTTTGGCAGCCCCCTTCCCTGACCCTGCGGGCTCCCTTCTCCCCAGCAGAAGCCCGGTATCAGGGGTACTTCAGGAGCGCTCCTGGAGCGCTTCAGGAGCACTCTCTGAGCAGCGCCGCGCCAGGCTCAAGCAACTGGCGGGACGGATCCTAGAAGGTCACGACCCACTGCCCGGCCACGCCCGCAGGCGTGGTGAGCAGGAAGGTGCCGGCCTGGGCGTCGTAGCTGCCGCCGACCGGGTTCCCGTTGAGCAGCACCTGCACCGGCGCCGAGGGAACGTTGAGCAGCAGGAGCTCATCGCTCGTGCCGTCGAAGTTGGAGTGGTTGATGCGCAGCGCGCCGGCGTAGGCGAGTCCGCCCTCCGCAGCGTCGAACTCGACGCGCTTGAGGTTCTGCGTGCCGTAGAAGTTGAGCCGGTTCATGCCAGGATCGAGCAGCCACTGGAACGGCGCGAAGCCATCGGCCTGATCTTTCCAGATGCGGAACTCGTAGAGCTTCTGGCCATCGCCGTCGGCAACCAGCGAACCCGAGCCCGGCAGCTGCAGCGTCCAGCCCGAGAACCAGTTGCAGATCGCGTTCTCATCCAGCGTGTCCCAGGTGTGCGTGTTCCCGGGCAGGATGTGCATCGCGTGGTCCACGCCCTGATTCGAGGCGTGGTTGCCGAAGGCCAGCGTCTGATCCGCGAGGTACAGCATCGGATCGCTCGCGGCGAGCCAGCTCTGCAGCTTGACCGACTTGAGGTTGCGCGTGAGGTCGAGTCCGTTGGCGATCTGGTTGGTCAGCGGATCCAGCTGAAACACCGAGCTCTGCTGGTAGGCGAAGGGCTTTGTCAGCGGCGTGCCGCCGTGCCAGAACTCCATCCAGTCGTTGGCTTCGAGGTTCGCACCGCCCGGAATGGGGCCGTCATCCGCGTCGTTGTCATCGAGCTCGTTGGCGAAGGCGTGGGCCGTGGAGGTCGTGCCGGTGTGGTTGACGACGGCCGCAAAGCGCAGGCTCGCCGGATCCAGCGAGCGAGCCGCATAGTTGAGCGCAGCTCCCCCACCCATCGAGAAGCCGACACCGTAGACGCGCGCAGGGTCGATCGGGCAGAGCTGCTGCACCACATCGAGCACACGCCGCGTGTTGATCAGCGCGACCTGGCTGGAGAAGTGGGCCTGGCTGCCGCCCAGCGGTGCCACGAAGTACCAGCCGCGCGCCTCGCACTCGGCCGGAAAGCTGGTGTTGAGCAGCGCATCGGCATGGCTGACGCCGAAGCGGTGGAAGGCCACCACCAGCGGGCGCGGGCCGGGTGCCGGATTGGAGGGCACCTGAAGCACGAACAGTTCCTTGTAGCCGCTGCCCGTGTTGCGCAGCGTCACGTTGTAGACGCCGGGATAGCCGGGCACAGGCAGCATGCGCATCTGCAGGCCCTGCGCGAGGTTGATCGGAGCACCTGAAGTCAGGTTGTCCTCGATGCCCGTGTCGATCTCGCCGCCGTTCTCGACGGCCCCGGGCCCCTTTTCGAAGAACTGCTCGGCCTTCTGGCGCGAGGTCAGTTCCTCAAGCTGCGGAACGGCCTGAGCCGGACTCGGGCCCGAAGGGGCGCAAGCCGTCAAGAAGGCGCAGAAGGACAAGGCGCAGAGAGAAGCGGTGGCGTTGAGATTGCGCATCCAGTTGGCAAAGCCCCGAGTGCTGGCGGGCGGTGGTCCGGCGGCACAGGCTTCTAATCTAGGCTACCCCCAAAACTCGAGTGTGGCGGTCCGTGCGAATTTTTTTGGAGCAGCGCCCTGGCGAGACCGTAGCGCAGGCCCCGCCCGCTGACACGCAGGGAAAAAGGTTCCAGCCGTTCCACCGCAGCGGCGAGGCACAGGAGCCCCTCGAGCAGGATCGCGGCGCGCTCCGACTCGATCGGCAGGCGCAGACGTTCGGCCGCCGGCAGTGCAGCCAGCCGCCCGGCCCAGCGGCGTGCGCTGTCCGGAGGCAGCCGCGCACCCTCGGCAGCCTGCGGATCAAAGCGCGCCAACCCCAGCTCCAGACAGGCCAGGTTGACGGCGGTCCCGCCCAGAATCACGGCTGTTTCGCCGCGCGCATCGCCGGGCGGAAAGGCCTTTGCCAGCGAGGATGCCAGCGCCTGCTGCTGCGCGAGCGGCAGTCCGCTTTCGGCCAGCACCACGGCTCCGATCGGAATCGAGAGCCGCTGCGTGCCGACGGCGCTGGCGTACTCGGTGCTGCCTCCGCCGACATCGATCACCGCCGCGCGCTCGGTACCCAGCTCGCCGCGCACCGCGCGCGCGCCGAGCTCTGCTTCCTCGGCTTCACTGATGATCTCGATGCAAAGCCCGGTGGTGCGCTGCACGGCATCCACGAAGGCGCGCGCATTGGCCGCACGGCGCAGCACCGCAGTCCCCACGGCGCGCGTGCGTGCAGGAGCGATGCCCAGCTGCTGCAGTTTCCGTGAGTACTCAAGCAGCACGGCGAGCCCGCGCTCGAAGGCCTGCGGTGCGATGCTGCCCGACCGGGCCAGTCCCTCGCCCAGACGTGCGGTGCGGCAATGATCCTCGACCACGCGCAGATCGCCCTGCGCATCCAGCTCGCTTACCAGCAGCAGCATGGTGTTCGTGCCGATGTCGAGCGCGGCGACGGCTTCAGGATGAGGTGAGTTCATCGTCCTCCACGCTAGCGCTTCCCGGCTCGCAGAAGGAGCCCAAACGCTCTCCGCACAGGTTGAAGATCTGCACACGGCTGCCCGCCAGATCCAGCAGTGCCACGCGGATGCGAGCGTCGATATCCGCCTCCTCCACCGCCAGGCCGCAGGGCGCCAGCACGCGCCCGGACTCGGCCAGCGTCGCCAGATGCGTGCCGCGCGAGTCGAACAGCTCCAGCGAAGCCTGCTCGCCGTCAAAGGCCGCCGCGATGCGACCATCGGCGAGCGGCGCGATCGCCGTCAGCCGCGCATCGCGGCCGGGATCGAGCTGCAGCGAGTAGTGAAACTCCAGCGAGCGGAAGATCTGCACGCGGTTGGCGAACTGCTCGGCCAGCAGGAGCTCCTCCGCTCCGCGCAGCGCCAGCGCGCAGGCGCCTTCGAAGAGTGTGTCATTGCGACCGAGACTGCGCAGCTGGATCGCTCGCTGCGGGGCATCGGCGCGCCAGCACCTGAGGCCGTGTCGTTGCGCCCCGCCGTAAGCCACGCAGCGCAGCTGTTCCCCCTCCAGTCCGCGCACCGCGATCGCCTGCGGGTGCTCGTGGCGCAGCGCGAAGGACTCCCCCGCCATGCCGAACAGGCTGTGAGCCACGCACACGTTTCGTTCGGCGTCGAGGATCCAGACGCGCCGATCCTCATCCACCGCCAGATTGCGCGGAGCGCCCCACTCGCGCCCCAGCCGAAAACCCCCGGGCAGTGCCCTGCCATCCCAATCGAACAGCTCCACTCGCCAGCCGCGGCGCGGCCGCAGCAGGTAGAGGATGCCGCCGCTGGCGTGCAGTCGGCCGCTCATGCGCACTCCAGCCGCAGGAAGACGAGCTCGGCCGGAGCGCCGATGCGCAGCGGAACGCCGACCACGCCCAGCCCGCGCGAGACCACCACCAGCGCGGAGCCTGAGCGGTAGCGCAGGCCCGGATGCGCCGGCCCCAGTCGACGCAGCAGCGGCAGGTCGATCTGCGTGCCGTGCGTGTGGCCGCTCAGCACGGCGAGCGTGCGCGCTCGCACGCAGCTGCGGCCCGCGCGCGGATGGTGCGCCAGCAGGATGTCCGGCTCGTCCTGAGGAATCGCCTGCGCGCCGGCCATCGGATCGAGCAGCCGCGCTTCCTCCAGATCGCCGATGCCGCGCAGCCACAGCTTGGCCCCGGCGCGCTCCAGCGACACGGCCTCGTCGACCAGCACCCGAATGCCGGCGCGCGCGCAGGCCGCAATCAGCTCCGGCTCGCGCCGGCCGCGGTAGTCGTGATTGCCCAGCACGGCGAAGCGGCCCATGGGCGCGCGAATGCGCGCCAGGTCGTCGATCACGAGGAGAATGTCCTCCATGCGATGCGTCAGGAAGTCGCCGGTGATCGCCAGCAGATCGATGCCGCGCTGCCCGATCAGCTCCACGGCGGGTGCCAGATCACCGCGGGCCAGAAACGGACCGGCGTGCAGATCGGAGAGCTGCGCCAGCGTGAAACCGTGCCAACGCGGGTCCAATCCGGGGATGCGCAGCACTTCCTCGCGCAGCACTAGCCGGCCGCGCGCCAGCCAGAAGCGGCGATAGAACGCGCGACCGCCCAGTGCGCGCGCACCCAGCTCCAAGGTGCGAAACACCGCGCGCCGCAGCAGCGAGTGACGGCGCGGCGCGACTCGATGGCTCGCCATGGCTCAGCGGTCGAGCACGCGCTCTTCGCCGGGAGGCAGCAAACGCGTGCCGGTCGTGTCCGTGAGCTTGACGCCGGTGGAATGCGAGCGCACGCGGACAGAGGCACCGTCGCATTCCAGTTCCGCCTCGCCGCCGCTGAGCTCCAGCTCGGCGAGATTGCTGATGATCTGCGCATCGCCACGCACGCGGATGCGGCCCGCGAGCACGCGCAGGCGCAGTGGCGACTTGCGTTCCAGCAGGCAGCGCGTGGCTCCCTCGAGCTCCGCCGAGGCGGCGGGCAGCACCAGACGCACGCGCGAGTTCGCGTCGGTCTCCAGAGCACTGTTCTCCGGCGCGTCCACCCATGTCTCGGCGGCGAGTGCGCGGCCGTCGACGCGCGCGCCGCTGCCTTCCGCACGCAGACCCTCTTCGCGCGGCGCGACATCACGCTTGACCGTGTTCCACAGCAGCAATGCGAACACCGGCAGAGCCAGCGCGATCCACAGATTGCGCCTGCGTCGGCCCTTTTCACCGGACGGACTCTGCGCAATCTGGCGCGTCTCGCCCTGGCGCATCTGCGCCAGCAGCTCCACGGTGTCGCGATAATACTGCTGGCATTCCGGGCAGGAGCCGCGGTGCGCGGCGATCGCCTCGCGATCGCCCGGTTCGCCCTGGCCGCGCAGCCAGGCCTGCGTGCGTTCGCGCCAGACTGCGCAGCTCGTCCCCGTCTCCACGGCTCAGGCCAGGCGCTCCTGCGCCAGCTCCAGACGCCGCAGCGTGCGCTGCGCTCCCAGCAGCAGGATCACCTCGAACGTGTCAGGACCCGAAGCATGTCCCGACAGCGCGCAGCGCAGCGGCTGCAGCAGCTCCGGCGTCTTGAGCTTCTGCTCGGTCTGAAACTGCTTGGCGCCTTCGCGCAAGGCGGCTGCGTCCCCGCCCGCCGCCAGCTGCAGCTCCAGCCAGGCCCGGAAGGCGGACAGCGTCGTCAGGCGGTTGGCATGGCGGCGCGCGTTCTTCTCGGCGTCTTCGCCGTAAACCAGCTTCTCATCGGCGACGAAGAGGTACTCGATGCGCGCCGGCAGCTCACCGTAGGTGCGGATGCGCTCCTTCTCGTGGCTCACCACCGAGCGGAACCAGTCCGCCCTGCCGGCCAAATCCTCCGCGCTCATCAGTCCCGCACGCACGACATGCGGCGCGCAGCGCTCCGCGACGCGCTCGACGCTGTCGCGCCGAATGTACTCGCCCGCCATCCAGAGAAACTTCTCGATGTCGAACACGGCACCGGCCTTGTTGACATCCTTGATCTCGAAGTTGGCGACCAGTTCCTCGACCGAAAAGATCTCCTGCGAACCGCTCAAGGCCCAGCCCTGCAGGCACAGGAAGTTGACCACGGCCTCGGGGGGGAAGCCCTTGTCTCGATAGTCCTGCAGCGAGGTATCGCCGGTGCGCTTGGAGAGCTTCTTCTTGTCCGTGCCCAGCATCAGCGGCAGGTGCGCGAACTCCGGCAATGCCGCGCCGAAGGCGTGGTACAGCAGCACCTGCTTGGGCGTGTTGATCAGGTGCTCTTCGCCGCGCATGATCAGGCTGATCTGCATGTCGATGTCATCGCAGACCACGACGAAGTTGTAGGTCGGGTTGCCGTCGGAACGCACCATGACCCAGTCTTCGACCTCGTGGTTCTCGAAGCGCATGGGTCCGCGGATGTGATCGTGGAACTCCGTGGCGCCGGCAGGCACGGCGAAGCGCAGCGTGTGCGGCTCCCCCGCCGCCACGCGCTGAGCGACCGTCTGAGAGTCGAGTCTGCGGCACAGTCCGTCGTAGCCTTGGCGCTCCTTGGCCGCTTCCTGCCGCTGCGCAAGTTCCTCGAGCCGCTCCCTGCTGCAGAAGCACGGGTAGGCGCGGCCCATGGCAGACAGCTCACGGGCGCGCTGCTTGTGGCGCTCGATGCGCTGCGACTGGTGGTAAGGCGCGTGCGGGCCGCCCACATCGGGGCCTTCCTGCCAATGAATGCCCAGCCAGCGCAGTCCGTCGAGGATCGCCAGTTCGTACTCCTTGGTCGAGCGCTCCGGATCCGTGTCTTCGATGCGCAGCAGGAACACGCCGCCGTGGCGCCGCGCGTAGGCCCAGTTGAACAGCGCGGGGCGGGCACCGCCGATGTGCAGCTTGCCGGTGGGACTGGGAGCAAAACGAACGCGTACGGGGCGGGTCACGGTGGAGTGCGGTTGTGAGCAGTATCCGGAGAAAAACGTGGCGTCAGTCTACGCCTTGGCATTCTCGCCCCCAAAGGCTTAGATTCCGCCATCCGGATTTCACCCATGAACAAGCCTCTTTCGCGCGATCTGGTTGTCCGCGCCCCCAAGGTCCTGCTCCACGAGCACCTCGACGGCGGACTGCGCCCGCAGACCCTGGTCGAGCTCGCGCGCGACTGCGGCTACGGCGAGCTGCCAACGCAGGACCCGCAGGCACTGGCCGAGTGGTTTGCGCGCGGCGCCGACCGCGGCAGTCTGACGCTGTACCTCGAGGGCTTCCGGCACACCATTGCGCTGATGCAGACGGCGCAGGCGCTGGAGCGCGTGGCCTTCGAGTTCGTCGAGGACATGGCGCAGGACGGCGTGGTCTACGCGGAGGTGCGCTTTGCCCCGCATTTCCATACGCAGGGGGGCCTGGGGCTCGACGGGGTGATGGAAGCGGTCACGCGCGGACTCCAGCGCGGCATGGCGCAATACCCCGTGTGCGTCGGATTGATCGTCTGCGCGATGCGCAATCTGTCCTCGATGCTCTCGATGCAGATGGCGGAGCTCGCGGTGGCATGGCGCAGCCGCGGCTGCGTGGGTTTTGATCTCGCGGGCGAGGAGGCGGGGCATCCGGCCAAGCACCACATCGATGCCTTCCAGCTCGCCAAGCGCATGAACTTCTCGATCACGATCCATGCCGGCGAGAGCTTCGGGCCCGAGAGCATCTGGCAGGCGCTGCAGTACTGCGGCGCGCACCGCATCGGACACGGCACGCGCCTGATTGAAGACATGGTGATCCACGAAGGCCGGGTCCTGAGCATGGGGCCGCTGGCACAGTATGTGCTCGACCACCGCGTGCCGATTGAGATCTGCCTCAGCTCCAACATTCACACCGGCGCGGCACCCTCGCTGGCCGAACATCCCTTCCCCCACTACTTCAGGAAGGGCTTTCGCGTCACGCTCAACACGGATAACCGCCTGATGAGTCGCACGACGATGACCGATGAGTACCTGCTGGCCGCGCAGCACTTCGGTCTGGGACTCGACGCGCTGGAGAAGCTCGCCATCAACGGCATGAAGAGCGCCTTCGCGCATTACGACGAGCGCTGCGCGATCATCTTCAATGCCATCAAGCCCGGCTACGCCAGGCTGCGCGCTCAGTAGGCGACCGCCGCGTTGGAGAGTTCGTTCTCCGCCAGCACCCAGGCCGGCGCTCCGATCGGAACGGCGACATCGTTGACCACGAAGATCAGCATGCCCACCTGGCCCGGAACGGGCGCGGGCAGCGCGAAATTGAAGCTCGCCTGACCTGCGGCATTCGTGAGGCCCAGCGCGTTGTTGGACAGCATGGAGAGCCCGCCGCCGAACAGCACGCGGTACAGCGAGCCCTTGACGACGTAGCCCGCGCCCGCGCCGGCGTTGCCGGTCTTGAGGTCGACCAGGGCCTGCAGCTGATTGGTCTGGCCCGGCACCAGATTGAGCTGGATCTGCGCCACGCGCGCGGGCGCCCCGAACAACAGCGGCAGCGTCTGAAAAACGGCCGTGGAGTCCGTGGAGATGTGTCCGGCCGGATCGCGCATCTGGATCGAGATCGTGTGGTTCATGCCCGGCTCGAGTCCGTCGAGCGTGACCTGATACTCATCGTCCCAACTGGGCGGCCCCAGCGGCAGGCGCTGCACGATGTAGCCGCCGTTGTAGGAGATGTAGGCCTTGCACTGCTCGGTGACCTTGAACTCGAACTTGAGCGTGTTGGTCGTAGCGAAGACCAGCTTGACCGGGCCTGCAAGGCTCGGCGGAACCATGTCGGGGCTCGAGCTGTCGGCCGCGAGCGGGCTCATGTTCCAGTGCGTCTCATAGCCATCCGGATAGCCGTCCGAATCGCTGTCTTCCTCTTCCGGGTTGGTGCCCTTGCGCCACTCGTCCAAGTCCCACATGCCATCGCAGTCGCGATCCAGCCCGTGCGTGAGTCCCATGCCCAGCGGCAGGCCCACGAAGGTCACCGGCCGGTTGCCTGCGGCCTCCGACATCAGCAGCGCCTCGGAGATCGCGGGAGCCGACTTGGCGGCGCTGCGCCAGGTCTGCGTCGCCGGATCGTAGCGGCCGGTCAGCAGCAGCACGCTGCCGCCGTGCAGCACGCGCGGGCTGCGGTAGTAAACCAGATCGCAGTTGCCCTTCTCGGCCTCCTGCTTGAGGTAGGCCAGCGTGGTCGAGGCGAAGCTCGCGATGTTGCCGCTGTGCGCCGTTGCGGCGTAGCCGGTGGACGGCGCGAGGCCGGAGTCGAAGGCGTTGAGGAAGGCCGCGACCTGCCCGACTTCCTGCGGGGTTAGGTTGAAGGTCGGCAGGCCGGTCTGCGGATCGTTGCGCAGGATCGCATCGCGCAGCGTGGCGATCGCTCCGCCGTGCGAAAGACCCGCTCCCAGTTCCGTGCGGCGTCCGAACTCGCCGCCGATGTTGTGCACCGCCGCGAGCTTGTCACCCACGCCGCGCATGGCGGGCACGTCCACGGTGCGCAGGACGCCCTGCACCACCTCGGGCACCACTTCGCCGCGCGTGCCCAGCGGCAGCGTATGGCAGGAGGCGCAGGTCAGCGTTCCGAGCACAGGCTTGGTGAGGAAGATGTTGGCACCGGCGAGCTCATCGGGCGTGTACTGCCGATCGAGCTGCGCGCGCGGGTTCGGCGGATACATCAGATGCTGCAGGTAGTGCCGCAGGTACTGGAAGTCCGGGCCGATCTCGGCGGTCTGGCCGCTGACCTGATTTTCGAGCAGGTTGGGGAATGCCCCCTGGAAATCGTTGAGCGTGTGCTTCTCGCCGCGCCAGTGGTACGGGCCGGTGTCCTGCATGCGACGCGTGCTCTGCGTCACCAGCGGCCCCTTGACGTCCATACCGTAGGTCAGCTGATTGTTCGGCGTGCCTTCCGGATCGAGGAAGCCCGAGAGGTCCCAGGCCAGACCGTCGGTGTGACCGTCGATATGGCAGGAAGCGCAGGAGGAGGTCTGCGACTTCGAGAACTTGGCATTGGCGAACAGGTGGCGGCCAAGGCGCTCTTCGTCCGTCACGCCGACGAAGCCCATGCCGGCCGGCACCGGCGCACTGGCCGCGAACGGAATCGCGGAGGGCAAGCTGCCGAGCACGATCTGTCCGACGGAATCATCGACGCGGTTGTAGCAGTACAGCAGTCCACCATCGGCGCTCAGCTGCAGATACCGCGGACCCGAGCCGCGCGGGTATTCCTGCTTGGGCGGCATGTCCCAGGCTCCGCGCCAGCTGAGGCTCGGGCCGGCGCCTACGTCGAACACGACCACCGCATCGGAACCGAAGGCGCTGACGAAAGCGCGCGATCCGTCGGGTGAGAAGGCGACGTGTGTGGGCTGCGCGCACTTGCGGTCGCTCGGTGCGATCGCGTCAAGATCGAGAATCACCGGCGGCTGGCCGCCCGAGACATCGACCACGCTGATGCGGTTGCGGACGACCTGGCCGGCGATGAAGTTCTTCTCACCGCGCACGTCGTTGAGCGCTTCGGTGTTGGGAATCCAAAGCTGCGTCGTGCCAGGCCGCAGGGTGACGCTGAAAAGCGTCGTGCCCAGACCCGTGCGTGTCGCGGCGGCATCCAGTGCGTCCTGACCCGGCGTGGGCGAGGTCGTGATCGCGAGCAGGTCGCGGTCGGGCAGCGGAATCACGTTGGGCCCGCTGACCTTCTTGACGCTGGTCACGTGGTTGGGATCGCTGATCGTGCCCGCCGGCGCAGTGTTGTTGCCTGAGAGGAACGAAACCAGCCAGGCCTTGCCGCTCGTCCAGACGATGCCGCGCGGCTCGCGCACGGGGATCGGGATCGACTGCACCACGCTGTAGCTGGCCGTGGAGAGCACATCCACGCGGTCGACGCCGGCGCAGGTCACGTACGCGCGGTCACCGCTGTCGGTGAAGGCGATGCCGTGCGGCTGCCCGCCAACGCGGATCGTCCGGATGATGTTGGCCGTGGCCGGCTTGACCACCATCACGCTGGAGGCAAGCGAGTCGACGACCCAGAGCTCTTCGGTGCCCGGACGGCGCGCCAGCGAAACCGCGCCGATGCCGATCGGGATCTCCATCAGCTTGTCGTGCTGCGGGACATTGAACACCACCAGACGGGCGCCCGCCGAGTGCAGGGCGTAGAGCTTCGTGCCGTCTCCGGACAGGCACATCGGCGTCAACTGCCCGCGCTCAAAGTTGAGGTAGCGGCCCTTCTGGTTGTCGCGCGGGATGTCCGCGTTGGTCAGCGGGCCACCCTGAGGCGAGGCCATCGCACCCGGAAGGCATAGAGCCGCTGTCAGACAGCTGAGGAAGACTTTTCCGAGCATATGCAGTGAGGGGCGGACCGGGTACACACCTTGTGAAATCCTACTTCAGAATGCGACTTGCCGCTACGAGGCCCCCCGGGCGGAGGCGCTGCGGGGCGCGAGCTCGGGCTCCCAGGGCTGATCCGGATAGGCCCCGCGGGAGGGATGTCGGGCCTCTACCACGGTCCGGATGCCCCCGCGCACGTAGAAATCGCCGACGACCAACATGCGCTTGGGCTCGATCGCGCGCACAAGATCCGACAGGATGCGGTTGGTGACATCCTCGTGGAAATGGCCCTCGTCGCGGAACGACCACAGGTACAGCTTGAGGCTTTTCAGTTCGACGCAGCGCTCGTCCGGCGTGTAGCGGATGTGGAAGCTCGCGAAATCGGGCTGACCCGTCTTGGGGCACAGGCAGGTGAACTCGGGGCACTCAAAGCGCACCTCGTAGTCATTCGCCGGATGCGGATTGGGAAAGCTGTCGAGGCTCTTTTGGGGCCGCGTGGGCTGAGAGGGAGTGGACATGCGTTGGGGCGGGATTGTCCCCTCTGCACCCCCACCCTGCCAAGCGGCAGCCCTATCAGAGCTTCTCGCGGGCGATGCGCAGCCCGGCGAGGCGGCACTCGCGCCAGGCCTCGCCGCCGGGCGGCGTCGGCGGACAGGCTGCCTCAGGGCTGGCGAGCGCCTGCTCGATGACCCGCCGAGAGGCGGGGTCCCAGGCGACCCAGAACCACGCGACGCCGCTGCCCTTCGGCTCGGTCCTGTGGCCTTTGGGCTCTGCCCACGGGCGCAGCACCTCAGCGCTCGTGACCTGCGTCAGATCGCCCTCGGCCCAGATGCGGCGAATGCGCTCGGCGAGCATCCAGCGGGGCTCGCGTGAGAGCTCGAACCAAGCCACCGGTGGTTCTTCGCCCGCAAGCCAGATGCCCGTGCAGCTGACCGGCTGGTCCGTGCCCTCGGCGCGGAAGAAGAGCTGCGGCGCGCGTTCGGTGGGCGTGCCGGCGCGCGCGACGAGTCGCACGGCCCGATGCAGGCGAGGATCGAGATCGAGCACCTGCGGAGAGCGCGAAGACTCGCGCCAGAACAGGCGATCGGCGGAGGGCGCGCGCACGAGCAGGCGCGCCGAGCCGCTCACGTCGAGCACCAGCAGACGTTCGGGGAACGCATCCATGTCGGCCCAGCGCAGCAACTCGGTCTCGCTGAGGCAGTGCACGCGGGTGGAGAGGCCCAGCCACGCGGCGAGCAGGTCTTCGCGCTGTCGGCGCGGGATGCTGCCCAGCGCCCAGCGCTGCGACTCCAGTCCCGTCAGCGCCCAGTCCGCCGCCGCCGCACGCGGCAACTCCGAGTCCACACGCGCGCGCAGATGCTCGAGCGCGGCGCGATCGCGCTGCGGAACATCCAGCAGCGGCCCCGCGACCCACAGTCCTCCCAGCGCGAGCAGCCAGGGCAGGACCGCGCGACGCCAGCCACCGCGCGCGCTGATCGCCACGCACAGCCCGGCGGTGAACAGGATGCTGGGCGTAAGCAGCTCGAGATACCAAGGCTGCAGGCGCTGCTCGGCCGGCACACACAGGATTCCGGTCAGCACCGTGGCCGTGACGGCGAGCCAGGCCAGCGCGAAGCGTCCCCACGTGCGCGGCGCGGTGCGCGCCGAGAGCAGCATCGGCTGCAGGGCTGCGAGCACGAGGACGCCGGCCGCCAGCGTGCGCATCAGATCCGTGCCCGAGTCCAGCGGCGCAAGACTGCGGCCGAGCGCGGCGAGGCCGCGGGCGAGCGCCGGCGCTCCGCTCTCCTCCAGCACCCACTGCTCGCCGGCCCAGCGTGCCGCGCCCGTGCGCAGCACGCCGAAGACGAGCAGCGCAATCAAGCTGGTGCGCCACTGGTGTGAGGGTTTGCGATGTCTGCGCGCACTGAGCCATTCCAACGCACCGATCAGCACGGGCAATCCGAAGCTCGCGTGCCCGCTCGCGCCTGCGCACAGCGCCAGCAGAGCCGCGACCAGCAGGCCCGCCGTGCCCCCGCTCTGACGCGAGCGCAGATAGAACAGCGCGCATGCCATGGAACAGAACAGGGCCAGGCACTCACCGCGTGCGAGCACATGCGCGCCATGCAGGAGCATGAATGCGCTCGCAGGCAACACCAGCACTCCGGTGCGCAGAACGGCGCGCGCGGCCTCCGCGCCGAGCCATGGCTCCGCGCTGCGGGCCAGCAGCAGCGCGCACAGCCAGCCGGAGCCCAGCAGCAGCAGCATGTTTTCCAGCCGCAGCAGATTCCAGACCAGCGCCGGCTCCGGCGTCAGCGGTCCGAACAGCGAGCTGGAGAGCTCCAAACTGCTGCGACCCAAGCTTGAGAGCAGCGCCAGCGCAGACTGCGGATCGTGTGCAAGGAGCAGGTCTTCACCGAGCGGGCCCATGCCCCACCAGCGCGCGCAGGTCAACCCCGTCAGGAGCAGACCTGCCAGCGCGTGCAGCAGGAGGCGCGTGCGCGTCGACATCCGTGCCGGGGATTCTAGCGACCGGCAGCGGGCCTTGCCGCGCAGTGCTATGCTCCGCGCATGATCTCGACCTTTCGACCGCTGCTCGAGGCCGCACAGGGACTCGAGCTCTCCACACCCTCCGCCGCCCGCGCCGAGCTTGCACGGCGTCTGGATCCCGCGAGCCCTGCCGCGCAGGCCCTGTCGCGCGAGCTGATCCGGCTCTATTCCGAAGGCAAGCTCGCCACCAACGGTGAGCTGCCGGTGCGCTGGGGACGCGTGGCCAAGGCCACGGACGAGTCGCTGGGTTTTTCTATCGATGTGGTCGTGATGAACGGCCCGGGTCCTCTGCACCGTCACCCCGGCGGCGAGATCAACTTCGCGGTTCCGCTCGAGGGGGATCCGCGCTTTGACGGTCAACCGGCCGGCTGGGTCGTGTTTCCGCCGGAATCGCAGCACGTGCCGACGGTTTCCGGCGGCACGATGCTGATCGTCTACCTGCTGCCTCAGGGCAAGATCGAGTTCCTGCGATGATGCTGCTCTGCTCCGCGCTACTGATCGCGACCGCGGTTTCGCAGGACAAGGCTCCGGATACGCCCCGGGCGCTCCCGCGCGTGCTGTTCCTGACGCACTCGGCTGGCTTCATGCACGATGTCGTGCGCCGCGAAAAGCCCGAGCAGCTGGCCTTCGCCGAGGCCTGCATGGTGGAGTTCTCGAAGGGCCGCTTTGAGGTCGATTGCACGCAGGACTGCACGCGCATCAAGGCCGCCGAGCTGGCGCGCTTCGACGCCGTGATGTTCTACACCACGGGTGAGCTCCCGATCCCCGACGCGCAGCGCAAGGAGTTCATCGACTGGCTGAAGTCCGGCAAGGCCTTCGTCGGCGTGCACTGCGCCACGGACACGCTTTATCAGTACGAACCCTATCAGGCGATCATCGGCGGCGCCTTCGACGGCCACCCCTGGCACGAGAAGGTGCGCGTCACCTGCGAAGACACTCAGCATCCTGCCACGGCGCATTTGGGCAAGAGCTTCGAGATCGTCGACGAGATCTATCAGTTCCGCAATTTCGAGCGCAAGCCGCTCGCGGTGCTGCTCTCGCTCGACACCAGCTCGATCGATGTCGCCAAGGGCAAGCGCGCCGACAAGGACTATGCGCTGTCGTGGACGCGCAAGGTCGAGAAGGGGCGCCTGTTCTACACGGCTCTGGGGCATCGGCCCGAGGTCTGGCAGGACGAGCGCTTCCAGAAGCACCTGCTCGGCGGACTGGACTGGTCGATTCAGGAATCGCGCAAGGCGCGCGAGGCCAAGCCGGGAGCGGCAAGTCCCGCCGGCAAGGACTGACTCGCACTAGCCGCCGGAAGCCGGCTCGAGCTGAAAAACCGTCGAGCTGTGCAGCTCGCTCGCTCCGGTGAAGGCGAGCAGCTCGGCGGCATTGTGCGCGCGCACGCCGCCTCCGGGCATCACGATCAGGCGCTGACCGGCCCGCCGTATCAGCTCGCGCAGCTCCTCGCGCCCCTCCCACGCGGTCTTGGCGCCGCCGGAGGTCAGCAAACGGTCGATGTGCAGTTCGCACAGTTCCTCGAGCGCCGCATAGCGGTTCTGGATCTGATCAAAAGCGCGGTGGAACGTGATCGACTTGGGGCGCGCGGCGAGTCCGAGCTCGCGCAGCTGATCGATGTGGATGCGCGAGCCGCGCTGGAGCACGCCGACCACAACACCCGCCACCTCGCGCCGCCCGCGCAGCTCATCAACTTCGCGCAGCAGACGCTGAAACTCGATTGCCGAGTATTCAAAGCCGCCGTGGCGCGGTCGGACCATGACATGCACGGGCACGCGCGCGATCAGCAGGGCCTCCTCGAGCAGGTCCTCATCGGGCGAGAGTCCGTCGAGATCGAGCCGCGAGCACAACTCGATGCGAGCGGCACCGCCCGCCTGGGCGGCGCGCAGCTTTTCGATCGTGTCGACGCAGACTTCGAGGGGCACACGGCGCATGCTGCACAGGATAGCCCCTTTTTTCCTCCTTGGGCAGTTGGGAGGCGGGGCGTCCGGGGGTAGAGTCGGTGCTCCCCCTCCGGAGTCTTCCGCATGACCCACTTTGACTGGCTGGTCGACGGTCCGATCGTCGGCATCTACCTTCTGGTGACGATGCTGGCGGGCCTCGCCGTCCGTCGCTACGTGTCGCGAGTGGATGACTTCCTCGTGGCGGGCCGCGAGATGAATGTCTACCTCGGCGTCGCATCGCTGGCGGCCACCGAGTTCGGCGTGATCACGTGCATGTACACGGCGCAGGCGGGCTACAAGTACGGCTTTGCTGGCGCGACCCCCGGCATATGCCAGGCGATCGCGATGCTCGTGATCGGCATGACGGGTTTCTGCATCCGCCCCCTGCGCGAGTCCGGCGCGCGCACGCTGCCGGAACTGTTCGAGCAGAAGTTCGGACCCCGCATCCGGCGGGCGGCGGGCATCGTGATCGTGCTCGGCGGCCTGCTGAACATGGGAGTCTTCCTGCGCATCGGCGGCGAGTTCCTCGTCGTGGTGGCGGGCCTCAATCCGGACAACCTCGAGTGGACGATGACCGGCCTGTTGCTGCTGGTGGCCGTCTACACGATCCTCGGTGGGATGCTCTCGGTGCTCGTGACGGACTTCCTGCAGTTCATCGTGATGAGCCTGGGACTGATCGCGGTCACGGTGCTGGTGCTGTGGCAGATCGGCTTCGGAACTCTGGTGGGCACGGTGGAAACCAAGATCGGCCCCGGCGGCTTCAACCCCTTCATCCACCCCGAGCTCGGCTGGAAGTACGTGCTGTTCCAGCTGCTGCTCAACACTGCGGCGACCCTCACCTGGCAGACAGTCATCGCACGCGTTCTGGCGGCCAAGGACTCCGCAACGGGCGGAAAGGTCTTCACCCGCACCAGCTTCTTCTTCGTGTGCCGCTTCCTGATCCCGGGCATCTGGGGCATGGCGGCACTGGCGACGCTGGCGCCGCTGGCGCTGCAGAATCTCCCCGGCGGCCTGTCTTCGACCGATTCGTCGCTCTACGCAATGCCTACCTTCCTCGCGACTTTCGTGCCGATCGGCATGATGGGCCTGCTGGTCGCCGCGATGCTCGCCGCCGACATGTCGACCGATTCCTCGTACATGCTCACCTGGGCCAGCGTGATCTACAACGACATCGTCGCCCCCTTCCGCTGGAAGAACTGGACCGAGAAGAAGGGACTGCTGCTCAACCGCACCATCGTGGCGCTGATCGGCGTGTTCCTGCTGTTCTACGGCCTCTGGTATCAGATGGAGGGTGATCTCTGGGACTACCTGACGCTGACGGGCTCGATCTATCTGGCGAGCATGTCGGTGCTGCTGGTGGCTTGCTGCTACTGGAGGCGCGCCAACTCATGGGGCGCCGCGGGCGCGATCATCGCCGGCGCGTTCTTCCCTGCAGCCTTCCTCGTGCTGAGCAAGCTCGAGTCCACCAAGGAAATCAGTGCGGCGATCGGTCCGCATCTGTCGGGCATTCTGGCCTTCGCTGGTGCGGCGGCCGCGATGATCGTCGGATCGCTGCTGAAGCCGCAAGCGAGGCACTGAATCATGCTGGAAACCCACGGCCATTTCCTCTGGTGGCTCGTCACGGCCGCCGTCGTGATCTGGTATTCGACGATCACCATCTATGTGGCCATCCGCGGAACAGCGGATGTGCGCGAGATGCTCAAGAACCTTTCGGAGCGCAAGCAACCATGAACCATTTCCAATCCGGTCCCACACGGCGTGACTTCCTCGGCTGGACGGCAGCCGCAGGTCTCGGCGCACTGGTTTCCTCCTGCCAGAGCAGCCGTTCGCACTCTGGCCCGGGTGCGGCCTTCCTGCAGCAGGGCGATGGACTGTTCCGTGCGCCGAAGATCCCCGAGGTGCGTATCGGCTTCGTCGGTGTGGGCGGCATGGGCTCCGCGCATGTCAACAACTTCCTGCGCATCCCCGGCTGCCGCATCGCGGCGGTGTGCGACATCGTCGAGTCGAAGGTCGCACGCGTGCAGGATCAGGTCGAGAAGGCGGGTTTCGCACGGCCGATCGGCTACTCGCGCGGCCCCACCGACTTCGAGCGCATGTGCGCCGAGGAAGACCTCGACCTGGTGTTCACCGCGACCCCATGGGAATGGCACGTGCCGGTGATGCTCGCTGCCATGAAGAACGGCAAGCACGGCGCGACCGAAGTGCCCGCCGCCTACACGGTGGATGACTGCTGGGCGCTGGTCGAGACCGCCGAAGCCACGCAGAAGCACTGCGTGATGATGGAGAACTGCTGCTACGACCGGCCCGAGATGATGATCCTGCACATGGTGCGCAAGGGCGTCTTCGGCGAGCTGCTGCATGGCGAGTGCGGATATCTCCACGACCTGCGCGACATCAAGTTCTCGACCGACGGCGAGGGATTGTGGCGTCGCCACCACGCCATGAAGCGCAACGAGAACCTGTACACCACGCATGGTCTCGGCCCGATCGCGCAGTGCATGAACGTCAATCGGGGCGATCAGTTCGAATGGATCAACTCCGCCTCGAGCAAGACGCGCGGTCTGGAGCTGTTCGCCAAGGAGAACTTCCCCGAAGGTGACCCGCGCCGCGACGAGAAGTTCGTGCTGGGCGATGTCAATGTCTCCCTGATCCGCACGGTCAACGGCTGCACGATCTACCTCGCGCACAACTGCGACAACCCGCGCCCCTACAGTCGCATCCTCGGAGTGCAGGGGACCAAGGCGATCTTCCAGGGCTACCCCCACCGCATCTACATCGAAGGCGTCTCCCCCGGTCACGCCTGGGAGAGCTGGGACAAGTACCTCAAGCAGTGGGATCACCCGCTGTGGAAGGCGCAGGAGGAAAACGCCAAGGGCGCCGGGCACGGCGGCATGGACTACCTCGAAGATCTGCGCCTCATCGAATGCTTGCGCAACGGCGAAGCGATGGACATGGATGTCTACGATGCCGCAGCCTGGAGCGTCGTGGGTCCGCTGAGCGGCCGCTCCGTGGCCAACAACGGCGAGTCGCAGAAGATCCCGGACTTCACGCGCGGAGCCTGGCGTCGTCGCGCGCCGCTGGGCATCGTCGGCGCCTGATGCCGCGGGTCAGCCGCGCTTGAGTTCCGCAGCCACGACACCCTCGACGCCGGCGAGCTCGAGCAGCAGAGCCCGCGTCTGCGCTTCCGAGCGCAGCGTGACCTCGTAGCTGCGCTCCTGTTCGCCGGCGGACCGACGCAGATGGCTGCCGAGCAGCGCAGCACGGGCCTCATGCCGCACGAAGATCTGCTCGACCAGCTCCCAGCCGCCGAAAACCAGTTGGGAGCGCAGCACCAGCGTGGTGGTGCTGCCGCCAAACAGCAGTGCGGCGGCCGCACCGATCGGCAAAGCCAACAGGGGCACCAGCAGATAGCCGGCGCCGGCCGCCAGGCCCATCACCACGGCGAAGATCACGAAGGCGGTATCGCGCGTGTCCTCGACGACGGTGCGGAATCGGACGATCGAGAGCGCACCGACGATGCTGAAGGCGCGGGCGATGTTGTCGCCCACCACGATCGTGGTGAGGCACAAGAGCACGGTCAGCAGCACGAGCGTGCCGCGCAGCGCCGCCGGCGGGCGTCCTGCGCGATGGCGCTTCACCAGCGCATGCACTCCGCAGACGCACAGCCCCAGAGCCAGGGCCGCACACAGGCGCCCCAGCGCGCTCACGAAGTCGATGCTCTGATCACTGGCGAAGATCTGCTCGAGTCCCGGGATCATGTCGGTGGGATTCTAACCACCCAGCAGGCGGGTCAGCTGAATGGAATCCATGCGAACCTGCGCATCCCCGCGCGATGCACGCAGTTCAATCACCAGCTCCACATCACGGGCTTCCTCGGCGACCTCAAACTCGAAGCTGAGGATCTTGGTGGCACTGCCAAGCAGATCACGCCCGGCGGATTCGCCGCTGATCCGCACGGCAGCACCCTTGGCAGGCGCGTCTTCCTCGCTCAGCGCCTCGACCTTCTCGGTCTTGACGAGCGCCTCGAACTTGTACTTGCCGCGCTCAAGCAGCACACCCCGCCGCCAGCCTGCGATGCAGCGACCGCTCGCGCCGGTGCGCACCACCATCCACTGGGCACGATCCTGAGACACTTCCTCGATGCTCGCATCCTCGACTTCGGAGTGCGGACGCCAGTTGCGCAGCTTGACGGCAATGCCAGGCTTGAACTGCAGCGGCTTGGGCTCGGGTGCCTTGACCTCCTCCGCGAGATGCCGATGGCGCTCCCCCACGCGCTCGAACAGTTCACGGAAACGATCCGCCTGCGCCTGGGCGAGTTCCTTGTCGTGGCGGCGCAGCGCATCCTGAATGCGATCCTGCACAGGATCCACCTTCCGCAGCAGCGTGCGCTGATCGAAGGACGGCAGCAGCTCCTTGAGCTCCTTGCGGTAGAGCTTGCGCCACTCGGGCTTCTTCATCACCGAGGAGGACACCAGCGGCGCAGGCATGTCGAGCACCGTGCCCCAGGGATCGCCGAACAGCTGGTCCATGCCGTGCGGCAGGAACACAGCCTTGCCTCCGGGCACGAAGTACAGGCGGTAGTTGTTGCTGTTGGTCGTGTACCCGTCCCAGTGGACCAGCATCAGCTCCAGCGCCATGAAGCGGGTCAGTCGCGGCAGATCCATCAGCGGCTCCAGCGCGCTCCATCGCTGCACGAGATCGGGGTTGTGGCAGGCCTGAGCGATCAGGGCGAGATCACTGCGGTCCTGCGGTCCCTTGCCGGAGTCCAGCTCCAATTCCACGTCGACATCCTGACAGAACCCACCGTCGTATAGGTTGCCGTCGGTCTTCTCGAACCAGCGCGCGAGGAAGCGCTTGTCAAACCCCTCCTTCAGCACGTACAGGCCCATCTTGCGATCGTTGAGCTCGACGAGCGCATGCTGCACGCGCGCGGCAGGGTAGTTCTGTCCGCGGAAGAGCTCCGAACCGAGCCACTCGCACAGGAAGCTCTCATCCTGCACGGAGTTGTTGAGGTGGAACTTCTCCAGACCGTGAAACAGTTCCTTGCCGTCGAACTTGTCGAGCTTGAGGGTCAGCGCGGGCCGCTCATCCCATCCCTGAAAGCTGCCCGCCGCGCCCTTGAGCTTGAGTCCCCCTCCGGAGGCGAAGAGCTTGCCGTCCACCCAGAGCTCGAAGGGCACATACTCGCGCGGCGACTCGCGCAGTGCCGCCTGCGCCTCCTCGCTCAGCGACAGTCGCAGCGTGTGGATCTCGCCCTTCGCGAAGAACTCATCTGAACCGTCCTTGGACGGCTTCTGAAACGTCAGCGCGACGCAGGCCAGCAGAGCGAGCGTCAACTCAAGGCACCTTCACGCCGCGTTTCTCCGCCCACTCCAGCACGGAGCGCTCGGGCGCATCGCTGCCGAGGTACTGATGGAACCAGTCGACATGCGCGTTGTAGTAGAACAGCATCTCCTGCCAGCCGGGCCAGTGCCCCGCATCGGGAAACACGACCAGCCGCGAGGGCACGCCCTGCTTCTGGAGGGCCGTGAAATAGTCGAGACTCTGCGTGTAGGGCACGCGGAAGTCGAGCATGCCCGTGACCACCAGCGCCGGCGTCTGGAAGTTCTTCACATGCGCGCTGGGGTTCCACATCCGGTAGTGCTCGCTGGTCCAGGGCGTGCCGCCCAGATCGCTCTCGGGGAACCACAGTTCCTCGGTGCTGCCGTAGAACGAGGGCAGATCGTAAAGGCCCATCATCGCGGCCTGACAGCGGAAGCGATCGGTGTGGCCCTGCATCCACATCATCATGTAGCCGCCGTAAGACCAGCCCATGGCCCCCATGCGTTCGCGGTCCACGTAGGAGAGCTTCTCCAGCGCGTCCGTTACATGCATCAGATCGCGGAAGACTCGGCCGCCCCAGTCGCGCTGAATCGCATCGGTAAAATCCTGACCGTAGCCGGTCGAGCCGGTGGGATTGCAAAAGGCCGTGACGCAGCCCTTGCCCGCGTAAACCTGCCAGTCGCCGCGCCAGGCATCCGCCCACTGTGACTGCGGGCCGCCGTGCACATTGAGCACCAGCGGATAGCGCTTGCCTTCCTCAAAACCGTGCGGCTTGACCACGAAGCAGTGCACCTTGTAGCCGCCCTCGACCGGGATCCACAGTTCCTCCGCGGGGCGCACATCCACCTCAGCGAGATAGCGCTCATGCACGCGCGTCAGCGCGCGCACCATCTGCGTGCCGAGATCCAGCCGGTAGATCTCGTGCGGACGAGCGATCGTGCGCGCTGTGTAGACGATGCCCTTGCCGTCCGGCTCCAGTTGCCAGCCGTCGAGATAGCCCTGCGTCAGGAGCGGGGTGAGCTTGCCGCTCGCCAAGTCGGCGCGGAACAGCGGCGTGCGCCCCTTGTGCTCGGCCTGGAACACGAGGCTCTTGGAATCCGCGCTCCACACGAACTCATCCACCATGTCATCGAAGCCGCCGCGCATCGTGAGCCAGCGGGTCTCGCCCGTGGCGAGCTCCATCACCCCCAGACGCTTGAGATCCGACTCGTAGCCGGCCTGTTCCTGACTGAGGTAGGCCATGAACCTGCCGTCCGGGGAAATCAGCGGCGCGCCATCCCAGCCGTCGTTCGCATCCGTCAGATTCCGGGCGCTGCGCTCGGTGATCTCGCCTTCGATCGAGACCTGCCAGATGTCGGTGTTGGTCGAGCTGGCTGCGTTCTCGTCGTGATTGCAGTTGTAGTAGAGCGACTTGCCGTCCGCGCTGAACTCGTACGCGCGACCGCCGCCGACGCTCCAGGTAGGGGCATCGAAGGGCACCGGCGTCAGGTTCTTCAGCACTTTGCCGCTGGTCGCATCGATCAGCACGATCTGTGAGAGCTTGCCGTCCTCCCAGTCGGTCCAGTGGCGGTACAGAAGCTTGTCGCTGACATGCACGTTGAGCTTGCCGGCCGCACGCTCGGCCTCGAAGGCCTTGTGTTTGTCGACATCGATGCCGATCTTCGGCCACAGCTCGCTGGTGGCGGCGATGTGGCGCCCGTCGCGCGAGAACACCGGCCCGGAAAGCCCGGGCGCGAAGTCGGTCAGCTGGCGCGGCTCGCCGCCATCGAAAGGCAGCAGCCACAGCTGGCTCGAACCCGAGCGCGAGGACACGAACAGGATCGACTTGCCATCGGGCGTGAATTGCGGGCTGCTGTCGCCCTTCTTCGACTGGGTCAGCATGCGCGCATCGCTGCCATCGACGCGCATGCGCCAGATCTCTCCCGAGGAGCTCATCGTGTCCAGATCCCAGCGGCGCTGCGTGTACACGATCCACTGACCGTCCGGCGACAGCTCCGGACCCGACAGCGGCGTCACGCGGTAGACATCGAAGATCGAGAAGGCGCGCTTGGCGGCCGTCGCCGATTCAACGGCAAGGCAGTCGCCGGACAACAGACACAGGCCGAGGGCGGCAAGGAGGGTGCGCATGGGCCGCACAGTCTAACGCGCGCGCGGTCTTACTTCTTGGCGGGGTCCGGCGCTGCACGCACCAGCTCGGGCAAATCCCGCGTCGGCTTGCCGTGCTCGCGAAAAACCCTGAGCCAGCGCTCGAATCCATCCGCATCGCGCGGCTTGCCCATCAGCAGCGGAGTGGCGGCGCGCACGCAGCCGAAGGAATCGATGAACGCGATCCAGGCACTGGTGGAGTACGAACCGGTGCCTCCCGCACTGTCCTTGTCGGGCTCGCGCCAGCTCCAGCGGTGCCGCAGCCGCGTCACGCCCTCACCCAGCACGCGCTCCACTTCGGCGTCGATGCGCTGACTGCTTTCAGCGGGCAGATCCGCGGGCCAGGCCAGCACCAGTGGCTGTGTCGGCAGCATGCGCGCGACATAGCCGCCGACATCCCGGATCACCTTGAAGGCACGGCGTTCGAACTTCTCGGCTTCGCCATCGGCGCTCAAGCCGACCTGAGGCGCGGGCATCCACACCAGCAGCGTGCCTTGACTGTGCAAGGGAATGCCGCGGCTGGTCGAAGGCACACCATCCCAAGGCCGCAGCGAGGCATCGCTGGCGAGATCAAAGCGCCGTTCGGGCGCGCCGGCCAGCGCGTGCGCCCGATCCAGACGCGTGACGCGCGGGCTTTCGATCTCGACCGAGCCCATGCTGGCCACGAAGCCCACGCGACCCTCGATCGGCGCACCGTCGACGGTCTGGTAGCGACCGGCGAACTGCCCGTCGACGAAGCACTCGACCTGCGGACCGCTGACGATCAGCGCGATCCAGGCGCTCGAACGAGGACTCGGGAACTGCACGCCGGCCCCGGTTGGCCCGCTGTTGAGGCCGCCATCGCGATCGCGCAGGCCCGACAGGCCGACATTCAGCTTGTCGAAGTCGAACTCGCGCTTGTCCTTCATGCCGATCGCGTAGGCGTAGTCGCCCGCGCTGAACGAGAGCCGATAGTTGTCCTCGCGCGCCCGATAGCCGAAGACGATGGCACCGCCGATGTAGCTCGTCAGGAAGCGCACGCGACAGTCGATGCGGTAGCTGCCGGCGTGCACCCACTCCGGCGCGAACGCCACCGCATCGCGCCAGGCCGCGCCCCGATCGACGGCTTCCGCGCCGCCGCCCGTGGCAACCTTGTCACCGGGCGGCTGGTCCATGCCGAGGACCAGATCGCCTTCGGAATCAAAGCACCACTGACCGCGCGCGCGGCGCTCTTCGTGTCCCGTGAGGCCCAGTTCCTCGAAGCGTTCCGCACCCAATCGCAGCGCCGGTCCATCGAGCAGTTCCTGCGCCTCAAAGCTCGTGCGCGCACCTTCGGGCAGCGCGAGCTCCGCCAGTCCCAGCCACTCGCCCAGACGCTCCGCATCCGCACGCAGCAGCGCTGCCGTGCGCACTTCTCCGCGCGCCTGCGCCTCTGCGCTGGCCTTGGCCAGTGCCGCGTGCTGCGCGAGCGTCTTCGGAATCAGATTGGCGAAGCTCGGCGCGCCGATGCGCTCACCGCGCGAGCCATTGAGGCTCATGCGCAGGCACCAGGCGGCATCCTTGCGCCCCTCGGCATCGAGCGTGCGCGCGAGTTCCGCTTCGATCTTCGGCCAGCGGCCATCCACCGACAGCGCCCAGATCCAGGCCGCGACTGCCTCGCTGCGCTTGCCCTGCTGCGCCAGCAGCGCACCCGCGAGCAGCGCCTGGCCCTGCCCGAAACGCGGTTCCGCGCGATTGCGCGACCAGCCCCACAACGGTTCATCGAACAGCTCCGGGCTGCCCTTGCCCTCGACGCCGCCGACGTAGTCCTTGGCCCAAGGCTTGGGATCCCACCAGCTGAAACCGACCAGCCAAGCACCCCACTCCTCGGCGAACTTCTCGAGCTTCTCCGGCCGGCCAGCCTTGCCGTCGCAGAACAGGCTCTCGAACAGCTCGACCACATCCTTGGCACTGCCCACGCGCTGCTGAAATCCATCCAGAAGCTCGCGGAAGCGCGGCTTGTCACCGCTGCCCTTGTTCGACCGCAGATACACGTACAGCGCGTGACCCGCCGTGTAGTTGTCGCGGTAGTCATCGACCTCGCCGCGAATCAGCTGGCGCAGACGCTCGACACCGCCGTAACCCTTGTTGAGCGCATCGATCATCGCGCCCGTCGAAGCGTAGTTGTCGACGAACACCATCTGCTCCGAGTCCCCGTACGCTCCACCGGTCCACACCGCCTTGCCCTCGGCAAGCCAGGCGGGAATACCGGGGAAGATCGCGCCATCGAAACGGTGTGTCAGTTCATGCGTCAGACCATGACCCAGACCTTCAATCGTCGGACCCGGACACGACAGGCGCATCACCGTCGTGTCGCCTCCCTGGAAGCCGCCCACCCACCAGAACGGAGCACCCTCCGATTCCAGCCCGGTGGCTTCGGAGACGATCCGCACCAACCCCTGCCGGCCGACGAACGGATCCTTTCCGTACCAGCGCGCCAGCCGCTCGTGGTGCAGTTCGATCGTCTGCGCCGTGCCGAGCAAAGTGCCATGGCCGCAATCGGTCTCCACGCGATACCAGTTGCGCGGGCTGTGCGTCACGGCGGGGCGGCCGTAGCTTGAATACATGCGCGTGAAGGCCTCGATCTCGTCGCCGTCAAGCCGCAGCAGCTCATCGATGGTCCATGGCGCCTCTTCACGCGACTCGAGCAGCCCGCGTGCGCGCGACAGCAGGTCACCGGCCTTGCCTTCAAGGTTGCCCAGACCCTGCGGCAGCGGACCCTGCCGATCCTCGAGCTCACTCTGGCGGCCCAGCCCGGCCAGAATCCGCGCCGCTTCCACTGCCAGCCGAGGATTCGAGCTGCTGATGCCCTGCTGACACAGACCCTCCAGCGCCTTGATCGTCTTGAGTGGCAGTGCATCCGCCACGCTGAGACCCGGCTCGAGCTCAGCCTCGAGCGCCGCCAGCAGACCAGGGCTGCTTGTCGCCAGATCGCGTGCCAGACGCCGCGCCCACCACGCGACCAGCAGCGAATCGCTGCGCTGCGCCCCGTCGCGCTCCTTTTCGCGCGCCAGCTTGAGCAGCTCATCGATCGCCACGCCGAAGCCCTGCGTCAGCTGCATCAGCTTCGCGGCATCGCCGTTGAACAGCGCCTTGCCGCCCGGATCGAGGCTCGTGCTGCGCCCGGGCAGCAGCGCCGCCCGCGCCCACTGCAGCAGCCAGTAATTGCGCGCATCCGCATCGCTCCCGCCGGTCTCCACAGCCAGACGCCAGGCCTCGTTGCTGAGCGGATCCTGCGACAGCGCCTCGCGCACCGCGTTGAGAACATCCTGAGGCAGCTTGGCCGCACGCGCGGCTTCGAGCGACTTGCCCTTGCGTTCCGCGGAGATCCGAATCCAGTTCTCGTTCTGCTTCTCGAGCGAATCCTGCGCCTGCGATGGCAGGCACATGCACACCAGAATCCACACCGCCAGCATGTTGCCCTTCACTCCCATGGCTTCAGATCCTATGCGCGGCAGATGTCAAATGAAACTCATCCCGGCTGCTGGGTGACCCGCGTTTCACGCTTCGAAATCAAGGAGAGCGCCCCTTCGAGGGGAACCCTGTGACCAGGATCTTCCTGCTCCGGCTGGGCGCAGTCCGTGAGCCCCGTCCTGAAAGTTCAAACCCGGTTTCGCCGCGCAGCTTCCAGACCGCGGCCTTGTGTCCTACAGATCCGGCATGAACCCCACTCCCCTGCGTCAACCCTGGCTGATCGCCGCCTGGCCCGGCATGGGCGCGGTCGCGCAGCTGGCGGCCGGCTATCTGGCACAGTCCATTCCGGAGCGCGAGGCCCGCGAGATCGCGCTGGCCGGCCACATGCCCCTGCCGCGCGTGCTCGTGCAGCGTGGCCTGATCCTGAGCGATGCGCCCGCGCGCACTCTGCTAATCGAGGCCCGCATTCCGCAAGCCCCGCGCGATCTGGTGCTCGTCACCTCGGGCGCTCAGGCCAAGACAGACGAAGCGGCCTACTGCCGCGAGTTGGTGCAGCGCGCCAAGGAGCTCGGCGTGACGCGCGTGTACACCTTCGCCGCGATGGCGGCCGGCACGGCGCTGGGCAGTCAGGCCCGCGTGTACGCTGCCGCGACCTCGCCGGAACTCCTGAAGGAACTGGAAGAGCGCGGCGTGCTGCCGCTGACCGAGGGCGAGATCGGCGGTCTCAACGGCTACTTCCTCAGCATCGCCAAGCAGGAAGGGCTGGACGGTGCCTGCCTGCTGGGCGAAATGCCCTTCTTCGCGACGGGCATCGAAAACCCGCGCGCGGCGGCCGCGATCCTGCGCATCTTTGCGCCGCTGGCGGGCATCCCGCTGGAGCTGAATGTGCTCGAGCAGCGCGCGCTGGCGATCGAGGCCGAGATCCTGCGCCAGAATCCCGATCTGGCACCCAAGCCGGCCGAGGAACTGCCCGAAGCACTCGATCGCGATGCGCTCTCGAAGGAGGACCTCGAGCACATCGAGCAGCTGTTCGCGGCGGCCCGCTCCGACCGCGCGCAGGCCATGGCGCTCAAACACGAGCTCGACCGACTCGGTGTCTTCGCACGCTTCGAAGATCGGTTCCTCGATCTGTTCAAGCAGGCGGGATGAGCGAGTTCGAGCGGCAGCGGCACGAGCTCGTGCAGCACTTGCGCGAGCGCGGGGACATCCGCAGCGAGCGCGTGCTCGCGGCGCTGGCTCGCGTGCCGCGTGAGCCGTTCATGGATCCCGCTCAGGCGGAGCAGGCCTATGCGAATCGGCCGTTTCCGATTCCCTGCGGACAGACCATCTCACAGCCCTGGATCGTGGCCCGCATGCTGGAGCTGCTGGAGCTCTCCGGCGACGAGCGCGCGCTGGAGGTCGGCTGCGGCTCGGGTTACGCCGCTGCGCTGCTGGCGGAGCTGGCCCGCGTGGTCGTGACGATCGAACGCCACGCACCGCTCGCGGATACGGCGCGCGAGCGGCTCCGAGGACTGGGGTTCGCCGGGGTCGAAGTGCGCTGCGGCGACGGGACGCTGGGTGCGGCGGACAGCGCGCCCTTCGATGCCATTCTCGTATCGGCCGGTGGAACGCGCATCCCGCCGGCGCTGAAGGAACAACTGCGCATCGGCGGACGCATGGTGATCCCGATCGGACCGCGCACGGAGGAACAGCGCCTGATGCGCGTCATGCGGCGGGCCGACGGCTGGCACGAAGAGTCTCTCGAGGGAGTGCGCTTCGTGCCGCTGGTCGGCAGCTGAAACAGCCTACTTCAGCAGCGCGGGCAGCTTCTTCGCAAGGCCCGGCTCCGCCTGCAGCGGAACGCGGTGGGCACAGATCTCCGCCATCAGCTTGCCCACTTCGCGGCAGGCAAAGTCCTGCGGATGGGCCTTTTCCTGCGCCGCAAGCGCAAGATCGTTGATCGAGACGATGCCGACCAGCTTGCCGGCGCCATCGACGACCGGCAGGCGGCGCACCTGATGCGTCGCCATGCGGCCCGCGACCGTCACCCAGCTTTCCTCGGGACGGCAGCTGACAACCTTGTTGCTGATCACTTCGCGCACGCGGATTTCCGACAGGCGCTTGCCTTGGGTGTAGGCGGCCATGCAGATGTCGCGGTCGGTGATCACGCCGACGACCTTCAGCTGGGAGTCGACGATCGGCACGATGCCGCAGTCGTGCTCCCACATCTGGCGAGCGGGAATCTGGAGCGAGTCTTCTGCACGAGCGGTGCAGACATCGGTGGACATGATGGATTGGATGTTCATGGTTGGATTTCCCTCCTCTTTGCCGGGAATGCCGCCATGGTGACGCAGCGGCAGCACAGCGGACATACGCCGAGCAGAGCAGGCGCGGCCCATCGCCTGCGTATCAACCGAACATCTGGGTCCAGAAGTCGTCCTTGCGCCCCAGACCGATCCGAGCGTGGCCACCGAGCATGTTCTTGTGGTGACCGGGGCTGTACCACCAGGCTTGGTTGGCGCTCTTCGCCGTGCGCTGGCCGCGTGCGATGTTCTCCGCCCCGCCGCTGGTGCCGGCCTTGGCGGCGCGATCCCCCGGCGTGCGCTTGCCCTCCACGGGCGATTCATGGGCGAAGAAACCCAGGCGCTGCATGTCCTCGCTGTGACCCTGGGAGGCAACGCAGAGTTTGGGATCGATCAGCAGCGCGTGGGTGCCCAGCAGAATGCGCAGGCGATTGAGATCCAGCACGCCCAGCCCCACTTCGGGATCCAGCTTGAGATCGGGCGCGGATTCCATGGCACGGTTCTCCAGCAGCACGCGCCGATCGCCGGCGCTCATCGGCATGGCCAGCGTGCACAACCAGTTCTCCTCAGCGCGCACGAGCTGCTCACGCGCCTTTGCGTCGATACGCGGCTCGAAAGCGCTGCCGGGAAGTGCGGGCAGCGCAGCCAGCGCGCGCTGCTGCAGTCCCTGCCACTCCAGCGCGGCGGCGAGCTCCTGCTCCCATTCCGCGTGCGCCTTTGCACAGGCTGCGCTGTGCTCGCGCACGGCCTGTGCATCGACATCCAGCACCACGCGGATCGCCAGCACGGCCGGGTCCGCCTGATCGTGAATCGCCTGCTTGCTGAGCTCCGCACCGCCCTGCAGCCTCCAGACGGTGGCGCGCTGCTCCTTGATCTCCACCAGTGCCTCGCGCGTCTGCCGCGCGGCGACGAGCTTCACGGCGGCCTTCTCGAAGCCCGCGAGATAACGCTCCTGCGCGCTGTCGAGCGCCTTGTGGCTGCGCTCGAGTTCGCGCGTGGCAAGCTTGGAGAGCGCGCGGGCGCCACTCTCGCCACACTTCAGGATTCCGGTGATGAGCTGTTCACGCTCGGGCGCGGAAAGGCGCGGATTGGCAAAGCGCGCCAGCAGCTCGGAGAGCTCGCGACCCTTTTCATCGGGCATCAACGCGCCGGAGGTGCCGACAGTGGCTGGCGCGCACACGCTTGCGCTGCATACGCTTGCGCTGAACACCATCCAAAGCGCCGCCGCCACACGCAGCGCGCGGCGAATTTCAGAGGCTGCAGCGGAACGCATGGGGCGAAAAGTCTAGCAGCGAATCCGCAGTAAGGCCTACTTGGGCCGAGCCAGCGTGGCCACATCCACGCTCCACATCGGCTCCAGATCGCCTGCGCGCAGCAGCCGCAGCCGTTGCGGCACAGGCTCCCAGACGGCGATCTCCTCGAGTCCATCGCCATCGACATCGCCCACGGAAGCAGCATCGGCCCCGCCGCCGTAGCCGTCTGAACTCCACTTGGCCTTGATGCCCTTGCCGCTCCGCCCGGAGAGAATCGCCACGAAACCGTAATCGGCATCGAGGAAGGTCTCATTGGCCCCGACGAGCAGATCACGCACGCAGTCACCGTCGTGATCGCTCGTGAAGCTCAAGGATGCTCCCTCCGCCAAGAGGTAGCCGCCGTCATAGCTGCGCTCCCAGAGACGCAGGCCCGTGGCGCCGCTCCAGGCACGCGTGTGCTCGTTGACCTCCGTGGTCACGAAATCGGGCACGCCATCGCCGTCGAGGTCCTCGCCCGATGCGGTGCACCAGGCGCTGGATTCCACGGTGAACACGGCGCGCTGGCCCGCACTCGGTCGCACGCGCGTCCGGCCACCGCGCTGCGCGTGATCCGTCGGAGAACCCGCTTCCCCGCAGGCAGGATCAGCAAAGGTCGAGAGCGCAAGCTCGGCGAGACCATCGCGATCGAGATCCGCGATCACACCGACATTCATGCCGGCGTAGACCGGCACTCCGCCCGAGCGCGACAGCGTGGCGACCAGCGCGCCATCCGTCGCGGGACGCCTGGCGAGACCGCAGCCGGCCTCCGGCTCGCAGACCCACACGGCTTGCAGCTCGGCGCCATCGAACACGAACGCGCCGCCATAGGCGGAGATCACGAAGTCCGGCGTTTCATCGCCGGTCAGCTGCACTCCGCAGGCCAGCGCACAGCCGAAGGCCAGCACATCCTCGGGTGCGGACAATTGCGCAAGCTCCCAGCCGGTCCCTCCGGAAACCAGCGTCACCGTCCCGCGAGGCACGAGTCGATCGGTGCTCAGCCCATCGGCGATGGCAAGATCCTGCGCACCGTCGCCATCGATGTCCCCGATGCACGCCATCTGCGTGCCGAAGCGCCCCGGCCCGCGCAGTGTGCGCAGGAGGGCACCGTCGGTGCCGCTGATCAGCCAGACCACCGGTTCCTGATCCACCGCCGGCCACTTGGCACCAGGCCCATTCCCCATCAGGAACGGCCGAGGCCGGTGGGCCAGAGCCAGATCCGGCACGCGATCGCCGTTGAGATCCCCCATCGCCACGAGCGCACTGCGCAGGCCATCCCAGTCATCGGGGAGAGCCGGTGCGGCGATGAGCGCAGGCATCAGGAGCGTGAGGAGCATCATCAGGGAGCCGCAAGGGCGGATGCTTGCAGCGGGCAAACGCGCAGAGGACCCCAAGTCGCCCCGAGAACGGGAGGCCCAGGATCCTCTGTGATTGGTAGCGGGGGCAGGATTC
>SYGM01000066.1 GCA_005799545.1 Planctomycetia bacterium | reverse complement strand
GCCGAGGTCGACGAACACGCCGAAGTCGGCGATGTTCTTGACGATGCCCTTGCGGGTCTGGCCCTCGGTGATGTCCTTGAGCAGATCTTCCTTCTTCTTCTGGCGCTCTTCCTCGAGCAGCTTGCGGCGGCTGACGACGATGTTCATCCGCTCGGTGTCGATCTTGATGATGCGCGCGCGCACCGGCTCGTTGAGGAAGTCGGAGATGTCGTGCGTGCGGCGGAGGTTGACCTGGCTGGCCGGCAGGAAGACGTTGACGCCCTCCACATCGACGAGCAGGCCGCCCTTGATCTTGCGCTGGACGATGCCCTGGATGTCGTCGCCTTCCTTGTACTTCGTCGAGACGCGATCCCAGGCGCGCAGGCGGTCGGCGCGGCGCTTGGAGAGCATGGCCGAGCCCTGCTCGTCGTCGATGCCCTCGTACCAGACCTCGTGCGTTTCGCCCGCCTTGGGCAGGATCTCGCCGAATTCGGCGATCGGAATCAGACCTTCCGACTTGCCGCCGATGTCCATCACGACCATGCCGGTCTTCTCATCGACCGAGTGCACGTGCGCGTGCACGATCGTGCCGGACTTGATGTCCTTGACTGCGGTGGCGAGTTTGTCGTTGAGCTGCGAATCGCTCATGCCGCTGGTGGCGGCGCTGAGCAGGCGATTCAGTTCGTCAGCGGGGAGTTCGTATTGCTTGAGGCGCTTGGAAGCGAGGGACATGAAATGAAAAACAGGACGGTAGGGACGGGGAAAGGGCCACAGACCGGGCCCACGCAGGCCCCTCTCGGCAGGAGAAGGGGTCAAAAGTGTAGATGGCGGCCGTCGCCGGGGCAACCAGGGCGTCCCGAAACGGGGCCCTGAACCGGCGCTCAGCCCTGCCCGGAGAGCGTCCGTAGGGCCGTTTCCAGCTGTTCGAGGGCGTTGGGAGCCTCCGGATCGATGGCCGGCCCGATCCGGACGCGGATTCTTGCCGGACGCGGAACCCACATCGAACGGTTCATCATCCGATAGCCGCCCGAGATGCCCACAGGCACGATGGGAACCTTGCCCATGCGCGCCGCCAGCAGTGCGCCACCCTTGATCTCCCCTAGGCTCCCATCGCGCGAGCGCGTTCCCTCAGGGTAGATTGCCACGCAGTCGCCGGCGTCCAGGTGCTCCACCATGGCGCGGATCGCGCGCGTGTCCGCAGTGCCGCGCTTGACCAGCACAGCGCGGCACTGCCGCATGACGAACGAGAGCCAGCGCGCCGAATCGAGCGAGTCACGCGCCACGAAGGCCACGTGCCGATTCGTGATGCAGGAGATGATCGGAATGTCGAGATGCGTCGTGTGGTTGGCAGCGAGCACCACGCCGCCGCCGGCGGGAATGTGCTCCGTGCCCTCGACGCTCATGCGGTTGTAGCTCTTGAGCACGCACCATGAGAGCGTGCGCAGAAACCGGTAGACAAACGTCTTGTCGGTGGCAACCGTCATCCCCGCGCGCTCTTTCGGATGTGAGCCAGCAGCGCTTCCACCACCTGCTCGGGGTTGAGCGTGTCCGTGTCGATGCGCACCGCATCGGCCGCGCAGCTCAGCGGCGAGTCCTTGCGCGAAGAGTCGAGATGGTCCCGCAGCTCGATGTCGGCTTGGATCTCCGCCAGACGAGCCGGCGCGTTGAGCTCACGGCAGCGGCGCTGTGCACGCACGCGCGGACTCGCTGTGAGGAAGAACTTGTGCGCGGCGTTGGGAAACACGACCGTTCCCATGTCGCGTCCCTCGGCGACGAGTCCGCCGCGTCGCTCGGCCTCTGCGCGCTGCGAGCGCACGAGTGCGCGCCGCACGGCCGGATGCGCGGAAACGGGCGAAACGGCCTTGGTCACGGTCTCGCTGCGGATCAGCGGCTCGCCCGGACGGCCGTCGATCAGGATCCGGCCCTGCGCATCGAAGGACAGCTCCAACTGCTCGGCCAGCCTGGCGCAGGCATCGGCATCCATCGGGTCGATGTCATGCTCGAGCGCCACCAGGGTCACGGCCCGGTACATGGCACCGGTGTCGAGGAAGCTCAGGCCCAGCCGCGCAGCGAGATTGCGGGCCAGGGTGCTCTTGCCCGAGCCGGCCGGTCCGTCGATGGTGATGATCATGCGCGGGCGCAGAGTTTACGGCTGCGCGCCGCTGGACTCAAACGCGAGCCCCGCGGGCGTGAACCGGATCACATCGCGTGGGCCGCCGAAGGCTTCTGCCACGATCCAGCGGCCGCTCGTGCGTGCCTCGTCGCGGAATTCGTGCGCATGACCGCAGATCAGCAGCGACGCTCCGTTCGCACAGAGCTGCGCATCGACCGCGTCGGGCTGGATGGACTTCTCTTCGGCGGGCTTCCTCATCAGCGCCTGCACCGAGGCCCGGCGGAGCCGGCGGCCGATCGCACGGGCGAGAGACCATGGCAGAAGCGGCGCCAGCGCGCGCACCGCCCGCGAGCGCAGCACGCGCCGCAGGCGCTGGTAGCCGACATCGCGCGTGCACAGCGTGTCCCCGTGCAGCAGCAGCGCACGGGAACCGTCCGGCAATCGCGCCCGTGCGCCCTCGGGCAAGAGACGCGCACCGCTGGCGGCCTCGAAGCGCGCATCCAGCAGAAAATCGCGGTTGCCCGGCACGATCCAGATTGCAAGGCCGGCCTGCGCGCGCGCACGCAGTGCGGCCAATACGCCGGGCGTGGCGCCCGCTCCCATGGCCGCCGGCCCCACCCACACGTCGAACAGATCCCCCAGAACGATCAGCGCGGGGCAATCGGGCTCGACGCGCGCAAGAAAAACCAGGAAGCGCTCCACGGAAGCGGGCGATTCCAGATCCAGATGCAGGTCGGTGATCAGCAGCGTCCCGCCGCCTAGATCGATCTCGAGGGGAGCCGCCGCGCCGCTCACGCCTTCTCCTCTTCGTCTTCACCGCCCTGGATGCCGTGCTCGCGCAGCTTCTCCCACAGGACCTTGCGCGAAATGCCCAGCAACTGCGCGGTCTGGCTCTTGTGGCCACCGGTCGACTCCAGCGCACGCAGCAGGTGCGCACGCTCCGCCTCGTGCAGCACCGCACGCAGTGGTTCGATGCCTGCGCCGGCCTCCAGTGCTCCGCGCCAGCGCGGATCGAGCGGCACGAGGTCCTCGACGGCGAGCTCGCTCTGCCCGCCGGCCAGCGCGATGGCGCGCTGGATCGCGTTCTCCAGCTCGCGCACATTGCCGGGCCACGGGTAGCGCTCCATCAAGGCCATGGCATTGCGAGGGATGCGGAAGCTGCGGCCCTGGGCATGGCGCTCGATCAGCGCCGCCGCGAGCAGCGGGACATCGCCGGTGCGCGCGCGCAGTGGCGGCAGCAGCACGGGCACGACCTGAATGCGGTAGAACAGGTCCTCGCGGAAACGGCCGGCGCGCACCAGCTCCTTGAGCGGCTGCTTGGTTGCAGCCACGACGCGGATGTCCAGCGGCAGCGTGCGCGTGCCGCCGATGCGCTCGAACTCGCG
>SYGM01000065.1 GCA_005799545.1 Planctomycetia bacterium | reverse complement strand
GCTGCTTGTGGCGGGGGTCAGTACAGATCACGCGGATCGTCCCCCGCCGGCGGACGATCTTGCAGAAGGCGCACATGCGCCGGACGCTGGAACGAACTTTCATCGCTTGTGGGTCCTGTTCTTGTTGTTGGGTGCTTGAGGTTGCCGACGCTCGCCGCGGCAGATGATCCGGCCCTTGGTCAGGTCATAGGGCGACATTTCGACGGTGATCTTGTCACCGGGCAGGATGCGGATGTAGTGCATGCGCATCTTGCCGCTGACGTGGGCAAGGATCTCGTGACCCGAGTCCAGCTTGGCGCGGAAACGGGCGTTGGGCAGCGATTCGGTGACGATCGCTTCCACTGTGATCGGTTCTTCCTTGGCCATCAGGCAGCCTCCTTCGCGAAGCTCTGGAGGTCCTGGAAGACCTGGTCGGGGTTGCGTGCGCCATCGACGCTGCGCACCAGTCCGCGCGCCTCGTAGAAGGCTTCCAGCGGCTGGGTTTGTTCGCGGTAGACTTGCAGACGCTTGCCGAAAACCTCGGCGCTGTCATCGGAGCGTTGCACCAACTCGCCGCCGCACTTGTCGCAACGGCCCTCGACCTTGGGCGCCGAGTACTTGAGGTGATGAGCGTTCCCGCAGGACTTGCAGGTGCGGCGACCCGTGATGCGCTCAAGCAGCAGGGCATCGGGCACGCGCAGATTGAGAACACAGACTTGAGCACCGCCAGCCTTGAGGCTCTTCTCGAGCGCTTCTGCCTGCGGAATCGTGCGCGGGAAACCGTCGAGCAGGTAGCCCTTGGAGCAGTCGGACTTCGACACGCGGTCAAACAGCATGTCGAGCACCAGCTGATCAGGAACCAGCTGACCGGCATCCATGTAGCCACGCGCCTTCTGGCCGAGCGCGGTGCCCTTGCTCAGGTTCTCACGGAACAGGTCGCCGGTGGAGACATGCGCCAATCCAAGCGCCGCGCCCAGGCGCGTGGCCTGAGTCCCCTTGCCGGCGCCCGGAGGGCCCAGCAGGATGACGACGCGCTGACTCATCAGGCGTTGCCCCGCTTCTCTTCGCGCTTCTTGTTCTTCTCTTCCATGACCTGCGAGGCCTGGCGCATCTGGGCCCAGTTGGGACCGGACTCCTTCATGAAGCCCTCGTAGTTGCGCATGACGAGTTGCGCGTTGAGCTTGTCGACCAACTCAAGAGCAACAGCAACGACGATAAGGATCGAGGTGCCGCCCAGGAAATAGCGCAGGTCATTGGGGATGGGCGTACCGCTGGTGATGAAGGCGGGCGCAACCGCGATGATCGTGAGGAAGGCCGCGCCAGCCAGCGTGATGCGGGTCAGCACATTGCTGAGGTACTCTGCCGTCTTGGCGCCCGGACGCAGCCCGGGAACGAAGGCGCCCTGCTCGCGCAGGTTGTCCGCGATCTCGTTGGGCTGGAACATCAGCCGGTTCCAGAAGAAGCAGAAGAAGAAAATCAGCGCAGCGTAGCTCGCGACATGCACGAAGCCCGTCGGGGTGCTGAACACGTCCTTGAGGTCGGACAGCCCGATCCAGTCGAACAGCACGGCCGGGACGATGAAGATCACGGACGCGAAGATGATCGGCATCACGCCCGCCATGTTGATCTTGAGCGGCAGGAAGTGGCGCTGGCCACCGTAGACGGTCTGGCCACGCACCATCAGGCGGTGGTGCTGGATGGGCACATTGCGTGTGCCCTTGTGGATGAAAACCACGCAGATGATCGTCACGGCCCAGATCGCCAGCAGGAACAGCAGCGTCTGCCAGAACTCCGGACCACCCCACAGGATTTGCATGCTGCTGGGGATCACGGCGACGATGCCGGCCATGATGATCAGCGACGCGCCGCTGCCAACGCCCTGCTCGGTGATGATCTCACCGAGCCACATGCAGATCATGGCACCCGCGAGCAGAGAGAAGACCACCACGATACCCAAGACAACCTTGTTGTCCTGCATTTCAGGGGTCAGCAGGCCGGGTTCATTGAGGAATAGGCCCGTGTACACCAGCAACGCCTGGATCACGGCGATCGGAACTGTGGCCAGACGGGTCCACTGATTGATCTTCTTCTGCCCGGAGGCTCCCTCCTTCGCCACGCGCTCCATGGCCGGCGAGATCTTCGTCAGCATGGAGAAAATGATCGAAGCGGAGATGTAGGGCATGATCCCCAGCGAGAAGAGGGTCGCCTGACCCAATGCTCCGCCGGAGAAGGCGCTCATCAATCCGAACAGCGAACCCTGATCCTGGGTCCGCTCGAGGAAGCTCGGATCCATCCCGGGAATCGGGATGTGGTGTCCCAGACGGAAGACGATCAGCAGCAGCAGCGTGAGAACGATGCGCTGACGCGTCTCGGGGATCTTGAAGAGCTGGAAGAAGTTGTTTTGCACGGCCCAGGCCTAGTTGCGGTTTAGCTGGCGCTGGCTTCGCGACCTTGCGCATCGAGAAGCACGATCGAGCCCCCAGCGGCGGTGATCTTTTCGCTCGCCGACTTGGTGAAGCGCTGCGCGCGCACCGTCAGCTTCTTGTCAAGCTTTCCGTTGCCCAGCACCTTGAGCAAAGGGGTGACCTTGGACGTGAGGGCGCTGCTCAGGACCGCCTCGAGGTCAACGGTCGCGCCGTTCTCGAAAGCGTTGAGAGCCTCCACGTTGATGATGGTGTAGTCGGTGCGGAAGGAGGCGTTGGTGAAACCGCGCTTGGGCACCCGCCGGTAGATGGGCATCTGACCACCTTCGTAGCCCGGGCGGCGGCTGGCGCCGGAGCGCTGGCCCCAGCCCTTGTGACCGCGACCAGCGGTCTTGCCCAGTCCGGAGCCCGGACCCCGCGCGATGCGCTTGCGCGCTTCGTGGGCCATGCCCTTCTTGCCGATTGATTGAAGATCCATTTTGGTTTCCTTGTCTCTCGCTCGTGGAGGCTCAGAGGGTGACGCCACGTCCCTGCGCCACCTGATCCGGTGTGCGCAGCTGAGCGAGGGCGGCCAGCGAGGCCTTGACGATGTTGGTCGGGTTGGTCGAGCCGTAGCACTTGGAGAGGATGTTTTTCACCCCCGCCATCTCGCAGACAGCGCGCACGGGCGGAGCAGCGATGATGCCCGTACCCGCGGAAGCGGGGATCAGGCGCACCATCGAGCCGCCGTACCAAGCCTCGACTTCGTGCGGGATGGAGCCATGCTCGGTCAGCGGGACGCGCTGCAGGTGCTTGCGACCATCGCGCGCGGCCTTTTCGATCGCGCCAGGGACCTGGCGCGACTTGCCGTAGCCGTAGCCGACGATGCCCTTCTTGTTGCCGCTGATCGACAGGGCACCGAAGGAGAAGCTGCGACCGCCCTTGACCGTGGCGGCGGAGCGGTTGACGCGGATCAGGGTCTCGGGCTCCAGCTCGAGACCATCGACCTCGAGACCGTCGAGATAGCGAATCTTGGGTTTCATGTCAGAGTGTGCTTCGACAGGGGTTTCGAGATCAGAACTTGAGGCCGGCGTCGCGCGCGGCGTCCGCAAGGGCCTTGATGCGGCCGTGGAAGCGCGCCGAACCGCGGTCGAAGACCACGGCCGTGATGCCGGCGGCGAGCGCCTGCTTGGCGATCAGTCCACCGATCAGTGCGGCGCGCTGGGACTTGTTCTTGCCCTTGAGGTCGCCGGCCAGAGACTTGGCGGTCGTCGTGGCGTGAGCGAGCGTCTTCCCGCTGATGTCGTCGACGATCTGGGCCTGAATGTGCTTCAGGGATCGGGCGACAGACAGACGCGGAACGCTCGCAGTGCGGCGCAGCTTGGAGCGAACACGCATCTCGCGGCGTTCGCGACGGACATTCTTGATTTGAGTGGAGCGCATAGGAGACAGTCAGCCTCAGCTTCCGAAGGTCTTGCCCTGCTTGCGGCGCACGGTCTCGCCGAGGTAACGGATGCCCTTGCCCTGGTAGGGCTCCGGCGGACGACGCTTGCGGATCACGGCAGCGATGTGGCCGACGGCCTGCTTGTCGATGCCGGTGATGATGATGTTCGTCGGGCTGGGTGTCGCGACCTTGACGCCAGCAGGCATCTCGACCGTGACCGGCTTGTTGAAGCCGATGTTCAGCACGACCTTGTTGCCCTGGGCGGCCGCGTTCCAACCGACGCCTTCCACCTGGAGCTGCTTTTCGTAGCCCTTGGTGACGCCGACGACCATGTTGGCGACCATCGCGCGGGTCATGCCGTGGAAGGCTTTGCGCGCGCGCAATTCCCCCACTGCATCGATCTGGCTGACGGTGACCGCACCCTGGTCGAGAGCGATGTCGACCTCGGGGCGCAGCTTCATGCGCAGCTCACCCTTGGGGCCCTTGACCACGAGCTCGCGCGCGCCGGTCTTCTCGACCGTGACGCCCGCGGGCACGCTGACTGACTTCTTGCCGATACGGGACATGGCTCTCAGTAAACCTCGCAGAGGATCTCGCCGCCGAGCTTCTGGTTGCGCGCGGCGCGATCGGAGATGATTCCGGCGGGAGTGGACATCACGCGGATGCCCATTCCACGCAGGACAGGACGCAGTTCGCGTGATCCGGCGTACACACGACGGCCCGGCTTGGACACGCGCGCGATGCGACGGATGATAGCTTGGCCGTCGTCGCCGTACTTCAGCGCCACCACCAGAGTGGAACGGGGCTGATTGGGCTCGACGCGGTAGTCAGTGATGAAGCCCTCGTCCTTGAGGACCTGGGCGATGCCCACCTTCACGGTCGATGCCGGGATGGTGAACTGCTTTTGCTTGATGCTGTTCGCGTTGCGAAGGCGTGTGCAGAAATCTGCGATCGGGTCGGTCATCATGGGGTCAGATCTCCTCGATCACCAAGAGGCCTTGCGCATGCCGGGGATTTCGCCCTTGTGGGCGGCTTCACGCAGGCAGATGCGGCAGATGCCGAACTTGCGGTAAACGGCGCGCTGGCGGCCGCACATGGCGCAACGGGTGTATTTCCGCGTCGAAAACTTCGGCGGACGTTGCGACTTCAGGATCCAGGTCAGCTTGGCCATGGCTTAGCTCTTCTTCTTGGTTTCTTCCTTGCGCTGGAAGGGCATTCCCAGCTCCCGCAACAGGGCGAGACCACGCTCGTCCGTGCCGGCGGTTGTCACGAAGGTGATGTCCATGCCCTGCTGGAACTCGATGTCATCGAACTTGATCTCGGGGAACACGGACTGCTCCGAGAGACCGAGCGAGTAGTTGCCGCGGCCATCGAGCTTGTCCTTGACCCCGCGGAAGTCGCGGATACGCGGCAGGACGATGCTGATCAGACGATCCGCGAATTCCCACATGCGCTCCTGGCGCAGGGTCACGGAGCATCCGATCGGCATGCCTTCGCGCAGCTTGAAGGTCGAGATCGCCTTGCGGGCCTTGCGGACCACCGGCTTCTGACCCGAGATCTGGGTCAGGTTCTTGACCGCCGCGTCGACGCGGGTCTTGTTCTCGACCGCCGATCCAACGCCCATGTTGATCACGATCTTCGTGAGGCGCGGGATCTCGAGGTCGTTCTTCAGGCCGAACTGAGACTTCAGTTTCGGCTTGATCTCCTTGAGGTACTTTTCCTTGAGGCGTGCAGCCATGATGTTGCTTCCGTTCTGGCGTCAGAGAATCAGGCCTTGGCGCCCGCGGCCCGCTTGCGCGAACCCTTGCCGGTCTTGGGATCGACGAGCATCACGTTGCTGGAGTGGATCGGGCACTCCAGTTGGACTCGCTCGCCTTTGGGTTCCTTCTGCGAGGGCTTCCGGTGCTTCCAGCGCAGGTTGACGCCCTGCACCGTCACGCGGTTTTCCGCCTTGTCGACGGAGAGGACCGTGCCCTGCTTGCCCTTGTCATTTCCGGCGATGACGATGACGTTGTCGCCCTTCTTGATCTTCATCACACCACCTCCGTGGCCAGCGAGATGATCTTCATGTAGTTGCGCTCACGCAGCTCGCGGGCGACGGCACCGAAGATGCGGGTGCCCTTGGGGTTGCCTTCTGCGTCGATCAGAACGATGGCGTTGTGATCGAAGCGCACGTAGGAGCCGTCCGGGCGACGCGTGTGCTTCTTGACGCGCACGATCACGCCCTTGGCAACCGAACCCGCGCGGACCTCGGAGGTCGGCAGAGCCTTCTTGACCGAGACGACGACGACGTCACCGAGCGTCGCATAGCGACGGTGCGTACCGCCCAGCACCTTGATGCACTGGACCAGCTTCGCGCCGGTGTTGTCGGCGACATCGAGGAAGGTTTGCATCTGGATCAAGAGGCACCTCCGTTCATGTCCTGAAGCTGGATCTGGCTGACCGCGCTTGCCTTCTCAACGACGCGCACGAGGCGCCAGCGCTTGAGGCGGGACATCGGACGGCAGGACATGATCTCGACGCGGTCGCCGATGTGGGCCTCGCCGTTCTCGTCGTGCGCGTGGTACTTCGTCTGCTCGCGCATGATCTTCTTGTACTTGGCGTGCTTGTAGGTGCGCGTCACGGAAACGGTGATGGTCTTCTCCATCTTGTCGCTCGTGACGATCCCCTCCAGGGTGCGCCGGGTGTTGCGTGTGGCTGTCATGGTCGGTTCCTGTCTGCTCCCGATCAGCGCTTGGACTGGCCGCGCAGGCCGAGCTTGCGCTCTTGGAGAACGGTGTGGATGCGCGCGAGGAGCCGGCGCGTCTGGGTCACTTGCGCCGAGTTCTGCAGGCCCTGGGTGGGCGCGCGGAAGCGCATGTCAAACAGCTCGCGGCCAAGCTTCTTGGCCTCGTTCGCGAGCTCGAAGTCGGTCTTGCCGCGGATCTCTTGGATCTTCATCGCTGGTTTTCCTGTGGTGGAATCAGGTGGTGGGCAGGCGCTTCACCATCTTGACCTTGATGGGCAGCTTGTGAGCGACACGCTTGAAGGCGGTCTTAGCCTTGTCTTCGTTGATGCCGCCGAGCTCGTAGAGCACGGTGCCGGGCTTGATTTCGCAGGCCCAGTACTCGACGTCACCCTTGCCCGTTCCCATTCGCACTTCCGCCGGCTTGGCGCTGATCGGCTTGTGCGGGAAGACGCGGATGAAGATGCGGGCTTCGCCGCCGGTGGCGCGGCTGGCTGCGATACGACCGGCTTCCAGCTGACGCGCGGTCAGCCAGCAGTAGTCCATGGACATCAGGCCGTAGTCGCCGAACTCGACACGGTTGCCACGCGTGGCAAGACCGCCGATGCGACCACGGTGAACCTTGCGGAATTTCGTCCGCTTGGGCATCAAAGACATATCAGGACTCCTTCACGCCCGTCGCGGGCTTGGCTTGGGCCGCTTCCGGGGCCGTCGGGGCCGGGCGCTCGCGGCGCGGCGGACGCGGGGTGCGCGGACCAGAACCGCTCGAGGAGCGCAAGTCGATCATCTTGCCGCGCTCGATGTCGCCCTTGTAGATCCAGACCTTGACACCGAGGGTGCCATAGGTCGTCTTGGCCGTGGCCGTACCGTAATCCACGTTGGCTTGCAGCGTGGAAAGCGGAACGCGACCTTCGCGCTCCTTGGCCTGACGGGCCATTTCCGCACCGCCCAGACGGCCGTTGAGTTCGACCTTGACGCCCTTGGCGCCGGCCTGAATCGTCGTCTGGATCGCCTTCTTGATCGCGCGGCGGAACGCCATGCGCTTCTCGAGCTGCTCGGAGATCATCTCCGCAACCAGCTTCGCCTCGAGCTCGGGGCGCTTGACCTCATGCAGCGTCAGGTGGCAGGTGACACCCTCGGTGATCTTCTGGAGCTCCTTCTTCAGCTCGTCCACGCGCACGCCCTTGCGGCCGACGAGAACGCCGGGCTTGGAGGTGTGGATGATGACGTTGACCGCTTCCGAGGTGCGCTCGATCTCGATGCGCGGAATGCCCGCGGAGCCGAACTCCTTGGAAACGTGCTCGCGGATCTTCCGGTCCTGGAGCAGGAACTTCTTGAAGTCCTTCTTGCCGGCATACCAGCGCGAGCGCCAGGGCTCGATGACCGGGATGCGGAAGCCTGTCGGGTGGATTTTTTGTCCCATGTTGCTACGCGTGTCCGATCAGGACTTGCGACCCTCCATATCCTTCCTGGGCTCTGCATCGCTCGCTTCGCGCACGCGCACGGTGATGTGCGACAGACGCTTGGCAAAGGGCAGCGCGCGACCTTGCGGACCGGGGCGGAAGCGCAAGCGGTTGTTCAGCAGCGGACCGTCGTCGGCCTTGCACTCGCTGATCACAAGGCGGTTGACGTTGATGTTCTCATCGAGGCTTGCGTTGGCGACAGCGCTCTTGAGGACCTTGAGGTAGAAGCCTGCGCCGCGCTGCGGGGCGAACTCCAGCATTTCAAGCGCCTCGTTGACGCTGCGACCCCGGATCAGGTCGGCGATGAGGCGAGCCTTGCGGGCCGTGATGCGCGCATAGCGGTGCTTGGCGACGAATTCCTTGTTCTCGCTCATGCGGCACCGCCTTCAACCTTGGAAGCTTCCTTCTTGTTGGTGTGACCGCGGAAGACGCGGGTCGGAGCGAACTCTCCGAGCTTGTGGCCCACCATGTCTTCGGTGATCTGCACCTTCACGTGCGATTTGCCGTTGTGAACCATGAACACATGCCCCACGAATTCCGGCGGAATCGTGCTGCGACGTGACCACGTGGTGATCGGATTGCGGGTACCGGCCTTGTTCTCGCGCTCCACCTTTTCAAGCAGGTGGCCGTCGATGAACGGACCCTTTTTCGTGCTACGGCCCATAAATCAGTGCGATCCCTTCTTCCGGCGACGGAGGATCAGCGAATTGGTCGGATTGTTCTTGCGGCGTGTCTTGCCGCCCTTTGCCAGCACCCCGCTCGGAGAGCACGGGTGGCGTCCACCGGCCGTACGGCCTTCACCACCACCCATCGGGTGGTCGACCGGGTTCTGCGCGGTACCGCGCACCGACGGGCGGATGCCCAGGTGGCGCTTGCGGCCGGCCTTGCCCAGCTTGACGTTCTGGTGGTCCGTGTTCGACAGACGACCGATCGTCGCACGGCAGGTGATGTGCACCTTGCGCAGCTCCGAGGAAGGCAGCATCACGACGGCATGATCGCCTTCCTTGGCCTGCAGTTGCGCCCAACCACCCGCGCTGCGGACGATCTGACCACCGCGGCCGGCCCACAACTCGATGTTGTGAATTTCAAGGCCAACGGGGATGTTGGCCAGCGGCATGCAGTTGCCGACCTGGGGCTCCACGCTCTCACCCGAGATGACCGTCTGACCGACGGCGCAGCCCAGCGGTGCGCGCAGGTAGCGCTTCTCGCCGTCGGCGTAGGGCAGCAGAGCCCTGAAGGCCGAGCGGCAGGGATCGTACTCGATGGCCGCGACCTGGGCCGGAATGCCGTCCTTGTCGCGCTTGAAGTCGATCTTGCGGTACTTGACCTTGTTGCCGCCGCCGTTGTGACGACGCGTCAGGTGGCCGTGGTTGTTGCGGCCGCCGTTGTTCGGATAAGCCTCGAGCAGGCTCTTCTCCGGCTTGGTCTTCGTGATCTCCGCGTAGTCGAGCACGCTGCCGCCGCGGCGGCCGGGAGATGTGGGACGATAAAACTTGATGCCCATGTTGGTTTCCTGCTGAGTTTCCTGTTGTGGCGCCTCAGATGACCTCGCCTCAGATGACCTCGATGGTGTCGCCGTCCTTGAGGACGACCATGGCCTTCTTGAAGGCGGGGGTCAGGCCGGCTGTCCAGCCGCGACGACGAACCTTCTGCTGGGCGCGGAGCGTGTTGACGCGCAGCACCTTGACGTTGAACAGTTTCTCGACCGCTTGACGGATCTCCACCTTGTTCGCGTCGATGGGCACGCGGAAGTGGTAGGCGTTGCGACGGCCACGATCATCGGTGCCCTTCTCGGTGAGCAGGGGCTCCTGGATCACGGTGTAGAGGCGATTTGTATCGGTCATGCGACACCTCGCTTGGTCTTCTGCACGCGGTTGGCGACGGTCTTGAGCGCCGCTTCTTCGGCGACGATCAGAGTTGCCTCCATCACGTGCATCGCGTTGAGGTCCTGGGCCGTGCACACGGTCACACCCGGGAAATTGCGCGCGGACTTGAGGAAGTTCTCGTTGGCGGCGGCGAGCACAAACGTGACGCGGCGCGGGTTCTCCAGCGCGGCGAGCAGGCTGCGCACGCTCTTGGCACTGGGCTTGGCGAGCTTGGGCGCTTCCATCACGACGACTTCGCCGTCCTGGAACTTCCCGCAGAGTGCGGTGCGCAGGGCCACACGGCGCGCCTTGAGCGGCATCGCGTAGCTCCAGTCACGGGGCAACGGTCCGAAGATCGTGCCGCCGCCGCGCCAGACCGGGTTCTTGCGGTCACCCGAACGCGCGCGGCCCGTATGCTTCTGCTTCCACAGCTTCTTGCGCGAATACGCGATCTCGCTGCGGGTCTTGGTCTTGACCGTACCCTGACGGCGGTTGCTGGCGTACATGTCCGCCGCATCCTTGAGGGTGCGGAACAGGACCTTGTCACCGAAGGCTGCCGTATCGAACTCGGTGGTTCCGAGCTTGCCGGCCTGAATGCTCTTGATCTTCATGGCAGTGATCAGCCCTTCCTCACGCGGGCCGTCTTGGCCGTCGAGATCTGGATGTAGCCGTTGTTCGGACCGGCAACGGAGCCCTTGAGGAAGAGCAGGTTGCGCTCGGCGTCCACGCGCACGACGAGCAGATTCTTGGATGTGTGCCGCGAGGCGCCGTAGTGGCCGCCGAGGCGCTTGCCGCGGATGACCTTGCCGATGCGCTTGGACGCCATCGAACCGGGATCGCGCACGTTCATGCACCCGTGCGTTTCCGGACCGCGGCTGAAGCCGTGGCGCTTGATGGTGCCCGCGAAGCCGCGGCCCTTCATCGTGCCGACAACGTCAACGTACTGTCCGACCGAGAAAGCTCCGGCGGTGACCGTATCCCCCACCTTGCACGCGGCAGGCGCGCTGAGGCGCTCTTCACGCAGGAAGGACTTGGGAGCCAGACCGTTCTTCTTGAAATGGCCGAGCTGAGGCTTGGCCGTGCGCTTGTCGGCCTTGTCGCCGTAGCCAAGCTGCACCGCATCGTAGCCATCGCGCTCGCAGGTGCGCACTTGCGTCACCACGCACGGACCGGCCTCGACCACGGTCACACCCGTGACCGTGCCGTCCTCAGCGAAGAGCTGAGTCATTCCGCGCTTTCGTCCTAGGATCAGCGTCATGATTCCTTGAACCTTTGTTCCGCGCCGGTTCGACCAGCCACAGCCTCACAGTGAGGTGCGGTAAACGCCTGGCCACGCGGCATCGAGAGGGAACTTCGAGTTGTCTTGGATCGGTGGGGAGTGCTGCCCGCTCGCGCCCGATCCGGTGCACGAACGAGTAGTGGTTGTTTTGGGATCAGGCCTTGATGCGGATGTCGACACCCGCCGGCATGTTGAGGCTCGAGAGCGAGTCGACCGTCTGCGAGGTCGGCTCCGAGATGTAGATCAGGCGCTTGTGCGTGCGGATCTCGAACTGCTCACGCGACTTCTTGTCGATGAACGGAGAACGCAGCACCGTATAGCGCTCAACCCGCGTCGGGAGCGGGATGGGGCCGGCCACGCGGGCGCCCGTGCGCTTGGCGGTCTCCACGATCTCGAGGCACGACTGATCGAGCGCCTCGTGGTCGTAGGCCTCCATGCGGATCTGGATCTTGTCCTTCATGTGCTGCTGCTGGGGGGTGTGATGCGTGTGTGGGGAGAGAATGCTGCTTCACCCTCAAGGTCTCACCCTGCGCGCGGACAAGTCGGCTGGCTGCCGTGCCACGTTCGGGGGCCTTGGGGTAAAGGGGCGAGGAAGATACCCTTCCCTGGAGCCCGCGTCAATGGTCCGGGTGCAACTTCTTTGCCAATGGCAGCGCGTACCCCAGCGCATACCCCAGCGCGGCCGCTCCCAGAGACAGCAGGAAGGGGGTCGGCAGCCCTCCCCACTTGGCTCCCAGATACCCGGCAAGCCCCAGACTCAGGCTCCAGGCCGCACTCCGGGCCCCGCCCCAAGGGGTGAACAGACCAAGAGTGCCGGCCACCAGAATGCCCGCGCTGCCGAGCGCGCTCGCCTCCTCCACCAAGGCGAAGACACCTTCGGCGCTGGCCGCCAGCAGGAGCGCGATGCCGCCAAAAACCACCAAGGACAGGCGTGCGCTTTGGAGTTCGCTTTTCTCATCGCGCGCCCGTGGCCGCAGGTTGTGGGCCCAGAGCGAGCAGCACACCAGCAGCGTGCTGTCGACCGTAGAGAGAATCGCCGAGATCAGGGCGCCGGCGAAGAGCACATAGGCCCAGACCGGCAGATGGGCTGCTGCCAGGCCCGGCAGGACCGCTTCCGGATCCTCTAGCCCTGGCAGGAGCTGCGCCCCGACCAGCCCCAGAAACAGCGGAATCAAACCCACCACGAGGTACAGCACGCCCCCCACCAGGCTGGCATTGCGGGCCACCTGCGGGGAGCGCGAGGCCAGCACCCGCGCGACCAGTTCCTGCGCCAGCACCGAGCCGCCGATCGGAATCGCCCAGGTTTCCACGAGCTCCCAGCCGCGCGGACCGGGCGCCTGCGCCGCACTGGCCCTGAGGGCCTCCAACTGCCATTGGTCCTCGAGGGGCCCCCACAGCACCCAGACCAGCAGCACCGCCAGCCCGAGGACCAAGGCAAAGCCCTGCACGAGGTCGGTGACCACGTCCGCGCGCAGTCCCCCGCCGAAGGAGTACGCGATCACCACAGCGCCCCCGACAAGCAGACAGGTGGCGAGCCCCCACCCGCTGGCGCTGTCGAGCACATGCGCGAAGCCGCGCAGTTGTGCTGCGGCCCACAGGAGCGAGGTCGGGATCATCAGCAGCGCCGCCAGACGCTCGACCGAGGTACCGAAGCGCCTGCGAAACAGGTCCGCCAGCGTGCTCAGGCCAGCCCTGTGCAGCGGGACGGCGAAAACCAGCCCCATCAGGATCAGGCACAGCCCGTAGGCGAAGGGCTCCGAGCTTCCGGAGTGCAGGCCCTCGCGGTAGGCGCTGCCAGCCGCTCCCAGGCAGGTCTCGGCTCCGAACCAGGTGGCGAAGATCGAAACGCTGGCGAGCAGCGGTGAGAGGCTGCGGCCGGCCAGCAGGAAATCCTGCGCGCTGCGCACACCTCGCGCTGCATACAGACCGAAGGCGAGCTGCAGGGCGAGGTAGGCGAGGATGCCGAGGGTCAGCGCGTTCATGACGCTGCCGCAGCCAGCCCTAGCGGCCTTCCCAGGCGCTGATTTCGTCGAATGAAACCCGCATCTTCATCGCGCCGAGCTGCACATGCACCTCGCGGTCGGCCGCATCGACCTTGAGCACCGGCACGCGCTGCTTGTAGCGCGGCAGGTACACGAAGCTGCCTTTCTTGAGCCCGTCGAGGAAGGCCTGGCGCCGATCGGACAACGCCGAGCCGGACAGCTCCGCCTCCAGAGCGCGCAGCACCTCGCTCAACTCGCCGCGCTTGTCGGCCGGCATCTGCTCCAGCAGGTTGCGGCCGCGCTCCACGAGGCGCATGGCTTCGCGCACGCGGTCTTCCACCGAGCGCTGGGCCTCGATCTCGAGCTGCTCGCTTTTTTCCGCGAGCGCGCGCTTCTTCTGTTCCACTTCTTCGCGCGCCTGCTCGGTCGCCACGAGGCGCGCCTCGGCTTCGCTGCGCGCTTTTTCGGCTTGTTTTCGCGCGTGCGACATGTCCTTCATCAGCTGCGCCAGCTCCGCATCGCGCCGCACAAGACGCTCTCGCGCGCGCTCGACGATGGCCGCATCGAGACCCAGACGGCGCGCGATCACCAGCGCGCCGCTCTCGCCGGGCGTGCCGATCTGCACCTGATACTGCGGCGCGAGCGTCTGCGCGTCGAAGGCCACGCAGGCGTTTTCGGCGCGCGGATGACGGAAGGCGAACTCCTTGAGCTTGCCGATGTGAGTGCTGACCAGCGTGTGGGAGCGGCGCTTGAGGAACTGCTCCAGCAGCGCCTCGGACAGAGCCGCACCCTCGTCGGGATCCGTGCCGCTGCCCAGCTCATCGAGCAGCACCAGCGTGGCTTCGCCGGCGCGCGCCAGACCCTCGCGGATGCGCTTGAGGTGCGAGGAGAAGGTCGAGAGGCTCTGGCGGATCTCCTGTTCGTCGCCGATGTCCGCCACGATGCCGTCGTACAGCGGCGCGGTGCTGCCCTGCGCACAGGGAAAGGGCAGCCCCATGCGCGTGCAGACCGCGAACAGGCCGACCGTCTTGAGCGCCAGCGTCTTGCCGCCGGTGTTGGGACCCGTGACGATCAGCACATCGAACTCGCCGCCGAGCCGAATGTCGATCGGGACCACGTCGGCGAGCCGGCCCTGGCGTTTCTCCTCAACCAGCAGCGGATGGCGCGCCTCGCGCAGCAAGAGGCCCGTGGCGGCGCCCTTGTCGCCGGGCAGGAGCGGAATCCGCCCGCCGGATTCGGCGGCCCACCGCGCGGCCACGAGCGCAAGCTCCAGCTCTCCCAGCACCTCCGCGAGGCGGCGAAAGCTCGCTTCCTCGCCGAGCATCCAGCGCAGAAGCTCCAGCAGCACGCGCTCGAGCTCGCGGCGGCTGTCGGCCTCGATCTCGGCGATGCGGTTGCCCGCCAGGACGATCTCGCGCGGCTCCACGAAGACCGTCTCGCCGGTCTGCGAGCGGTCGTGGATGATGCCCGGGATCCTCCCGGAGTTCTTGGCCTTGACCGCCAGCACGCTGCGTCCGCTGCGGCGCATCGGATTGGGGTCCGAGAGAATCGTGCGAACTTCCGAGCGCGCGAGGATCAGCCGCAGCGTGCGGTCGATGTCCTTGGCGAGTTCCGCTTCCTGCTTGCGCAGGCGCGCCAGCGCCGGCGAAGCGCTGTCGCGCACGCGGCCTTCCTCGTCGACGACGCTCAGCACGCGCTCGCGAAGCGGCCGGGGATCGGGCAGTTGCACGCCCAGGGCATGCAGCGCCGGTGAGTCCTCCTTGCGGGCCTGCAGCCAGGCGCACAGGCGCTCCGCGGCCTGCAGAAAACCCACCAGTTCCACGAGCTCCGTCTCGCTCAGCGGCCTGTTGACCTTGCGCGCATGGCTCAGGGCCGTCCGCGGATCGAACAGTCCGGCCGTCGAGGGCGCGAGGCCCTGGCGCGCGATCGCGATCATCTCGGCGCTGCGGGCCAGCGCGCTGCGCGCCTCCGCGTACTTGCGCGGCAGCAGCGCGCGCACGGCCGAAAGGCCCAGCGAGCTGCCGGCGTGGCGCTCGAGCACCGCGCGCAGATCCTCGAAGTCGAGCGCCTTGAGCGCGAAGAGCTCGGCGTTTCTTTCGGGCTGCTTGTCCATCTTGTTGTCCATCGTGGGCCGGGAATCAGCCTACGCGCTCGTGCCGCGCGGGTGCAATGCGAGGCTTGTGCCGCGCGTGCGCAGTGCGAACAGGCTGTAAGTCACGGCCCATGCGCCGAGAATGTCGATCGTGTAGTGCAGGTGCGCGAACAGCACCGAGGATGTGATCAGGATGTGTGCGAGCAGCGCGATCCAACCCAGCACGCGGTGCTCGCGCAGGTAGAGCCAGAGCAGGAAGCTCGTCGCCGCATGGCCCGAGAAGAACAGATCCTGCGTCAGGTAGGCCGCCTGCGAGCTGTCGACGAACACATGCAGCGGCGAGATCAGCTCCAGCCAAGCCTGAACGAAGCTCTTGTCGCCGATGCCGGGCCCTACATGCTCGGGGTTGGGCGGACCGAGCTGCGTGGCGAGGATGCACACACCGCGCGCCAGACTCACCAGCGCGCCGGTGTACATGTAGTGGATCCAGCGCCGGGTGTCGGTCCAGAAGAAGGCCAGTCCCAGCGGCAGATAGAGACAAAGCCACAGCACCCAATTGATGCGGTCCACCCACGGCAGGTAGGGCAGCGCCTCCAGCAGCGGATCGCGCAGGGTCGGCCCGCGCGAGGTCTCGTTGAAGAGCGCCAGCGCGCACATCGCCGCGAAGCTCGCGTAGCGCACGAGCAGCGCCAGCGCGATCTTTCCGCGCAGCTCCTGCCACGTGGCCGCGTTCATCCGTGTCGCCGGTGCCACTGCGCGAGGTTGCGCTCGATCTGGCGTGCGTGGACCTCCAGATGCTCGGCGTACAGGCGAAACCAGTCGTCCGCGGAGTACTCGCCGCGCTGCGTGTGCGTGCCGCGCACGGCGAAGGCCCCGGCGGGCAGCTGCTTCAGCAGCGCCGCCGTGAGCCGGTTGGCGGCATGAATCGCGGCGAAGGCCTGCTCCGGATCGACGCCGTGGTAGTCGAGCGCCGCAGCCCAGCGGTTTTCGTCGTAGCCGGCGAGCAGCGGGCGCTCCTCCGCCAGCAGCGCGCGGATGCGGATCGCCGCGTGCAGCTCGGCATCGGCGCAGTGTGCCAGCACTTCCAGCGCGCTCCAGCGCCCCGGCTCCGGACGCCACATGAGAGCCTCGCGAGGCAGGGTCTCGAACGCGGCGCGCAGCAGCGCCGGCCCGCGCTCATAGCGTTGCAGACATTCCGAGCGTTCCGAAGATGACAGGCTCATGGTTCCAGGATCCACAATTGCACGGGCAAGGCAGGTGCGAGCGGACGCTCGATTTCGAAGCGCAGAACTTCCCGCTCCTTCCAGCCGGAGGCCCGCAGCTCATCGACGAAGCGCCCCATCGACTCGCGCGCGGGGTCGTTGCGCCAGGCATGCGGACGGGTGAAGCAGATCCGATCGAAGCCCTGCGCGAACTCCGCCAGCCGCGCCGCATCGACACCTTCGCCGCCGCCGAAATAGTCCAGGTCCAGCTTGCGATCGCTTTCGCGCAGGAATGCGGCCGGATCCATGCCGCGCTCCAGACGCGCCAGATGCAGCGCTGCGGGCGGGAACTGCGATGCCATGCCGATCCAGCCCACGCGCAGGTCCGGGCCGGCCTCGCGCGCCAGCGCCTCCGCGATGGCGGCGTGAGATGCGCGTTCCAGTCCGTTGGTCGGCAGTTCGCGCCCGATCCCCAACTGCTTCCAGCGCGCATAGATCCCGCGCTGGTACTCGGCGATGCGCGGTTCCGCGCTGAGCATGCCGGCGGAGCGTGCCAGCGCGAGCCGATCGAAGTCGCCCGGGATGCACAGCAGCAGCGCGAGCCCGGCGAGCCATGCGCGCCGAGCCGGCGACGCAGCGGATGAGCGCGCGGGTGCGAGCAGTCCGACGCCCGCCAGCGCAGCGGGCCCGAGGATCTGGGGCACGAGGAAGCGATCGAGATGAAAAGGATGCAACCAGGCAGGCAGACTCAGCGCCAGCGTCACGCACCACACGGCCTGCACGCGCACATCCGCGATCCTGCGCAGGCTCAGCAACGCCAGCACCAGCACCAGCAGGAGCTCGCGCGGGCTCAGGAACAGGAACAGACCCGCGTGCACGCTGCGCACGCCCGCCGGCGTCGGCGAAAAGTCACGATTGCCCCCCAGAAAGCCCAGCAGCGCCTCGCGATGCTCCGCACCGCGCAGCAGCACGAACCACAACAGCCCCGCGACCAGCGGCACGGCCGTGAGCTGGAAGAGATCGCGCAGTGCTTCGCGCCGTCGGCGCAGCAGCACTTCCAGCAGCCACGCGCCCCCGAGGCCCGCCAGCAGCATCAGGCCGTAGTTGAACTTGATGAAGAATGCACAGGTGAACCACGCACCCGCACACAGCGCCCCGTGCGCCCGCTCCTCACGCACCAGCCAGGCGTGCAGCGTGAAGGCCGCCGCGGCGGCGAAGGGACCTTCGAGGAACAGGCTGCTGCCGTAGGCCCAGCACAGGGGCGAGAGCGCCACGATCGCAAAGCCCAGCCATGCGACCAGCGCACTGCGCGCGGCCGCGAGACCGACGAGGTAGACGCCGAAGGCCAGCATCCCCAGCGACAGGCAACCGAGCGCGCGCGCGGAGCTCTCGCTGATGCCGCACACGCTCTGCCACAGCGACAGCACCAGCGGCCAGCCGGGCGGATACTGCGAGCAGTCGAGGAACGCATCCCCGAATGCGCCCCACTCGCCCTGCTGCAGCGCCACCAGCATGCGGGCCGCGGGCAATTCCAGATGCATGGCCTCATCCCAACCGTGCGCGCGCGTGTCGGGCAGCGTCAGAAAAGCGATCAATGCCAGCAGCGCGCCGGCCAGCAGCGCGGCAAGGCGTGGGAGAGCCGTCCGGCGCCGCAGCGCCTCGGCGGGGTCAGTGGTGGAATTGTCCAATCCGGTTCTCTACGGTACGACTTTGCGGCCTCGCAGCGAAGTGCCCAACCTCACGACATGAGCCATCAATCCAACACCGACCGTTTCGAGACTCGCGCCATCCACGCCGGACAGGAGCCCGACCCCAACAACGGAGCGGTGATGACCCCGGTCTACTTCACCAGCACCTACAAGCAGGATGCGCCGGCGGTCCCCCGTCAGGGCTACGAGTACTCGCGCACCTCCAACCCGACCCGCACGGCGCTGGAGCACAACCTCGCCAGCCTCGAGGGCGGCCAATGGGGTCTGTGCTTCTCCTCAGGCCTCGCCGCGACCAACGCGCTGCTCGACCGGCTCGTGCCCGGCGACCATGTCGTGGCAGGCAACGATCTGTACGGCGGCACCTACCGCATCTTCTCCAAGGTCTTCCAGCGCTACGGCATCGAGTTCACCTATGTGGACACCAACGACGAGTCGGCGCTGCGCGGCGCGATCCGCGAGAACACGCGCTATGTCTACCTGGAGACTCCGACCAATCCGCTGCTGCGCATCACCGACATCGCCCGCGCCGCGCGCATCGCGCACGAGCGCGGCAAGCTCGTGATCGTCGACAACACCTTCGCCACGCCGTTCCTGCAGCGCCCGCTCGAGCTCGGCTGCGACATCGTCATCCACAGCCTGACCAAGTACCTCGGCGGTCACTCCGATGTGGTCGGCGGTGCGCTG
>SYGM01000064.1 GCA_005799545.1 Planctomycetia bacterium | reverse complement strand
GGCATCGATCTGGTGCAGCAGCAACTGCGCGTCGCCGCGGGGGAACATCTTTCCTTCGATCAGAAGGACATCCAGTTCCGCGGCCACGCGCTGGAATGCCGCATCAACGCCGAGGACCCCGACAAGGATTTCCAGCCCTCGCCGGGCAAGATCGAGCTGTTTGTCCCGCCCGGGGGCCCGGGCGTGCGCCTGGACAGTCACTGCTACAGTGGCTACCGGATTCCGCCGAACTATGACTCGATGATCGGCAAGCTGCTCGTTCACCGCGCCTCGCGCGAACAGTCCCTGCGCACGATGATCCGTGCTCTGGATGAGTTCGTGATCCAGGGGCCCAAGACCGTGATCCCTTTGCACCGCAAGATCCTGATGCATCCGGATTTCCGCGGCGGGGACCACGACACGGGGTTCGTCGAACGCTATTTCGGAGCGCATCCGGGCATCCCCGTCAAGGAGGGGCGCTCGTGAGCCTGCGCGCGCCGATCGTGGCGTTCTGCGCCGCTTCGGCGACGCTGCTGTCATCCTGCGCCGGTTTCACGCGCTGGCCGTGGAGCTACACGCAGCGCTGGCCCGGTCCCATGAAGGCCGAGACTTCTCCACTCCCGCCGGGCGACCGGGGCGTCTTCGCCGAGGGTCCCGAGGAAGTGCTCGTGCAGCGTCACGCCGACCCGGTGCAGGTGCGTCCCGCCGGCCTGCTCTCGAGCTACCCGCTGCGCTTCTACGCCAAGTCCAAGTCGCTGCGCGCAGGTTCCTCGATCTACACCGGCGCGGGCGGCCGCGCCGAGGTGTTGTTCCCAGAGGGAAGCAGCGTGATGCTGTTCGGTACCGGCGTGGGCATCATCGGCTCCAAGAGCCGCGGCGAACCCATGTTCCTGTTCCAGCAGCTCGACCGCGCGCACGTCACCACGGCCACCAAGGAGACCATTCAGCTTGTCGGCGGTGCGGAGTTGCGCCTGCAGGGCGGCCCAGTGCTCCTGGAGAGCCTGCGCGCGGACCTGCTGCGCGTGCTCAACCAGTCCAAGACTTCCGTTCAGGTGGCATACCGCGATGCCCTGATCGCCTTGGATCCCGGTGAGAAGGTCGACCTGCCGGTGGTGGGCAGCGAGGGGCTGCCCAAGCCGGCCGATTCGGCCTGGAAGGTCATGGAAGGCACCCTCTTCCCTGTGCGCACGCGCGGTGCGCTCGAAACGGGCGGCGGCTCCGATCCGGTCGTGTCACCCGGGGCTGCGTCCACCGGGGGCCTCTCGACGGGTGGCCTCGCCCTGCGCGCGCTGGGCGAGAGCAGCGTCGAAGCCCTGGGGCTGGAATGGCAGCTCCAACTGGACGAAGAGGTCACGCTGCGCGGGCTGGAGTCGCTCGCACCGCTGCCTGCTCCTGTGAAGCCGCCTGCAACCACGCCGCCCGCGAATCGCCAACCATGACCCAATCGCGCGTCCTGATCACCGGCGGTGCCGGATTCCTCGGCAGCCACCTGTGCGAACGCTTCCTGGCCGCAGGCTCGGAAGTGATCTGCATGGACAACCTGATCACCGGCGCCGTCGAAAACATCGAGCACCTGTTCTCCAATCGCTGGTTTCACTTCGAGCAGCGCGACGTCACCGAGTACATCCATGTGACCGGCAAGCTCGATGCGATCCTGCACTTCGCTTCGCCCGCTTCGCCGATCGATTACCTCGAACTGCCGATCCAGACGCTGAAAGTCGGCAGCCTCGGCACGCACAAGGCGCTGGGGCTCGCGCGCGCCAAGGGGGCGCGCTTCCTGCTTGCCTCGACCTCGGAGGTCTATGGCGATCCGCTCGTGCATCCGCAACCCGAGAGCTACTGGGGCAACGTCAATCCGGTCGGTCCGCGCGGCGTGTACGACGAGGCCAAGCGCTTCGCCGAGGCGATGACGTTCGCCTACCACCGCTTCCACGGCGTCGAGACGCGTATCGTGCGCATCTTCAACACGTACGGACCCCGCATGCGTCTGCGCGACGGCCGAGTGCTGCCAGCCTTCATGAGTCAGGCGCTCGCCGGCGAGCCGCTGACGGTTTTCGGTGACGGCTCGCAGACGCGCTCGTTCTGCTTCGTCGACGATCTCGTCGAAGGCATCTACCGGCTGCTGAATTCGAACGAGACCGGGCCGGTCAACATCGGCAATCCTCGCGAGATGACGATCCTGCAGTTCGCCGAAGCCGTGCGCCAGGCGGTGGGATCGACCAGTCCGATCGACTTCCGGCCATTGCCGGTCGACGATCCCAAGATCCGCCAGCCCGACATCACGCGCGCCCGCGCCATTCTGGGCTGGGAACCCAAGGTGAGCCTCGAGGAGGGCTTGCAGCGCACGTTGGCCTACTTCCGCCCGCGGGTGAAGTCGCGGCAGGGAGCGTAGTCGCGCATGTGCGGGATCGTCGGGGCCGTCGTGGCGCAGGGTGCGGTGCTCGAGGGCCTGCTCGAGGGGCTGCGCGCGCTGGAGTACCGCGGCTATGACTCGGCGGGGGTCGCCGTGATGGACAAGGGCGGCATCACCATCCGTCGCAAGGCCGGCCGCATCCAGAACCTCGAGGAGTCGTTGAGCGACGGAGCGCTCTCGGGCGCGCGCGCGGGCATTGGTCACACGCGCTGGGCCACGCACGGCAAACCTTCGGATGTCAACGCCCATCCGCATACCGATGCGGCTGGCCGGATTGCGCTCGTGCACAACGGCATCTTCGAAAACTATGCCGAGCTGCGCGCCGAGCTGGAGGCGGCCGGGGTCCAGCTGGCTTCGGACACCGACACGGAAGTGCTCGCGCACCTGATCGGCCGCGCTCTGGCACGGGGAGTCCGCCTGTACGAGGCGACGCTCGCTGCGCTGCGCCGCGTGCGCGGCTACTACGCGATCGCCGCGCTGTCGATCGAAGAGGGCGTGCCGCGGCTGGTCTGCGCGCGTCAGGGACCGCCGTTGGCCGTCGCCGTGACGCCGGAAGGCGCCTGGCTCGGCAGCGATGTGCTGGCCCTGATCCGCCACAGCCGCGAAATCGTGTACCTCGAGGACGGCGATGTCGCGGAACTCGCACCCGGCCTGCTGCGCGTCTCGCGTCTGGACGGCTCGCCGGTGCAACGCACGGCGCGCCGCGTCGACTGGGATGTCGAAGCGGCGGGCAAGGGCAGCTTTCCGCACTACATGCTCAAGGAAATC
>SYGM01000063.1 GCA_005799545.1 Planctomycetia bacterium | reverse complement strand
CTGTCTGGTACGACCGAACTGGGCTCACGCGAAGAAGCGCGAGATGCTCGGCCAGCATGTCTGGATCTACGTCGCCTACCGCAACTACGTGCGGGAGATCACCCGAGACTGCCGGACCCATTCGAGTGCTTCGGCGCTGGGCATCATGCCCCGACCCCTGGAGCCGGAAGAGCTGCTGACCATCCGCGGCCGCATCTGTCTCGCGGCGTGACCACGGATCTGGAGCAGTTCAGAGGCTAAGCCGGGCCACCTGCTCCTCCGCCATCGGCACATGGCCGCTTTCGTCGAGCCCATGCACGCACTCCAGCGCCTCCAGCAGTTCCGCCTTGCCAGCCCCGCAGCGCAGCGCTCCGCGGATGTGACTGATCAACTGCCGCTCCTGACCCGTCAGCGCCAACGCGACACACGCCAGTATCTCGCGCATCCGCGGCGTCAGTCCTTCACGCGAAAGCACGGAGCCATACGCATGCTGCAGGATCCACTGCGCGTGCACGGGATGCTGGCGCTCCAGATGCGCCTTCACCGCTTCGGCATCGTGCGCATAGATGCGCTCGAAAAGCTCCGCGCCCGAGGCGGGTGCAGGGTTATTCCTTTCGTCCGGGTCGACAACGCCGATTCCACCGGCCTCCTGCAGCGCATTCCAGGCCTCGACTCCGCGCGGGATGCCGGCAAACAGATGGACCTGCAGAATCGCCTCACGCAGGCCCCGATTGACCTCCGGTTCCGGCAGCGAAGCGCGCAGCTGCTTGAGCCGCGCCCAGTTGCCCACCACGGCCGCACCGAACAGCGCGCACAGCCTGCGTTCGCAGGAGCTGAGACTCATGCGTAGCGGCCGATCGGCTGGCCCAAGCGCACGGCCTGCGTTTCCTGCAGACCGGGTTGAAAAGTCGCGAAGCCGCGCGGTGCGAGCAGCACGATCGTTGAGCCCATCTCAAAGCGTGCGAGCTCGGCCCCGCGCTCAAACGGCAGCGGCGTGCGCAATGCGCCGTTGCTGCCCTGCGGAAGTCCCAGCACGCACATGCGTCCGACATTCGTCGCTCCGACGAGCACCAGCCACATGGATCCGCGCTCGGTCCGCAGCTCCAGCGCCACCCTCTCGTTGACATCGAGCACGCGCCGACGCGCCAGCACCTTGGGCGCCACGGAATAGAGCGAGCCATCGAGCCACTGCGCGCGCACGAGCTGGCAGCGTTCCGGCGTGTGAATGCGGTGGTAATCGCGGGGTGAAAGGTAAACCGTCCAGCTGATCCCGCCCTCAAGCTCGGGCACATCGAGCCCGCCGATCAGGTCGCGCACGGAGTAGCTGCGGCCCTTGGCCTGCAGCAGCGTGCCGCGTTCGATCGCGCACAGGCTCTGCACACGGCCATCGACCGGACAGACCAGCGTCTGCGGATCAGGATCGATGGGCCGCGCACCTTCCTTGAGCCGACGAACGAAGAAAGCACCCAGGCTGGGATGCTCCTGCAGGGGCAGGCGCACTTCGGAGAGATCCGCTCCGGTGGCCCGTGCATAGCCGCGGTACAGCGGTGCGCGCAGTGGGCGCGGGACCCTGCGATCCGCCAGCCAGCCAACGGTTCGCGACAATGCAGTGCGGAGGGGAGTGGGCATCCGGAGAGCCGGCATTCTAGAAACGCGAGCGGGACCCTCAAGGATCCCGCTCGTGAGTTGCTTGTGTCGTGCTGTCGGTCGGTCAGCCGCCGCCGCCCCGGCCACCACCGCCGCCGCCGCGGTTGCCGCGGTTGCCGCCGCCGCCCATGTCGCCGCCGAAGCCGCGCCCCCCCATGCGGTCATTCTCCTGAATCTTGGCCGCCGTCTCGGCGCCGAAGGTCTTGGTCAGCTCGGTCTCGCGCCACGTGCGGAAGTCCTGGAAGGTCTGGCGCATGGACTCGCGATCGCCCGGACCGCCGCCATCGCGCATCTGCGAGCGGAACTCTTCCATGCGCGCCGACTCCTGCTCGTAGAAGGCCGCCAATTGCTGCTTCTGAACGGCATTGAGGCCCACCTTCTCGGCGACCTGATCGGCGCGGTTCTGCAGTTGCTCGTTCTGGCGCTGCTTGCGCTCGTCTTCGCGATTCTTGGCCTGCTCGGCGCGATCTTCCTCGATCACGGCCTTGATGGCGTTCTTGTTGAGCGCCGCGATCGCGTTGGCGCTGTCGAGCACTGGCTCCGTCTCAAGCTTGGTCGGCGCTGCGGCGACGCGCTCGCTGCCGGCGCGCATTTCGGCAACACGCGTGGACAGCTCATCGAAACGCACCTGCAGCGAGCTCAGCTCCGCGCGCAGGGTTGCCTCGCGCTCGGCAGCACCAGCATCGCCTGCGGGTGTCGGAGCCAGCTCCGCCGGGCTGCTGCTGGAGGTCGGGGCCGGCGTTCCCAATCGGGCGCCGAGGTAGCCACCAGCCGTGCCGGTGCCCACGGAGGCCAGCAGAATCACGAAGAGCGGAAGCGGTTTCATCTGTTTGCGAAAAGTAAGATCCGGTAAGGGGTCCGAGGAGAGCCTCGCGCGGATGCGCTGCAACAGCCTACCCAGACGCTTCCCAGAACCCAGAACTTCTCCGTCAGGTTCGCCCCAAGGGCAAAAATCTCTCGCACCCGCGCGCTCCAGCGCCGAAAAACGTGCCATGGACTTCCGTCTCAGCGAAGAGCAGACCCTGTTGCGGGACCTCGCCCGCGACCTCACCGAGCGCCTGATTCGCCCTCAGGCAGCGCGCATCGAGGCCGAGCACCGCGTCCCGCGCGAGCTGATCGACGCCCTTGCCGAGGCTGGCCTGATGGGGGTGGCGATCCCTGCCGAGTACGGTGGCGCGGGCATGGGCGAGACCGGCCTGTGTCTGGTGATGGAGGAGCTCACCCGCGGCGATTTCGCCACGGCCGTGACCTACGGAGCCCACGCTTCGATCGGCGCCATGTCCGTCGTCGTCGGCGGCACCGAGGAGCAGAAGCGCCGTTTCCTGCCCGACATGGCCTCCGGCAGGCTGCTGGGTGCCTACGCGCTCTCCGAGGCCTCGGCTGGCTCCGATCCGGCGGCGATGCGCACCACAGCGGTACGCGATGGCTCGGGTTGGGTGCTGAACGGCGAAAAAGTCTGGATCACCAACGGCGACATGGCGGACCTGATCACCGTCTATGCGATCACCGACGCCAGGCTCGGTGCGAAGGGCGGCGTGACGGCCTTTCTGGTGCCGCGCGATTCCGCCGGATTCAGCGTGGGCAAGCGCGAGGAGAAGATGGGCCAGCGCGGTTCCAGCACCGTCACGCTCGCCTTCGAGGACGTGCGTCTGGGCGATGAATACCGCCTTGGCGAGGTGGGGCAGGGCTTCCGGATCGCCATGGGAACGCTCGATCGCGGGCGTCTGGCGCTCGGAGCCAACTGTCTGGGCTGCGCTCGCGAAGCACACTCGCTTTCGGTTGCGTATGCGCAGCAGCGCGTCGCCTTCGGCAAGCCGCTGGGCGAGCATCAAGCCATCCAGTGGATGCTGGCGGACTCCGCGCTGGAGATCTACGCGATGGAGAGCCTGATCTACCGCACGGCGCATCTGTGCGACACGCACCAGCCCTTCAGCCGCGAGTCGGCGATGGTCAAGCTCTACTGCTCGGAAGCACTCGATCGCATCGTCGATCGCGCCGTGCAGATCCACGGCGGAATGGGCTATTCAGCCGAGTTCGTGGTCGAGAAGCTGTACCGCGATGCGCGCGTGACACGCATCTACGAGGGCACCAGCGAGATCCAGCGCATGGTGATCGCGCGCGATGTGCTCCGAAACGGGCACTGACGGACGGCCCTGATGCTTCCGACTGGAGCGGGCTTTGCTACGTTGTGGCGCCCGCATGCCGTCACGTCTGGGCTACTACCTGACGAACCTGCTTCGACTGAGCACGCCCCGGGCGTTGCTGCAGCAGTCGCGTACGGAGCTTGAGCAGGCGATCGATGCGCTCGGCCGCGAGGCCATCGAGCAGCGTCTGCAATACATCTGCCGCTTTCCGCACCGCCACGTGCTCCCGGCCGATGCCCGCGTTCCGGGGACGGAGCTGCTGAGCAGGCAGCGAAACTACGCCTTCGACCTGCTGGAGCACACGCGCGCACTGCCTGCGGGCCTGCGCTATCGCTGGCGCTTCGGCGACAGCACGGAGGATCCAGGCGTGCCGACGCTCGTGAAGGCGCGCAAGGTGGGGGAGCTCAGCGGAAATTCGGTCCTGTTTCCGCTCAACAAGGTGCGCCACTTCTTTCGTGTGCGCGATCCGCAAAGCTTCGGCGGCAAGCGTGACAGCGCCGTCTGGCGCGGCAAGGCCCTGCAGCCCTGGCGACAGCAGTTTCTCCGCGCGAACTTTCACAAGCACCATGTCGACATCGGCTGCATCGACGAGCGGCCCGAGAACGCACCGTATCGCAAGCCCTACGCCGGCTTTGCCGAACAGCTGAGCCACAAGTTCATCATCTCCATCGAGGGCAATGACGTGGCCACCAACCTCAAGTGGCTGCTCGCCTCCAACTCGGTCTGTCTGATGCCAAGGCCCACGCGCGAGAGCTGGTTTCTCGAAGGCTTGCTCGAGCCGGGCGTGCACTATCTCGAGCTGCAGCCGGACGGCGCCAACCTGGAGGAGCTCATCGAGCGGTACTCCCGGGATGTCCGGACTGCGGAACGCATCCTCGAGGCGGGGCAGGCGCGCGTGCGGGAGTTCTTCCATGCGGCTCGTGAGCGGGTCATGGCACGCGCGGTGCTCTTACGTTATCTGGAGAGCACCGGCCAGATGGGCGAGTCGTGCGAGCCAGCGGGCGGCTGAACGACGCCAGAAAACAGCGCCAGAAAACAGCGCCAGAAAACAGCGCCAGAAAACAGCGCCAGAAAACAGCGCCAGAAAACAGCGCCAGAAAACAGCGCCAGAAAACAGCAGCGAAAAACGATAAAAAATACGGATTCCTAGAAAACCGCAACACTGATTGTGGATTCTGGTGCATCCTTGTTACGTCAACGGGCGCAGACCTCCTTAGTCCTTACCCCGTTCCCCCCCCCAAGCACCCCAGGATTGCAACATGACCTCGAGAGACCTCCAGGAGGGTCTGTCGGGTAGTACGTCGCTTGACTGCGTTCCCACGCAGCAGCGCGCGCACACCCGCACCTCCGTTGTCCCCGTCCCCGGCTCCCTCTTCGCCCTTGCGCTGCTCGCCAGTCTGAGCACCGCGCAGGTGATCCCCAGCGGCGGCAAGCCCAGCCCGCGTTTCGGAGCCCTGCCGTACTCCCAGAAGCTGCTCCTCGCGGAGGAGTTCGGCACCTCGCCGATCAACGAGACCGCGTCCGCGCTCGCTCCGGCACTCTTCCCGGTGCCGGCGACCTGTCAGGAGTGTCCGGCCCCCCAGGGTCTCGACGGGGTGCTGGCGGGCCCGCTCAGCCCCGCCCCTACGCGACTGCACGCGCCCGAAGCGCAACAGTCCCAGCTGATCGGCACCTCGGACAGCAACCCCTTCCGTCCGCGCATCGAGGAATTGCTCGGCCGCGCTGCCACGACGCTGCCGCGCGATGGCCGTCCCCCGGGTGAGGGCTGGGCGCACCAGCGCTTCGAAGAATTCCCGCCCCAGGTGTACTTCCAGAGTGCCCAGACGGGCGCCCGCACCAACAGCGGTCTGCGTGACGGCCTTCAGCGCCACCACTACTCGGTGGGCGAGTTCGGACCCGGTGGTCTATACCACAACAACGGTTCGACGGCCGGCATCGCACCGAAGCTGCACCCGAACTTCCCCGCGCAGAGCCCGCTGGCTCTGTGGACGTTCGACGGCACCTTCCCCGTGAAGCTGCTGCAGGCCCGCTACGGCGAGGCGATCCTGTTCCGCCACCACAACGCGCTGCCGGTCGACCCGGCCGCGAACATGGGCTTTGGCAGCCACACGATCACGACGCACCTGCACAACGGCCACAACCCCGCGGAGAGCGATGGCTACATGCACGCCTACTTCTTCCCGGGCCAGTACTACGATTTCCGCTGGCCGATGATCCTCGCCGGCCATGACACCATCAACACCGGTGCCACGGATCCGCGCGCGGGTGCTCCCGATGGCAACGGCGGCATCGCAAAGGTGCGCGGCGACTGGCGCGAAATGCAGAGCTCGCTGTGGTTCCACGACCACATGCTCGATTACACCTCGCAGAACGTCTACAAGGGCAACGCGGCCGTGATGAACGTCTACAGCTCCGTCGACCGGGGCAACGAGGCGGTCAATGACGGCGTCAACCTGCGTCTGCCCTCCGGCTCGGCGCTCGACTGGGGCAACCGGGACTACGACGTCAACCTCGTGGTCGCGGACAAGGCCTGGGATCAGGACGGCCAGCTGTGGTTCAACACTTTCGAGAACGCGGGCTTCCTGGGTGACACCATGACGGTGAACCTCCAGTACTCGCCGTACTTCGAGGTCCGCGCCCGCCGCTACCGCTTCCGTCTGCTGAACGGCTGCGTGGCCCGCTACTTCAAGCTGGGTCTCGTCAAGCAGAACGGCACGCCGGTCGTGTTCCACATGATCGCCAACGACGGCAACATCATGGAGCACTCTGTGGCGATCGACGGCACGCTGGGCACCGAGCGCGGCGTTCTGCCGGCTCAGTCCATCGCCGAGCGTTACGACATCGTCGTCGACTTCGCCCAATTCCAGCCGGGCGAGAAGCTCTACTTCGTCAACCTGATGGAGCACACCGACGGCGCCAAGCCCAACCGTGCCGTGCCGCTCTCGGAAGTGGTCAACGGCACCTACAATCCGGTTCAGGTCGATGACAACGGCGACGGTGTCATGGATCGCTGGAACGGTGGCGACCCGTGCGTGGGCAAGTTCATGGAGCTGCGCGTGGTGCCGTACAGCGGCACGGACCTCTCCATGAACCCCAAGGACTACGTGGCCGGCCGTCAGAAGATGGTCCCGCTGCCGCGTCCCACGGCTCAGGAACTGGCTTCTGCGCGTCGTCACGACATGGTCTTTGGCAAGTCGGGCGGCACGGATGCGCATCCCTGGACGATCAAGACCAACGGTGGCGAGGGCCTCAACGCCGACTACCACACGGTCGCGATCGCTCCGCAGCTCGGCGAACTCCAGATCTGGAAGTTCACGAGCGGCGGCGGCTGGGCGCACCCGGTTCACGTGCACTTCGAAGAGGCCATGGTGCTCTCGCGCGGCGGCCAGATGCCTCCGGAGTGGGAACGCTGGGCACGCAAGGACGTGTTCCGCATCGGCGCTGGTCCGGATACGACTTCCGAGATAGAAATCGCCATCCGCTTCCGTGAGTTCGCAGGCTCGTACGTTGAGCACTGCCACAACACGACGCACGAGGACCTCGCGATGCTGCTGCGCTGGGACATCGAGCGCCCGGGTCAGCTGGCACCTCTGCCCGCTCCGATTCCGGACTGGGAAGGCTGCATGGCCGTCCCCTCGAACTCGCTGCCGCTCGCGCGTCAGGGAGTGGGGCTGGGAGCCGAGGACGGCGTGGTGAACAACGGCGCGGTGCCGCCGGTGGGCACGCTGCAGGTCAGCTCGGCGGAGTACCGCACCGGCTCGAACCAGTGGCGCATCAAGGGTCGACTCGTCGGCTCGACGGGCGGAGCGGTGTCGGTGCGGGCCTACCTGGGTGCGACGCTGGCCGGTCCTGCCATCGGCAGCGCGGTCACGGACAGCCAGGGTCGCTACGAGATCATCGCCACGGGACCTGCTCCGGCGGGGGTCACGAAGGTGAGCTTCGACGCGACCAGCGGTGCGGTGCTGCTCAACCGCAATTTCTCGACCGGCAACTGACAGACGCGAAATGCTGACCGCAGGAGGGTGCGACGCTGTCCAAGCAGTGGCGCACCCTCCCTTCATGAATCCAGGAATCACCATGAAATTTCTTCCGATGATCACTTTGGCGCTGCTCACGAGCGCGCCGCTTCAGGCCGCATCCACCACCGATGGCTCGGAGGTTCAGGCGCCGGCCATCGCTCCTGTTCGACCTCCGGCGACACCCGCCAATGCGGGACAGCGCTGGGGTGCCGATTACTTCCCCAATGTGGAACTCGTGTCTCACGAAGGCGAGCGCCTGCGCTTCTTCGACGACATGCTCAAGGACAAGGTGGTGTTGATCAACTTCATCTACACCAGCTGCCCGGACGCCTGCCCGCTCGAGACCGCGCGCCTGACCGAGGTCTACAACCTGCTCAAGGACTACGTGGGCACGGAGATCCACTTCTACTCGATTTCCGTCGACCCGGAGGTGGACACCCCTGAGGTGCTGAACGAGTACACCAAGCGCTTTCGGACCGGAAAGGGCTGGAAGTTCCTCACGGGCAGCAAGGAGGACATCAAGCTCGTGCGCCAGAAGCTCGGCATGATCCGTCCGGACGAGACCGAGCTCTCCGATCACACGCTGAGTCTGATGATCGGGAACCAGCCGATCGGCCGCTGGCTCAAGCGCACGCCGATGGACAACCCGTACATGCTGGCGAACACGCTGGGCAGCTGGATCAAGAAGTCCGTCGTGCCGGTGACGCCGATGCAGGACTACGCGGATGCCCCGGTGCGCCTGCGCGAAATGGGGCGGGGCGAACAGCTCTATCGTTCGCGCTGCACTGCCTGTCACCTGATCGGTTCGGACGACGGGCTTCCCCGGGTCGGCCCCAACCTGCTCGGTGTGGTGGAGCGGCGCGAGGAAAGCTGGCTCAAGCGCTGGATCCGCGAGCCGGACAAGATGCTGGCCGAAGGCGATGCGCTCGCCCAGGAACTCTACGAGGCTCACGGTCGCGTTCCGATGCCCAATCTCAGGCTCGATGAGTCGGAGGTTGACGAAATCGTGAAGTACATGAGCGAGGAAAGCGCACGCTTCTTCGAGGAGCGCCGCAAGGCGGCGGAAGCCGCCGCCGCGAAGGCCGAGGCAGCGGAGGAGGAAAAGCCTTCCTGCTGCCAGAAGCGCAATGAACTCGTGGTGGAACACGAGCAACCGCCGGCGATGACGCAGCCCGAAGAAGAGGAAGGTTCTTCGCGTTCGACGCTGACGATCGCCTCGGCGATCGCCGGAGCAGGACTTGTTTTCCTGCTCGGCATCCTGCGCATCCGCCGTTGACTCGAAAGCGGTTTCGTACGCACTTTCTGTGCGGGCGAAATCGCGAGAAATTCCCACGGCGACCGTGATCGCGGTGCAGGCTTGGATGGTTCGGCGGGGCCCATTGGGTCCCGCTGTGACCTTGTCACTCCACTCCAAGCAACTCGGACCGCTCCATGAATACCGTCGACCTCTAGGATGGTCGTACGGACAAGACGCTCCAACCGTCTTCGTCCGGCACTCCAGCCACCGCATGGCGCCTGTGCGCCCTTGCGTTCTGCCTCTCGCTGCTCGCCCAGGGTGCGCAGTCTCAGACGCAGAACTTCATCCCCGGCGCGAACAACGCCATTCCAACGGGATCCCGGCCCAGCCCGCGCTTCAACGCGCAGCCCTTCTCGCAGAAGCTGCTGCTGTTCGAGGAGTTCGGCACGGACCCGATGCCCACGACGTACACGCAGCAGCCTTCGCTGCCCTGTCCGCCCAACGCACAGTCCTGCCCGGACTCGCTCGCGCTGGACAACTTCCTGAAGCAGCCCCTGTGGCCCTGTGCCTAACGTCTGTGCAACGAGGCGCCGGCCAACCCCTGGTGTGCTCCCATCCAGCAGCATCTTGGGCGCACACTCGACACGCCGCCGGCCGATGCGCGTCCGCCCGGTGAGGGTTGGGCGCATCAGCGCTGGGACGAGTTTCCGCCTGTCGAGTACTTCCAGAGCGCACAGACGGGCGCGCGCGCCAACAACGGTGTGCGCGACGCCAGGCAGCGTCACCACTACTCCGTGGGCGAGTTCGGTCCGGGCGGCCTGTACCACAACCCGGCCGGCATCGCGGATGGCACCACGGCGGGCATTCAGGTTCGGATCCACCCGAACATGCCCGTTCAGGATCCGCGCGCCGTATGGACCTTCGACGGCACGCTGCCGCCCAAGCTGCTGATGGCGCGCTACGGCAAACCGGTGCTGTTCCGCCACCACAACGCGCTGCCGATCGATCCGGCGGCGAACATGGGTTTCGGGTCGCACAACATCGCGACGCACGAGCACAACGGCCACAACCCCGCGGAGAGCGACGGCTACACGCACGCGTACTCCTTCCCGGGTCAGTACTACGACTACCGCTGGCCGATGGTCATCGCCGGGCATGACACCATCAATACCAGCGCACTCGACGTGCGCGCGGGAACTCCCGATGGCAACGGCGGCATCACCAAGCTGCGCGGCGACTATCGCGAGACGATGAGCACGCACTGGTTCCACGACCACATGCTCGATTACACGGCGCAGAACGTCTACAAGGGCAACGCCGCGATGATGAACTACTACAGCGCGCTGGATCGCGGCAACGAGGCTGTCAACGACGGCGTCAACCTGCGTTTCCCCAGCGGCACCGCGCTGGACTGGGGCAACCGCGACTACGACGTCAACCTCGTCGTGGCGGACAAGGCCTGGGGCCAGAACGGTCAGCTGTGGTTCAACCAGTTCAACACGGACGGTTTCCTCGGCGACTGCATGACGGTCAACTGGCAGTTCGCGCCGTACATGGATGTCCGTGCACGCCGCTACCGCTTCCGGATCCTCAACGGCTCCGTGTCGCGCTACGTGAAGCTTGCGCTGGTCAACCAGAACGGCCAACCCGTTCCGTTCCACATGATCGCCAACGACGGCAACATCATGGAGCATGCGGTGGCCTTCGACGGCACCAACGGCACCACGGCCGGCATCCTGCCCGTGCAGGGCATCGCCGAGCGCTACGACATCGTCGTCGACTTCAAGAACTACTGGCCGGGCGAGCGGCTGTATCTGGTCAACGTGCTCCAGCACAAGAACGGCCAGATCCCGGACGCGGAGATCCCGCTCTCGCAGGTTTTCTACGGCGGCTACAACCCGATCACCGTGGACGATGACGGGGATGGCATCCAGGACCGCTGGATCAACGGCGATCCCTGTGTCACGAAGATCATGGAGTTCCGCGTTCAGCCCTACACCGGCACGGACCTTTCGATGAATCCTGCCGACTTCGTGGAAGGCAAGGCCAAGATGCTCCCGCTGCCGCGTGCTTCGGGCAACGAGCTGGCGCAGGCCCGCCACCACACCTTCGAATTCGCCAAGAGCGGCGGCACCGATGCGCACCCCTGGACCATCCGTACGGACGGAGGCCCGGGCTACAACATGGATCCGCGTCGCGTTTCGGCGGCTCCCAACCTCGGCGAGCTCAGCGCCGACGGCATGGGCCACCTCGAGATCTGGAAGCTCCGGAGCTCCGGATCGTGGGCGCACCCGGTCCACATCCACTTTGAGGAAGGCATCATCCTTTCGCGGGACGGTCAACCGCCCCCGGTCTGGGAAAAGTGGGCCCGCAAGGACGTCTACCGCATCGGCGGCGGTCCGGGCAGCACGGGCGAGTTGGAAGTCGCGCTGCGCTTCCGTGAGTTCGCCGGCTCGTACGTTGAGCACTGCCACAACACCCAGCACGAAGACACGGCCATGCTGCTGCGCTGGGATATCGAGAAGCCCGGACAAGTGGCGCTCATGCCCGCTCCCGTGCCGACCTGGGATGGCTGCACCTGCGTGCCTTCCTTCTCGCTCCCTCTGGCCCGCATCGGGGACGGATTCGGTCCCAACGGCCAGAACGGTCCTGGTGGCAACAACCAGGGTCAGGGCAACAACAACAACAATGCGGGTCTGACGACGACGCATGCCCAGTACTCGGCCACGCAGGGCTGGCGCCTGCGCGGGCGGCTGGCGAATGCCACCGGCACCGAGCACATCAGCGCGTACGTGGGTCCGACCACGAACGGTCCGCTGGTGGGCACCGTCACCGTCGCCGCCAATGGGCAGTGGTTCATCCGGGTATCACCCGGTCCCAACCCCAACCCAAGCCAGATGGTCAGCTTCCAGGCTAGCAACGGCGCGACGATGACCGCCGTGCCGGTGCAGATGCTGCCCTGACATTCGAGGTCGTGGGGAGCGGCGCATTCCGCTCCTCACGGCCCTGCTCTCACGCTTCGACCCGCATCGAAATCGCTCACCGGGAAATCCGCATTCCTCACCATGAAACCGCTGCTTGCTCTCGCGTTCTCACTCTGTCTGCCCGGCCTTTCCATCGCACAGGAGGCCAACCCGTCGCACGCTCCACAGGCTGATGCTCAAAGGACTGCGCACGCGATCGACGCGGGCCAGATCTGGGGCGCTGACTACTTCCCGAACGTCGAACTCACGACGCATGAGGGCCAGCACGTGCGCTTCTTCGACGACCTGCTGAAGGGCAAGGTCGTGCTGATCAACTTCATCTACACCAGCTGTCCGGATGCCTGTCCGCTGGAGACGGCACGCATCGCCGAGGTGTACGACCTGCTCAAGGACCGTGTCGGCAAGGACGTGCACTTCTATTCCATCTCGGTCGATCCCGAGGTGGATACGCCGCAGGTCTTGGCCGAATATGCGCAGCGCTTCCACGTCGGCCCCGGCTGGAAGTTCCTGACCGGTACCAAGGCGGATATCCGCCTCGTTCGCGAAAAGCTCGGCATGATCCGCGCGGAGGAGCAGTCGCTCGCCGATCACACCTTGAGCCTGATGATCGGCAATCAGGCCACAGGGCGCTGGATGAAGCGCTCCCCGACGGAGAATCCGTACATGCTCGCGACGCAGCTCGGCAGCTGGCTGCACGACTGGAAGATCTCCTCCGACTACCTGATCGACTTCAAGGATGCGCCGCTGAAGCTGCGCAACATGTCGCCGGGAGAGGAGTTGTTCCGCACCCGCTGCGGAGCGTGTCACCTGGTCGGCGCCGACGATGGCATTCCGCGCTCGGGGCCCAACCTCCTGGGTGTCCATCAGCGCCGCGATCCGGTCTGGCTGGCGCGCTGGATCGCAGCCGGATGCGATGCTCGCCGAGAAGGACCCGTTGGCGATGGAGCTGTTCGAGGCCTGGGGTCGAGTGCCGATGCCCAACCTGCGACTGGATGCCAAAGCGGTCGGAGACCTGATGGCCTACATGCAGGAGGAGTCGGATCGCTTCATGGCCGAGCAGCAGCTGGCGGCGGCCGACTGGGCCCACGGCCAGTCCGAAGACCCCCAGGTCGCGGAGTCGGAGGGGGATGGCCGGCCTTCCTGCTGCCAGAAGAAGAACAGCCTCGTGCTGGAAACCCCTGCGCAGGCCCCTGCAGAGCCGGCCGAGCCGGAATCGGGATCCCATCGGGTGATTCTGGCCTCCAGCCTGCTGATTCTTAGTGTATTCTTGGGAATCCGCCGGGTTCGGGCTCCCAGATCCTAGGGTGAGTCCGCAACTCCGTGCTGGCTGACGGGCGCCTTAACCGTCCATGAGCGTCGGGACCCCGGGGGGGGAACCGACGCTTTTTTTTTGATCCGGCGGGCTTGAGGGCTCCACCGTTGACACCCTTCGCGGGATGCTTTTGAATGTTTCGCCCCTTTGCGGGCCTGTCCCCTGACCCGACTCCGCACCCTTCGTCCCCCTCACGCCGCATGGCTGCTCCCGAACAACGGCTGACCGTCATCATCCTCGCCGCCGGTCTCGGCAAGCGGATGAAGAGCAGCCTGCCCAAGGTTCTAGCGCCGATCTGCGGCCGGCCGATGGTGGCCTGGGTGGTCGACGAGGCACGCGCGCTCAAGCCCGAGCGCATCCTGCTGGTGGTCGGCCATGGCCGCGAGCTGGTCGAGGCTGCGCTCGCCGAGCACGGCCTGCGCGAGGGGGTGGAACTGGTGACACAGGCCGAGCAGCGCGGCACCGGACATGCGGTCCAGATGTGCATGCCCTCGCTCAAGGGAGCGCGCGGGCGCGTCGTGATTCTCTACGGCGACATGCCGCTGTTGCGCGCCCAGACGCTGAAAGAGCTGTGCGACACGCAGGCGGCCCAAGCCTCGGGAGGGGCCGCGATCCTGACCGCATCGCCTGAGGATGCGCGCGGCTTCGGCCGGGTCCTGCGCTTCAGCGAAGGAGCGCGCGCGGGACAGGTCGAAAAGGTGGTCGAGGAGCGCGATGCGAGCCCCGAGATCCGCGCCATGCGCGAGGTCAACACGGGTGTCTACTGCTTCGATGCGCAAGGGCTGCTGGAAGCCCTGCCGAAACTCTCCACGGACAACGCGCAGGGCGAGTACTATCTGACCGATTGCATCGGGCACTTCCAGGCCGCGGGAAGGCCCGTTTTTCCGCTGGAAACCGCTGAACTCGACGAGATCATCGGGGTCAACAACCTCAAGCACCTCGCCGAGGCGCGCTGGGCCGTGCAGATGCGGATTCTCGAGCAGCACCTGATGAACGGCGTGCGCATCGAGGATCCCGCCACGACCTACATCGACCATGGCGTCACGATCGGCGTCGGCACGAAGATCCTGCCCTGCACGGTGATCCGCGGCGGCGTGAAGATCGGCGCGGGCTGCGAAGTCGGGCCGTTCACGCAGCTGCGTCCGGGCACCGTGCTCGAGGACGGCGCGGAGATCGGCAACTTCACGGAGTGCAAGAACGCGCGCATCGGCGGCCACACGAAGGCCAAGCATCTGGCGTACCTCGGCGATGTGACGATCGGCGCGGGCGCCAACGTCGGCGCGGGCACGATCATCGCCAACTACGACGGCGTGAAGAAGCACAAGACCACGATCCATGACGGTGCCTTCCTCGGCAGCGGCACGGTGGTGGTGGCTCCCAACACGATCGGCGCCAAGGCGACGACCGGTGCGGGCGCCGTGGTGACGCGCAACGCGAACGTCGGCGCGGGCGAGGTCTGGGTCGGGGTTCCGGCCCGCAGGCTCGAGCGCAAGGCGCCGAAGGCCAAGCCGGCTGCCGCCGCCGCACCCGCAGCACCCGCAGCACCTGCAGCACCCGCAGCACCCGCAGCACCCGCAGCACCCGCAGCACCCGCAGCACCCGCAGCCCGCGCAGCCCGCGCAGCCCGCGCAGCCCGCGCAGCCCTGCCGCGCAAGCCGAAGTCGGCTTCTGCGCGCAAGCCCGCCTCGAAGAACACCGCCCGAAGCACCCGCAAGACCGTCAAGCCCCGGAGGAAGAGCTAGACATGTCCACGCACAGCGAGAAGATCACGCTCATCGCCGGCAACGCGCACCGCGACCTCGCGGGAGCCATCTCGCGCCACCTGTCGATCCCGCTGGCCTCGGCGCACATCGGCCGCTTCCCCGACGGTGAGATCGACATCAAGGTCAACGAGGACATCCGCGGCACCGACTGCTTCGTGATCCAGCCGACCTGCCCGCCCGTGCAGGAAAACTGGGTCGAGCTGCTGCTGCTGCTCGACTGCCTGCGCCGCGCCAGCGCCGGGCGGATCACGGCCGTGCTGCCGTACTACGGCTACGCACGCAAGGATCGCAAGGACGAAGGGCGCGTGCCGATCAGCGCCAAGGTCGTCGCCAATACGCTGGTGGGCTGCGGCGCAGACCGGGTGCTGGCGCTGGACATGCACGCCGCGCAGATCCAGGGCTTCTTCGATGTGCCGGTGGATCACCTCTACGCCAAGCCGGTGCTGCTCTCGGCCATCAAGCGCCTCAACATCGACAACCCCATGATCGTCAGCCCGGACGTGGGGGGCATCAAGATGGCCCGCTCCTACGCCAAGGGCCTCGATAACTGTGATCTCGCCATCGTCGACAAGCGCCGCATCTCCGGATCGCAGGTCGCCGTCGAACACGTGATCGGCGATGTCGAGGGCCGCAACGTGGTGATCGTCGACGACATGATCTCCACGGGCGGTTCGATCACGGAAGCCGCGCGCATCGTGCGCGCCCACGGTGCGAAGCAGATCGTGCTCGCCGTGACCCACGCCGTGCTGGTCGGAGGCGCCGTCGACAAGATCGACAACTTGCCGATCGACCGCGTCCTGATGACCGACTCGATCCCGCCGCGCGAGCGCATGCCGCGCTGCGCGGAAGTGATCTCGATCGCGCCGCTGATCGCGCGCGCGATCGCCAACATCCACCGGAACGAATCGGTCTCCAGCCTGTTCGAAGAAGCACCTGTGTAGCCTGCGCGCTTCCCGGCATGAGCCGGGACGCGGGCTAACGAACCAACCAGGAAACCAACCATGAGCAAGTCCGAAATCCTCAAGACGTCGCCGCGCGCCAAGCTCGGCACCCGTTACTCCAAGCAACTCCGCGCGGAGGGCCTGATCCCCTGCAGCATCGACCATGTCGGCGCTGGCGGCTTCGCCCACTTCGCGATCAACGAGCACGATTTCCTCGCGACCCGTCGTCGCCACGTTCACCTCTACGACCTCCAGCTGTCCGGCGGAGTCGAGTCGGCGGTGGTTCGCGAGCTGCAGTGGGACGCGATGGGCGAGTACGTCACGCACATCGACTTCAAGCGCGTCCGCAAGGATGTCGAGACCGATGCCGATGTCGAGCTGGAGTTCGCGGGTCACCCCAAGGGCGGCATGCTCAACCACCTCGTCACGCACATCAAGGTGCGCTGCCTCCCGATGGACATCCCCGATTCCATCGAAGTCACGGTCGGCCACCTCGAGCAGGGTCAGTCGATCACGGCCAAGGAGATCAAGCTGCCTGCGGGCGTGAAGCTCGCCGGCAACCCCAACCAGATGATCTGCAACGTGGTCGTCCAGAAGGTCGAGGCCGCTCCGGCTGCCGAGGCCGCTCCCGCCGCGGGTGCCACTCCGGCGGCTCCGGCGGCTGGCGCTGCGGCTCCGGCCAAGAAGGAAGGCTGATTTCGGCCTCCGCTGGCGGTCCGGGAGGTGCTGGCGCTTGCGCTGGCGGCCCGGATCGGTAGGATACTTCGCCCTCCTTCCCATCCGGAACCCTTCGGATGGGGGAGGCCCGGCGCTCAGCCTGGCAGGAACAGCCCCTCATGAAACTCGTCGTTGGACTCGGCAACCCCGGCTCCGAGTACGAGTGGACCCGGCACAACGTCGGGTTTGAGGTGCTCAACCTGCTCGCGCGGCGCCATCGACTGCTCTTTCAATCCGGACGCAAGCTGGACGGTTTTCAAGGACCGGCGCCGTTTGAGTACGCCGTGCACCCGAGTGGTGCGCTGCTGATCAAGCCGCTGACCTACATGAACCGCTCCGGGCAGGCCGTTGCCGCACTGGCGCGGCAGCTCGCGGTGCCTCCGGCGGACATCTTGGTCGTCTACGACGACTTCGATTTGCCGCTCGGTGCCCTGCGACTGCGCGCGCAGGGTGGCCCCGGCACGCACAACGGCATGCGTTCGATACTGGACAGCCTGGGTTCCGAACAGTTTCCGCGCCTGCGCGTCGGGATCGGAAAAGGAGTCGGATCCTCAGGCACCGATGCGGCGCGGCATGTGCTCGATCGGTTCCGTCCCGATGAACAGGTGGAGATCGAGATCAGCGCGGCTCACGCCGCCGATGCGATCGACGCCTGGCTCGGAGGGGAGGACCTGCCGAGGCTCATGACGCGGTTCCACAGCCGCCAAGACCCCGGGTCCGGGCGCAACTAGCGCCTTGTCCCCTGCACGAGACTCGAAACAAAGGAAAACACGGTTTGACACGTTTGTACGAAGGCATGTTCCTCCTCGACAACCAGCTGGTGCGGGAGGATTGGAAGGCGGCCAAGTCGGCTGTCTCGGATCTGCTCGGCAAGCACGGTGCGAAGATCCGCACCCTGCGCCGTTGGGACGAGCGCCGTCTGGCTTACCCGATCAAGAACCAGAAGCGCGCCACGTATTTCCTGGCGTACTTCGACATCGAGAGCGGCTCGATCCCGGCCCTGCGCCGCGACCTGGAGCTCAGCGAAAAGGTGCTGCGCCACCTGATGCTGGCCTGCGAGTCGTTGCCGGAGCAGGAGAATGAGCTGGCCCAGGCCGAACTCGCCGAGGGCTTCTCCGTCCCGCCGCCGCCGCCGGATGACACTCCGGAGCCCAGGCGCGAGGAAGAGCGTCGCGACGATCTGGGCATTGAAATCCCCGAGTTCAACGCCATTGACGAGGACATGGGCCGATGAGCTTCTCAAGCATGGAACGGCGCCCCAAGGGCACCATCGTGGGCAAGGACAAGAACTGCGAGCAATCAACGCCCAACTACAAGGATGTTGAGATGCTCCGCAAGTTCCTCTCCTCGCAAGGCCAACTCCTCTCGCGCAAGCGCACGGGCTACTGCGCTCAGTGCCAGAAGATCCTCAAGCAATCGATCAAGCGCGCACGTTTTCTGGGCCTGCTGCCCTACGTTGGCTGATCCGGAAAGGAAGACAAGAAACCATGGCAAGCAAGGTCGAAGTTCTCCTGCGTGACAACATCAAGCCGCTCGGCAAGTGCGGCGATGTCGTCATGGTCACTCCGGGCTACGCCCGCAACTACCTGTTCCCGCGCAAGCTGGCCCTCGAGGCCACTGCGGAGAACAAGAAGGCAATGGCCAAGCGTCGAGCAAAGCTCGACGAAGAAGAGGCCAAGCGCACTGCCGAGATCATGGCCCAAGTGGCCGCGATCCAGGGCACGAGCGTCAAGACGATCGCCAAGGCCGACGACACGGGCCACCTGTATGGCTCGGTCAACGCCGGTCAGATCGTCGAGCTGCTCGCGGCCGCGGGCCACAAGGTCGAGGAGAAGGCGGTCAAGCTCGCGGCTCCCATCAAGCTGGTGGGAACGCACGCGGTCAAGATCCACGTCCACGGCGAGCACGATGCGGAAATCACCGTCGTCGTCGAAGCCGAGGCCGCTCCCGCCTCCTGAGGCATCCGGCACTCACGCTGCGGCCGCCCTCCGCTTTTGCGGGGGGCGGCCGCAATGCACTCCGTGGCCGATTCCCATCGGCACTACCCTCATCCGCTGCGCGCCGATATCCTCAACGGCCCCACATGGCTGACCCCACGCCTCACGGGCGGATTCCGCCTCACAATGCCGATGCCGAGCGCACGCTGCTGGGGGCGCTGTTGCTGGAACCTCAACGCATTCCCGATGCGGCGGAGCGTGTGCGCGAAGGCGATTTCTTCGATCCGCGCCACAACCAGATCTTCTCGTCGCTGGTGAGCCTCACCGAACGTCGCATGGCAATCGATCTGGTCTCGATCGGGGAGGCCCTGACGGCCGCCGGCCAGTTCCAGAAGATCGGCGGCAAGGCCTACTTGATCGAACTCTCGACCTCGGTCACCTCCGGAGCTCACGTCGCGCACCATGCGCGCATCGTCGCCGAGACCGCCATGCTGCGGCGTCTGATCCAGGAAGCCGGCGACATCGTCAGCGAAGCCTTTGAGACGCGTCCTGACGGCGAGAGCGTGCAGAAGCTCGTCGATCTCGCCGAGCACCGCATCTTCCAGCTCAACAGCGAGCGCGATGCCAGCGGAGCATCCCCGATCGAGAGCGCGATTCAGGAAGCCTTCAAGCGCATCGACTCCGCTAGCCACCGCACAGGGCTCACCGGACTGGCGAGCGGCTATCACGAGCTCGACGAGATGCTGTGCGGATTCAACAAGGAAGAGCTGATCGTCGTCGCCGCGCGCCCCTCGATGGGCAAGACCGCCTTCGTGCTCAACCTGATCGAGAACGCCGCACTCAACCCAGGCGACAGCGTCGACCACCAGCCGGTCGTGCTGTTCTACTCGCTGGAAATGGGGCAGCAGTCGATCGTGAGCCGCATGCTGTGTTCGCGCGCGCGCGTGGATGCTCACCGGCTGCGCACCGGTCGTATTCCGACCGAAGACTACAGCGAGCTGACGCGCGCTGCCGGCGAGCTCTCCGCTTCGAAGATCTTCATCGACGACACGCCCGGCATCTCGGTCATGTCGCTGCGCAGCCGCGCGCGCCGCATCCAGGCCCGCCACGGCCTCGACATGATCGTGGTCGACTACCTGCAGCTGATGACGCACCCCAAGGCGGAGAGCCGTCAGCAGGAAATCAGTCAGATCTCGCGCTCGCTGAAGGAGCTGGCGCGCGAGCTGAAGGTGCCCGTGATCGCGCTCTCCCAGCTTTCGCGCCAGGTGGAGAACCGCGATGACAAGCGTCCGCAGCTTTCCGATCTGCGTGAATCAGGCACGATCGAGCAGGACGCCGACGCGGTCATGTTCGTCTACCGTGACGAATACTACCTGGAACAGCGCATGCCGAAGGAAGTCGCCTTCGATGGCAATGGCGACAAGTT
>SYGM01000062.1 GCA_005799545.1 Planctomycetia bacterium | reverse complement strand
GTCCTCGATGCGCACGCCGAAACGTCCGGGGAAGTACAGACCCGGTTCGTTGGAGAGCGTCATGCCCTCGGCAAGCACGACGCGACTGCCGCCGTCGAAGTACGGATCCTCGTGGCCTTCCACGCCGATGCCGTGGCCCAGACGGTGCGTGAAGTGCTCATAGCCGCCTGCGTAACCGCGCTCGACGAGACGCGCGCGCGCAATGGCGTCGATTTCGCGCGCTTCGCGGCCCGGTCGCAGTGCTTCGAAGGCCGCGCGCTGCGCATCGCGCACGGCATTCCACGCGCGCTCGAACTCCAGTCCGCACGCGCCGTCGAAGGCCCAGGTGCGCGTGGTGTCGCTCTGGTACGAGAGCAGCGTGGCGCCGGTATCGACGAGGATCACGGTGCCGGTCTCGATGCGGCGCTGGTCGCTGTCGCCGTGCGGCAGCGCCGCCGCCGGTCCCAGGAGCCCCAGACACCAGGAATTCGTCATGCCGACGCGCGCGTGAGCCAAGGCCATCAGCTGCGCGATCGCCGCGCCATCCATGCCCGGCGCAAGCTGCTCACCGACGCGCTCGATGGCCCACTGCGTGCGCTCGCTCGCCGAACGCAGGATGGCAAGTTCCGCAGGGCTCTTCGCCGCGCGCAGCTGGATCAGCAGCGCGTGTCCGTCGAGCAGTCGCTGGATCCCGATCTGTGTCCCCAGGCGCGCCACGAAGCCGTGCCGCAGGGCGGGCTCGACGGCCACGCGGTCCACGCCGCGGCGGCGCAGGGCTTCTGCAAGGGGAGCTTCGAAGTACTCGTGCTCTTCCCACGCGAGGATCTCGCCACCCGGGCCGGACTGCTTGTCGATCGAGAGCCGCGCCTTGCCCACCTCGAAGGCGGGCACCACCCAGAAGTGGCTGCCGTCGGCCAGCACGCACAGCGCGAACAGGCGCTCGGACCGGCCCCAGCGCACGCCGGTGAGCCATTCGAGCGTGGCGCCGCTCTCCGCGAGGTACGCATCCACGCGCGCCTGACGCAGCAGACCCGCCAAGCGTGTGCGGCGCGCCGCGCGCTCCTCGGGTGTGATCGCCGGAGGCATCACGAAGGGGTCCTTGAGGCCCTCGAGTCGGGCCCGGGCGCGGGTCAGGGGGTCGCTCGGGGTGTCCGTGGTGCGCACACCGCCGGCAGCACAGGAAGCGGCCGAAAGGCCGGCCAGCGCGAGTGCGCCGCGGCGCGTGATGCGGGGGTCCGAAGGCAGGCTCATGCAGCAGACCCTACACGGGCTCCTGCCGCCGCTCAACTTCAGCACGGGAAGCAGCCGATATCGACTCCATGGTCGATCCCCGGACTCAGACGCTGGTGCGTCAGCACTGCCGTGCGCGCGAGGCTGCTCGGGCCCTCCTGCAACGCGGGCTGGCGGTCAGGGAAGCCGCGACACCGCTCGCGCGGGCGGAGGCGGGCGATGCGGCCGGACTGCGCGCGCTGATGGGCTTTGCGAAATTCGCGCTGCTGCTGTTCGTGCTGTACGGACTGATCTTCAACTTCTCCGTGGTGCGGGGCTCCTCGATGGCGCCGGGCATTCACGACGGCGATCGCATCCTGATCAACCATGTCAGCTTTCTGGTGCGCGAGGTGCAGCGCGGCGACGTGGTCGTGCTCCACTATCCGCTCGATCCGCGGCTGGATTACATCAAGCGCGTGATCGGAGTCCCGGGTGACCACATCCGCATCGAAGGCGAGGCCGTGTATGTCAACGGCCTGCGCCTGCGCGAGCCGTACATCTCGCAGGGCGATCCCGAGAATCACCTGGAGATGCTGATCGGCGACGACCAGTGCTTCGTGATGGGCGACAACCGGCCGCACTCTTCCGACAGCCGCGATTTCGGTCTGGTTCCCGTGGAGAATCTGGTCGGCAAGGTTGACCTGCGCGTGTGGCCCTTTTCGCGCGTCGGTTGGATCCAGTGAACGTCTGCCCTTAGGCTGGGTGGCCTGCATGGGCCGCATCGTTCTCATCGCCGGAGGCTCCCGAGGCATCGGGCTGGCCATCGCACGCGCAATGCTTGCGCAGGGAGACAGCGTGCGGATCGCTGCACGCGCCTCGCCAAGGCTGGATGCGCTGCGGGCGGAATTCCCCGGCTGCGTCGAGGCGGTTGATCTGGGCCGCGCGGAAGAGGTTGAGGCCTGGGTCGCGCGGCAGCCGCGCGTGGACGCGCTGGTGCACTGTGCGGGAGATTTCGCATCCGGTGCTCCCAGCGCGCTGCGCTCCGCTCAGTTGGAAACGCTGTTTCAAAGCAACGTGCTCAGCGCGCTGAACAGTTTCGGTGCGGCGCGCCCCGGCCTGCGTGCGAGCAAGGGAGCGGCGCTGTTCTTCGGCACGGCGGGCCTGGCACAACCGCGCGGCCGACGCACCAGCGCGGGCTACAGTGCGATGAAGAGCGCGCTGTGGGTGCTGGTGCGCTCGTGGGCGCTGGAGGAGGCGGCGCACGGGGTGCGCGTCAACCTGCTTTCTCCCGGGCTGGTGCCGCACGACGATGCGGAACCGGGCACCCATGATGTCGCGCGGCAGGCCGGCGTGCCGCTGGGGCGCGCGGCGGGCCTTGCGGAGATCGTCGGCGCGGCGCGCTGGCTGGTGGGGCCGGACTCCGGCTACGTCACCGGTGTCAATCTTGAGGTGGCGGGCGGCTGGCTTGCCTGAAACCGGCCCCCGGTCGGAAGGAAGTTCCACCGACATCGCTCAAGACCTGCGGGGAGTCGGGTCGATGCTCAGGACGGAATCCGGCACGCCCCTGTGCTAGATTTCCGCTCCCCGATCGAGCCCATGGCCCCCTTCCAAAAGTCCGGTTTCACGCAGTCCCGGCAGGGACTGTTCTCCGCTCAGGAGATCGAGGGGCTCATGCGCGTGGAGTTCGAGCGCGCCCAACGCCATGGACATCCGCTGGTGGCGATGGTGATCACCGTGGACCGTCTCGGCGCGCTCGCGGACCTCTACGGCAACGAATCGCGTGAGGAGATCCTGCGCGCCGTCGAGCAGAGCCTGCGCGATTCCACCCGCGAGAGCGATCTCATCACGCTGCTGCAGGATGACCGCCTGATCGCGCTGTTCCCGCATGCCGAGCCGCAGGTGGCTCCGGTGGTGGCAAGGAAGCTGCTCGGTGCGGTGCGCGCAATGCGCTTTGATCGCGATGGCCGCACGGTGCGGGCCACGATCTCGATCGGCATCTCGCACAATCGCCACAAGGACGCGATCAGCTTCGAGACGCTGGTCGGCGTGGCGGAGGAAGGACTGCGCGTCGCCGATGCCGCCGGCGGCGACCGCTTCATCGAAACCGAGCTGTACCAGCTCTACGAGCGCCAGCGCCGCGGCCCGCAGAGTTCGCCAGCGCCCGCCATCCCGCAGGTCGATTCGACCCCGGCAGTTCCGGCCGGTTCTTCCGGTGCTTCCAAGGCGGCGCTGCTGCTCGGCGAGACGCTGCTTGAGCTGTTCACCTCGCGCGGCATGAGCGTCGGGGCCGATGGCAAGCTCGACCACGAAGCGCTGATGCGCATGCTGATCGCGCTGCAGGATGAACGCGTGCACTCCGGCGCGGGGGCCCGGGAACTGGCCGAAGTGCGTCGCCAGAACGAGCTGCTCGAGCGTCGCATCGCCAAGCTGACCCAGGAACTCGGCCTCACTGCGGACGAGCTGCGCCGCGTCGCGGAACTCAAGTCGGTCGATGGCGGCGTCGCCTCGATCTTCAAGACCGTGCAGGGACTCAAGGGCTCGGAAGCCAATTCCGAGCGCAAGCGCGAGATGATGAAGGAGATCTTCCAGGCCAACGTGGCCTTGAAGAAGACTCTCAAGCCGGATTCTCCGCCGGCCTGAGCGCCGCAGATCCTGTGCTTCAGGCCGGGCGTCGGATGTGCGTCACGAGCCTGCCGATGCCGCTGACCGAGCACTCAACGCGGTCGCCATCCACAAGCGGACCGACGCCCGCAGGCGTGCCCATCAGCACCAGATCGCCGGGGCGCAGCGTCAGGTGGCGCGACAGCCACTCGATCGCGCGCGGAATCGAGACCACCAGATCGCGCGTCGATGCGGACTGGCGCAGCTCGCCGTTGACGCGCGCCTCCACCTGCACGTCCGCAGCGTCGAGGTAGTCGCGCGGCACGAAGCAGGGGCCCAGCGGGCAGAAGCCGTCGAGGTTCTTGCCGCGGAACCAGGGGTACTTGAGCTCGCGGTCCTTGCCCTGCAGCGTGCGGGCCGTGATGTCGTTGGCCACGGTGTAGCCCGCGACATGCTCCATCGCACGCTCCGCGGGGATCATCAGGCCCTGCTTGCCGATCACGACGCACAGCTCGGCTTCGTGGTCCACGCGGCCGGTGTACCAGCCGTGGACATGCACTTCGGCGCCGCTGGGCACCAGCGTCTCGGGCAGCTTGTTGAAGAACATCGGCTCCTCGGGCACGGCCTCCTGGAATTCTGCCGCATGCTCGCGGAAGTTCTTGCCCAGGCACAGGATCTTGCCGACGCGTTCGCGCGGGAAGGGCAGGTCGAGCCCGATCTCGTCAAAGACGGGCTGGGCGCTGCGCCAGTCCGTGGATGCCAGATGCGCATCGAAGGTGGCGCGCTCGAAGAAGCGTTCGCTCACCAGCGCCGCAAGGTCCACCGGCAGACGGTGGGCATCGAGATAGCTGGAGAGATCGAGCCAGACTCCATCGCGCTCGAGCACATAGCTGCGCGTGCCCGAAGCCAGCGTATAGATGCGAATGGTCATGGCAGCCCTCAGCGGGGGAGGGCCTGGCCCAGCGTCAGCATCGCGTAGCTCGTGGCGAGCACCGGGTTGCCTTCGTACCAGCGCGAGGAGTTCTGGTTGATCCACGAGCCGTCGGTCTTGCTCTGCAGCGCCACCAGGCGGCCGCACAGCTGCTTGCGCCAGAGTTGCCGCGTGCCCGCGCCGTCGACGATCTCCTCCTCGCCGTACAGGGCGAGCGCCTTGCCCATGGTGTGGAAGTAGTAGTACAGGCCCTGATAAGCCTCGGTGGGATCCTTGGCGCTGGTGAAGCCCGGGTTGAGATCGAGCGTGTAGTTCTTCGAAAGCCAGCCCATCAGCGCCACCATCCGGGGATCGTCCTTGGGCACGCCGCAGAAGATGTAGCCCTTCAGCAGCGCGTAGCTCATCGATCCGTACGAGCGCGGGATCCGGCGGCCATCCGGCAGCTCGAGGAAGCCTGCCTTGGAATCGCCGGGCGCGTAGGCCGAACCGCCATCGTCGCCGGACACGATCGTGCCCTCGCCGCCCTCGATGCGCGTGTTGTTGCTCTCCGAGCGGTTCTGGCAGCGCTGCAGGAACACCAGCGCGCGCTGGTAGGCCTCGTGGTCCTTGGACAATCCGGAAGCAGCGAGCGCTTCAAGCGCCATCTGCACGTTGGAGAGGTCGGGGCGCTGCTCGTTGCCGTAGCTGTTGCCGCCGTAGAAGGGATGATCGGGAGAGAAGCCCTCAGCCTCGTCGTTCTGCAGCTCGATCAGATAGCGCTGGGCCTTGGCGATCACCGGCGCGTACTCGCTCCTGCCGGAGCGCGCGAGTGCCAGGATCGCGGCCGAGCTGGTGTAGTTCGCCACCTGACCATCGTGAATCGAACCGTTTTCCTGCTGCAGCGAGACCAGCCAGGCGAGACCTGCGTCGATCGCGGCCTGCAGCCGCGCCTCGCGCGGAGCCGGCACCTCCAGCAGCGCGCCGAGCGCCATCGCCGTGATGCCGGCATTCGGCTTGCCGCCGAAACCGAAGATGCCCGGACGGTTTTCCAGGCACTGCGACAGCAGGTACTGCGCGCCGCGGTCCAGCGAGGCCAGTGCGCGAGCGCGATCCGCTGCCTCGAAGCCCGGCAGGGCCTGCGCGGGCTTGGGCTTGGAGGGCGGGGTCATCAGCGGCGTTGCGGCGTTGAACACGCACACCACACGTGCCGTCTCGATCACCTTGCCGCGCGTTCCGTCCCAGGCCTTGTCCGGTCCGCGGCGTGCGAGCAGCTCGTTGCTGATGCGAATGGCCTCATCGCTGTTCTGCGGCAGCAAGAGGTCGGCATCGGCCGGCTCCAGTTGCTGCGTGCCGGCGTACCCGAGCGCCTTTGCCAGCATGGCCTTGCTCTGCGCGTCGGCATGGCGTTGCAGCGCCATGATCGCGAGTGCCGTCTGGCGTCGGATCGCCTTGGCATCGGCGCCGGCATCGTGGATCGAGCCGTCCGCGGCCTGGCGCTCCCCAAGGAAGATCAGGGCGCGCTCCACGAAGGGGCCGTCGACGCGGCGGTACTTGCGGTGGCAATCGGCGAGCGCGCGCAGCACCCATGCGCTGCCCTCGACACCGCCGCCGTAGCTGCCCGTCTTGGCATCCTGCGACGCGCGCAGCCAGGCAACAGCCTCATCGACGGGATATTTGAGATCAGGTGCCTTCGGTGCGGCCTGAGCCGGCGCAACCGGGAGCGTCGGGGCAGCCGGGTTCTGGAAATGGAGAGGCAGCAGCAGGGCGAAGGATGCGATCAGGGAGATCATGCCCGCCTATCCTAGGGTCGGGACACCCCGCGACCCAAGCCCGTGGGAGCTCTTCGGCGCCGTGCCTTACACAGGCTTTTGCGGCAGGAGCTTCACGGCTGTTCCGTAGACCAGGAATTCAGCCGCTCCTTCGGCGATCTCGCAGGAGGAGAAGTGCAGGCCGACCACCGCATCGGCACCGCGGGCACGGGCCTCCGCGACCAGCCGGTCCAGCGCCTGCTCGCGCGCGCCCGCCAGCAGGGCCGTGTACTCCTCAAGCTCACCCCCGACGAGGTTCTTGAACCAGGCTTGCATGTCATCCCCTGCGTGCGCAGCGCGCACCGTGTTGCCCTTGACAAGGCCCAGTGCGGATTCGATCGCCCGGCCGGGCACGGTTTCCGTGGTGGTGAGGATCATCGGCGAACGTTGCGATAAGGATCGTACGCACGCGTGCGCCAGCGTGCACGCGCGATGGCGGCAAAGTACAGGAGCGTGCCCAGCAGCGCAGCCGCAGAGCCCAGCTTGAGCACCGGGGGCAGGTCCGCGTGCATCAGGCGCCAGAGCGCCACACCGCTCAGCGGCGTCAGGCCGAGCGTGATCAGCAGCAGACCTGCGCCGCGCAGCGCGCGCTGCAGCGGCGAGCGCCGCAGGCGCCCCCACTCCAGATCCATCGGTTCGGCGGGACGCGCGTTGCGGGCCAGCACCGCCAGCCGCTGGTGTTCACTCACCACGCGGGCCAGCTCCGGCTCTTCCGAAAGGCGCAATTCAAAGCGCCGCAGCGCTTCTCCGCTGAGCTCGCGATCGGCGTACGCCATCGCGAGCAGGGCATCATCCGGCGGCTGCGGATCGGCGCTCACGCCGCACCTCCTGCACTCAAGTCCTCAAGCAGTTCCTTCGGCAGTCGCTCCTTGAGCCGCCGCCGGGCGTGGAACAGCCGTGACATGACGGTGCCTTCGGCGACGCGCAGGCGCTGCGCGATCTCGCGGTAGGACAACTCCTCCTCATGCCGCAGACACAGGATCTCCTGATCGTTGGCCGAAAGCGTGCGCAGCGCCGTCTGGACCTGAGCGGCTCGATCGGCCTGCTCCAGCCGCTCGCTGACATGGGGGGCACCCGCATCCACCAGCTCCCAGTCCTCGGGGCATTCCCCGCCGTCGGCGTTGCACTGCGAGAGCGAGTGTCGGGCGATGCGCCGCTCCTTGCGCAGGAAGCTGAAGCAGGCGTTGCGCAGAATGCGGTGGAACCAGGGCAGGAACGGCTCCCCGTCGGCAAAGCTCGCCCGTGCCTTGTAGACCTTGAGGAAGGCCTCCTGAGTCAGCTCCATCGCGTCTTCGCGCGAGCCGACCCATGCATGGGCCAGCCGGAAGGCCTGCGCGCGCACGCGCTCCTGCAGAGTATCGAAAGCGTCCTTGTTGCCTTGTTTGGTGGCGAGCATCAAGCGGGTGGCCTCGCAGGGCATTGCGTCGGCGGGATACTCGCGAGCCTGCTCGGCATTCACTGCTGCGAACCTTTTCCGCGGAGATCTCCGGCTTCGGCCAGCACCCAGCGCGCGGCACGCGCGCAGGCCCCGGCGGGACCCAGCCGATCTGCCGCCCGTTCCAGCCCCGCGATCACCCGTCCGCGCTCGGTCTCATCCGACCACAGGCGCGTCATGGCGGCTTCGCAGGCTGCGACGGGGCCGTTGCCGTGAAAGCCGAACTCCGGCAGCAGTTCCTCGTTGGCGAGCAGGTTGATCGATGCAAACCACGGCACGCTGAGGAAGCGGCGCGAGAGCGCCGCCTCGCGCGCGCTGCCCAGACGGTAGATCACCACGGCGGGGACCCGGTGGTGGAGCACGTCGGTCAGGATCGTGCCCGAAACCGACAGCGCCAGGCGCGCCTCGCCGAGCTCTTCGTGGAGTCGACCTTCGCTGACCTGTGCCTGCAGGCCGCTGGCCTCGACATGGCGGCGGCACTGTTCCGCCGCGGCGGCGCCCGCGGCGACCACCACCGGCTCCGCCTGCGGCAGCGCTCGCGCCCGCTCCAGCATCCAGGGCAGGTTGCGTTCGATCACCGAAGCACGGCTGCCCGGCAGGATCAGCAGCTTGCGGGCGCTTGCATCCGGGCGCGTCGCGGGCACGTTCTTGAGCTCATCGAGCAGCGGGTGGCCTACGTGCGCATGCCGCACGCCGTGCGCGGCATGCCACGCGGGCTCGAAGGGCAGAATCGTCAGCGCGCGATCGACGCAACGGCGGTAGGCATGCACACGCCAGGGGGCCCAGCCCCAGTACTGCGGCGCAACAAGGTGTACGACGCGCGCACTCCGCGATTGCGCGATGCGCGCCAGGGGCACGTGCAGTGCCGGCGAATCGACGGGCACGAACACATCGATCGGATGCTCACGCCAATCCTCCGCCACGGTGCGCACCAGACCCAGCCAGTAGCCGAGCGAGGATCCCAGTCCGGACAATCCCATCTGCGCGCGCTCGACCGGCGTGCCCACCAGACGGACTCCTTCGCGACCCAGCGCCTCGCCGCCCAGCCCCGAGAGCTCCAGCTGCTCCACGCCGTGCGCGGCGGCGAGTCGGCGGAGCGCGCGCACCAGATTGACGGCATGGATCTCGCCGCTGCGCTCGGCGGCCGAAACGAAGATGCGCAGGCGGCGCGGCAGCGGAGGCAGCGTCGCGTCTTCGAAGGCGGGGGCGGGCGCGCGCAGGCTGTCGCGCACCTGTTCCAACTCCTGCTCGCGTCGCGCGAGGTAGCCGACGCCGCGCGGCAGCAGCAGCGCACCCTGCGCCAGCGCGCGCAGGCTCTCGCGCGCGACCAGAAGCGACGAAGGCAGGCCCATTCGGAGAGCAGAATAGCGGCCGCAGCGTGCGTATACTGCCCCGACATGCTGCAGTTGATCGGTTTCTTCCTTGCGACCCTGGCGGCCTTGCATGTGCTGCGCCTCCTGCCGGGCGTCGGGGGGATCTTTCAGGTGCCGTTTGTGGGCTTCCTGCTGGCCTCGGTGCTGGTCAGCGTGCTGTTTTCATTCCTCGCCCGCGAAGGCTATGAGCGGGCGCGCCAACGGCGGCTGGAACAGCAGTTTCGCGGGGTGGAGACGCCGCACAATCAAGGCAAGCTGGGAGCTCTGCTGCTGGCACGCGGCCGTGCCAAGGCCGCGCTGCCGCATCTGGAGCGCGCGCTGGCAGGGGACCCGAAGGCGCGCGAAGCGCGCTGGAACCTGGCGCAGGCGCTCGCCGCATGCGGTCAGGCTGCGCGTGCGCGCGCCACGCTCATGCCGTTGCTGGAGGCGGAGGAGGGCTTTGCCTACGGCGATGCGTTGTTACTCGCGGCGCGCTGCGAGCGCCGCATGGGGCAGGCGCAGCAGGCGCTCGAGCTGCTCGCCGCCCACGAGCGGCAGTGCGGCCCTCAGCCCGGTGCGCTGTACGAGCGGGCTCACGCCCTGCGGGCGCTGGGGCGCAAGGCGGAGGCGCGCACGACCTTCCGCGCCGTGCAAGCCGCGACGGCGGCTCAGGTCAAGTGGAAGCGCAACGCCGACCGCCGGATCGAGTGGCTGGCGCGGGTCTGGTCCTGGGTGCTCTGAACCCCGCCCGAGTCACATACGCAGTTCAGGGCGTCAGCTTCTCGAAGCGCTTCCAGGCGAGCAGAGTGGGCACGATCACCAGCGCGAGCAGCACCAGCGTGCCGCCGACGGGCAGCGCCTCGGTGTCGTAAATCTCCACGAAGACGCGCACATCGGCGAGCCTGAAGTATGAGTAGTGCGTCAGGTTTTCGATCAGATAGAGCGACATCTGGAACAGCGCCAACAGCAGCATCGCAAATCCGATGCCCAGCGGATTGGCCCACCAGCAGGAGAGCAGGAAGGTCGGCGCATAGATCGAGAGCAGGAACAGCGACTGGTGCGAGGCGGACAGCACCAGCGGCCACACATCCACGCGCTCGTCGATGTAGCCCGCGATCAACGGAACGCTCAACGTGCTGAGAAATACGGGCAGCACCAGCCAGAACGCGCCGGAGAGCCAGCGCTCGCAGAACAATCGCGCGCGCGATACCGGCCGTGCCAGCCAGATCTCCAGCGTGCCGCGCTGCACTTCCAGAGCCACGGCGAACATCGCGAACAGCACCGCGACGAGGCCTCCGATCGAATTGGCACCTTTGAAGAAGTGTTGTCCGGCGAGATAGGCCGGAAAGCCCGAGGCCTCGATCTCATCCGCCATTTCCTGCAGCACCGGCAGGGGGATCAGGCTGCGCAGCTTGTCGAGGTTCTCGGCGAACTGGGGCCAATAGGCCAGCGCACCGATCAGCAGCAGTTCCAGTGTCACGAAGTAGGCGATGGCCAGCCAGAGTCGAGAGCGCAATTCGCCGAGCATCAGCAGGCCTCCACGCCGTAGAACTCGCGGAAAAGGTCCGTGAGCGAGAGCGAGCCGTGTTCGATCGCGATCGGCGCGGGCAGCGCGCTCTGCTGACCCAGCGCGGCCAGCGTCGCGCGCGGATCGGCAGAGCCCAGCTCGAGGCTGGCGCGCGTGCCCTCGATGCGCACGCGCAGTACGCCGCTCAGGGATTCGAGCAACCCGGCTGTGGGCTCGGAGGCGAACTGCACGCGCAGCACGCGCCGCGCGCGTTCGAGCACGCTGCTGCGCGATTCGTCGCTGATCTTGCGGCCCTGGTGCAGCAATACGATGCGCTCGCAGACGCGTTCCGTCTCGCCGAGATGGTGCGAGGACAGCAGGATCGTCGTGCCCAGGCGCGCATCTTCGCCCAGGATGGCGAGCACCTCGCCGCGCTTTCTCGGGTCGAGCCCTTCGGTCGGCTCATCGAGAATGCGCACGCGCACTGCCGGTGCCATTGCGGCTGCGAAGAGCAGCTGCCGCTTCATGCCGTGGCTCCAGCCGCGCACGCGTCGCTCCAGCGGCAGGCCCAGCCGCGCGCACAGCTCCTGCCCGCGCGACAACGCCTCAGGCGGGCGTCCGCGCAGCAGAAACTCCAGCATGGCCGCACCGCTGAGCTCGCCGTACAGGGCGATCTCGCCTGGCGCGTAGGAAAGCCGCTGGCGCACCGCCAGCCCGTCGCCCTCCAGCCTCACGCCGTCGATCTCGACCTCGCCGGCATCGGCGCGTGTGAGGCCGGTGAGGATGCGCAGCAAGGTGCTCTTGCCGCTGCCGTTGGGCCCCAAGAGGCCAATCACGCCGCCCGGCCCCAACTCGAGGTCGACCCCGGCCAGCGCTTCCTTCGTGCCGAATCGCCGGTGCAGGCTTCGGGCCACGATGCGACCGGCGGTGACAGGAGTGTCGGCGGAGGGGGGAGGCGGAGTGTTCACGGAAAGGGCAGAATGCTCGCCGCGTGGCGGAGTCGATGCAAGAGGCGGAATCGGTGCCCCTGAAGGCACCGGTAGAGATCGTGGAGGTCTGGAAAAACGACCAGTTCGGGCGCGTGGAGTGCGTGCGAACGGACAGCGGGTTGTTCGTCCGCCGCGTGGCCTGCGGATCCTCGATTCCGTTTTCCGGCTGGTTGGCGCGGCGCTTTCTGGCGCGCGAGCGAGCCGCGCTGCAGGCGGCGGAGGGTCTGTCCGGAATCCCGCGCTGGTGCGCAGGCCCCAGCACGCCGTCGGAGGGCTGGCGCACGCACCTCGAGGGCGTGCCGCTGAGCCGCGCCGAACGGCTGCCTGCGGACTTCTTCGACCTGCTCGAGGAGCTCGTCGCGGACCTGCATGCGCGCGGCATCTGCCACAATGACCTGCACAAGGAGCAGAACATTCTCGTCGATCCCGCTGGCTGGCCGCGACTGATCGACTTTCAGCTGGCGAGCGTGCACGCGCAGCGCGGCCGCGTCTTCGAGACGCGCGCTCGCGAGGATCTGCGGCACGTCGAAAAGCATCGGCGGCGCTACACGCGCAAGGGGCGCGGGCCGGGCGGCATGGAGCAGCGGGGGGCGGGCGCGGGCCTGCGCCGTTCGTGGGTTGCGCTCGCGTGGCGAAGGCTGGGCAAGCCGGTCTACCACCTGATCACGCGCGGTCTGCTGCGCACGCGCGATGGCGAGGCGCGGCGCGCGGAAACGCAGGCCTTTCCGCGCTTCGGACCGCCGCTCAGAGAATGTCGTCGCGGTAGATCCAGCGACGCTTCTTGATGTTCTCGCGCCGCAGGCTCACCAATCGCCACAGCTCGCGCGGGCCGAGCACCGCCAGATACTCGCGCGTGCCTTCGGCCCCTGTGAACGTGACCACGCCGCTCACCAGTCCCACCAGCTGGCGCTGTTCTGTGCCATCCGAAAGCGGCGGTGCATCAACGAAGACGCCCGCGCCGACCTGATCGGCGCGGCCGCGCAACTCCGGGGGAATCGTCGTGAGGATGCCCTTGGCACGCGGATCCGCGAGCACTTCGACCTCGGACTCCCAGCGGCCGAGCTCCGTGCGGCCGACGATCCAGACGCGGCCGCCCGGCTTGGGTTCGTCAAAGCTCATCGGTGCCGCCGGCAGACGGATTTCCGTCTCGGCTGTGCACAGCTCCGCGGAGATCGGCTCGATCACGACTGATTCGATGTTCTCGCCATCGCCGAACCAGGCCGTGATCTCCGCGCGGCCCGCGCGGGCCGTACGACCGAGGAACACGATGCCGTGCTCCGTGTTTACCCCCAGCTCGCTGCCCTTTTCCGTGCGGATGATCAGCGTCGGGTCCGAGAGGCGGTGCGTGCCAACGCACGCGCTCAGCAGCGCGGCGCACAGTAAGGGGGCGAAGAACTTCACTCGAATCGTTCGAACCACTGGCGGTAGAATTCGTTTTCGGGATCCAGTTCGCTGGCGAGGCCGGCCTCGCGCTTGGCTTCCGGGTTGCTGAACTTCACCTGTTCGCCGTCTGATTGCAAGCGCGGCCCTCCGCGCCGCCCGGAGAAACTCGGGCGTCCCAGCATGGCGCTGCTGAGGTCAAAGCGGAATTGTGCATTGAGCGGAGCCATCGAAACGGCCTTCTGCAGGTCCTCGACGGCGGTCTTCGCGTCACCGGAGAGTGTCTTGCAGCGCCCGCGGGCCCACCAGGCGCGCGGATCCTGGCTGCCCTCGGCGATGGCGGCGTTCAGGTCGGGCAGTGCTTCCTCGAACTCGAACATGCGCATGTGGTAGAGGCCGCGCTTGAGCCGCGCCTCAGGCCCCATGATCGGGATGTTCTCGATGTAGGTCTTCCAGTCCTTCTCAAGCTGCTCCTGATCCTTGTCCTTGAGGCCCAGGCGCGCGAACAGGAACTTGCGGATGTTCTCCGGAGAGACCATCTTGTCGCCGCCCGGCGCCGGCTCGACCTCAATGCCCTTTTCGAGCGTATAGAGACCTTTGAAGAAGCGGTTGAAGTTCTTCTGGTACTTGCCGTTCTCGAAGTTGTTGAGGAAGTAAACGAAGGACCAGGCGTGCGCGTACTGGAAGCCGTCAAAGGCATCGCGTGAAAGGAAGAACAGCTCAGAAAGCTTGGTGTCCGGCCGATCGCTCAGTCCGCCGCTGCTCTTGCGCTGGCCGCCGCCGCCACCCGTCTGTGCGCCACCCTGCTTGCCCACCTTGATGGCCTGCTGGACGGTCAGCACCCGGTCGGTCTGCAGCTCACCCGGCTTGATCACAAGCTTGCCCTTCGCGTCGCGTTCGACCTTGGAGGATCCGAAGTAATCCGCGATGGCCTCGTTGAGCCAGATCTGCGGCTCGTACTGCTGTTCGATCAGGTAGGTCAGAAGGTGCGTGCACTCATGCAGAGCCACCCAGGTTGACTGGGCCGGATCGGAGTACTCGTGGAAGAAGTTGAGCGTCTTGTCGAAAGACCAGAAGTAGCCCAGCGTGCTCGGGCCGATGCCCGTGCGCGGGTCGGACAGCTCCTGAAACTCCTCGTAGCTCTTGTAGATGTTGACCGTCATCTTCGTCCTTCGCAGCGCAGGCGAGGGATTGATGCCGATGCGATTGTCCATCAGGTTGTAGTAGGTCTCGAGCAGCTCGCAGTAGTAGTCGAGCACCTCGGGCGAAGTGTTGGACTTGAAAATGAAGTGCGGTGTTTCGCGCGTCCACGCATTGCGCCATTCCGAGTGCTTGGCGAGTTCCTCCGTGCGCTCGCGGCTCTTGTCGTGTTCGCGCTTCAGCTCGGCTTCGAACGCGGCCTTGGAGAGCCACTTGCCGCGGTAGCGCACATAGCCTTCAGCGAGCTTCTTCTTCTCGTCATCGTTCTTGGGCACGTAGTCGGACATGTCGCCCTCGATCTCCACCGAGAGGATGCCCTTGCGGTCGGGAACGAGGATTTCGCCGTTGTCGAACGTGAAACGGTAGCCGGCGCCCTCCTCGCGGGCCTTCCGGGGCGTCAGGACCTTGCCGTCCTCGGTCAGGATGCGGTCCGCGGAAGCAGGTGCGGCCAGTGCTAGCAGCAGCAGGAAGCGCAGATGGCGGTGCATGGCGATGCTCAGGTGGTGTAGGCCTTCCAAGCCTCGGTCAGCTTGGCCCAATCGACACCCTGGAAGGCCTGATTGACGGCCTGCTCCAGATCGCCGGTCGCGCCGAGCGTCCGGAAATAAGTATCGAGGATCGATTCCCAGGCAGGGTCCCAGCCCGCTGCTTTCTTCTGCTTGCCCGTGCGCAGGAAGTAGATGAAGGACCAGCCCTGCGCGTAATGAATGCCGATGTCCGTGCCGTGCTCGGCCTGGCTTGAGTAGTACTCGCGCTGGCTCATCTTCACGAACGTTTCGAGCGGGACGAACTTGCCGTCCTTGACCGATTGGGCGATCAGGTCCTTGCGCCACGAGAATTTCTCGAGAGTGAAGCGCTTGTTCTTGCCGTACTGGTAGCCCGAATAGAAATCGCCCGTGCCCTCGTTGTACCAGCTGTGCGGAGCGATGTTCCCGTAGAAGTAGAAGATGTACTGGTGGAATGCCTCGTGGTTGAGGACCGCCCACGTGTCGCCGCGTCCGCCGCCGGCGCGGTCGTCGTAGATCACGAGCTCGCGGGAGGATGAGTTCCAGTAGCCGGCGGAACCGCCGGGGCCGCCGTAGCTGTGGTACTGCTCCTGATTCTTGCAGACCCGCACGAGGCTCGTCTTGGAAAGTTCGCGCGGGTCGATCTCCGGTTCCTTGGGGTCCTTCGTGGTTTCGACTTCCTTGTCCTGACCGGTGCGCAGGCCCTTGCCTGCCTCGCGGATCTCGAGGATCTTCTCGTAGGGGTAGTCCTTCTCGTAGATGTCGCGGATCGCCTCGAGCCGTTCCTTCAGCTCGCTGATGAACATGCGGTCATCGTTGTTCGAGAGGATGAAATAACGCGGGGTATCGTAGAGCTTCCACTCGCCTCCGAGCTTCGCCACATCGGCCTCGAGCTCCATGCGCCGCTTTTCGCGCGGGGTCAGCTTGGAAGGATCGACGCCGGCGGCGGATTCGCTCGCTGCGACTTCCACCGCCTTGAAGGAGCGGCCCATTTCCGTGAGCGGCGGTTCCCACTTGGGCCACTTCTTGCCGCCAGGTGCATTGAAGATCAGCGCGACCTTGGTCTCAGGCTTGAGCTCGTAGAGCATCGCGTAGACCTTGACCTCCTCCTCGCCGACCTTGCCGACGAAGATGTGCTCCACGGCCTTGAGCTTGTTGACGGTGCGTTCCTTGGTTTCCTGAAGCGTCGCGTTCGAGATCACATTGCTCTTGACGTAGGCCAGCAGGTCCTTGGCGTAGAACTTGCGCTGACCGTTGACCTCCTTGGGAGGCTTGGTGTCGAAGCGCGCGATCCAGCAGTGGATGTCCATTATGCTGGAGGCGCCCAACTGCACGTATTTGTTGGTCTTGGGGTCGTACTTGACGATCAGGTTGCCGTCGCTGGGCTCCGGCGGGATCAATTCCCAATCGGCAGGCACCCGTACCTGAAAGCCCAGATCCGTACTCTCCTTGTACGGGTCGCCGACCTTGGGCACCTGGGCGAGCGCGGTCGAGCCAAGTACGAGCAGGGCGAGCAACAACACAGAAAGGCGGCGCAGCATGCAGAGATCCTTTGATGCTAGGGTAGCAAGCGCTGGCGCCCGGCTGCGATTCCCGTCAAACGGAACGCAGCTTTTTCAATCTTGAGCGGTGGGGGGGGCTACCATGTGCGCATGCGCCCCCTGCATGCCCTGCTGTTGCTGTTGGTCCTGATCGGTCTGCTCGTCGCGTCGCTCTTCTGGCTGGGAGGCCGCGAGCCCGCCAGCGAAGTCGCCGGCCCTGCGCCCGAGACCGCCGTGCTGCAAAGCCCGGAATCCGCTCCCGCGGAGACCCTCAGCACGGACCCGCTGCTCGCAACCGACAGCGAGCGTGCACGCGTCGAGAGCGCTTCGAGCGCGCCGCTGGGCGAAAAGACCGAGAATGCGATCGCGGTGGACGGACTCCGCGGCCGCGTTATCGATGCCCGGGGCAACCCGGTTGCCGATGCGCTGGTCTACGGCGGCCCGGATCAGGGCATGAACTTCGGCGCGCTGGATGCCTTCGACTCGAGCATGGTGCCCTGGATGGAGCGCTATGACGCGAAGACCGATGCGCAGGGACGCTTCGTGATGTCCTGGCAGCCCAAGGCGGGCATCCGTCTGGCCGTGCGCGCCGGAGGCTACGCTCCGCTCGACACGCAGAAGACGCTCTCGCGCGGTGAGCTTGAGGTGGGCGATCTGGTGCTCGAGCAGGGCATCATCCTGGAGGGCAAGGTCGTCGATCCCCGCGGTCTGCCCGTCGCGGGTGCCGAGCTGTACTCGCGCCCGGCCGGCATGGGCGGCATGGTCGTGATGGCGGGCGCGCGCGGCAAACCGCTGGCGAAGTCCGATGCGCAGGGGCGCTTTCGCATCGACCGTCTTGCGAGCGGTCCCTGGCGGCTGCTGATCAGCTCCGAGGAGCATCCCGACAAGAACGTGCAGGGCTCGACGGAGCGCCCGGGCGAGCGCAAGAGCGATCTGTCCTTCCAACTCGAGGAAGGCGCCGCGATCGAGGGCCGCGTCAGTGCGCAGGGCGAGGTCCCCTTTGCCGAGCTGACGCTGAGCGCCGCCAAGCGCAACGAGGAGGACGCCGGGGCCATGATGTTCGGCGGCGGCTTCCAGCTGCCGCGCCGGGCCAAGGTGCGCGCCGATGGCTCCTTCCGCATTGCGGGACTCAATCCAGGCGCCAACTACCGACTCAGCGTCAAGAAGGGCGAGCCCAACATGTTCAGCATGGGCATGGGCATGGGCGGTCCCGAGGGCGTCGCCGCCAAGGCCGGCGACCGCAACGTCGAGGTGGCCTACACGCCGGAGCCCGCATTGGTGTTTCAGGCGATCGATGCCAAGACCGGTCTTCCGATCACCGAGCTCGACGTCAAGGCGGGCTACGGCTGGAACATGCCGCTGATGGGCAAGGGCGGCAAGGTCCAGCGTCAGTTCCCCGAAGGCAAGGTGCGCTTCGAGAGCCTGCCGCCGAAGATGCAGGGCTTCGGTGGGGGCGGCAACAACAACCGCGGGCTGACGCTGCGCATCGACGCGACCGGCTACCGCGCCATCGAGAAAAACAGTCTGGAACTGCCGACCAGCGGCGATCTCGATCTGGGCGTGCTCTCCTTCGAGCGCAATCCGGTCTGCGAGGTGACGGTGCTCGATGCCGCGACCGGCACACCGATCGCGGGCGCAGAGGTGGTGCTGGAGAAGGTCACCGAGGAAAACCGCATGCAGCGCGGCATGCGCATGGGCATGCGCATGATGTCGCGCGGCTCGGATGCCAGCAACGATGAGGGCAGCTCGCGCGCCAAGACCAACGCGCAGGGCGTGGTGCGCCTGCAGAGCTTCGCGGGCCAGAACGCGCGTCTCAACATCGAGGCCAAGGGCTACGCCGACATCAGCGGTGAGACCATGCTGCTGCCTGCGGAGCAGGATCATCAGCAGACGATCCGGATGCTGCGCGGCGGTGAGATTCTGGTTCAGGTCGTCGACAGCTTCGGCAAGCCTGTCGCGGGGGCGGCAATCGAGCACCGCATGGCAGGTGAGCAGACCAACGAGGAAGAGCGCTGGATGCGCATGTTCAACGGTGGAGTGCAGCGCACCGACGCGAAGGGCGAACTCGTGATGTCGAATCAGGTCGCGGGCGAGCACCAGCTGCGCGTGCAGCCGCGCGGAGGCAACGGGATGATGATGGGCCGGGCCGTGGCCGTCAGCATCGCCGGAAACGAGTCTGCGGGCGAGCCGGAGCAGCCCTGGACGGATGCGCTCGTCAGCGAAGGAGGCCGCGTCGAGGTCAAGCTTGTGACCGAGCCGATCTGCCAGCTCGAGGGAATCGTGCGCGAAGGTGGCCGCCCGCTGGCCGGCGCTGCGCTGGAGGTGAGCGAAGAGGGTCAGAACAACCCGATGGGTGCCTTCGGGGCCAGCTTCGACATGGGCGGTGACAACAACCGCAACAAGACGGATGGTCAGGGCCGCTACAAGCTCGATGATCTCAAGCCGGGTCGCGCCAAGCTGATCATCCGCCATCCCTCGCGCGCGATGGAACACGAACTCGACATCGATCTGATCGCGGGCGCCAACCGTGTGGATGTGGAATTGCCCTCCTCGACCATCGAGGGCACGGTGCGCGATGAACAGGGGCGCGGGGTGCCGGGTATCAAGATCCGCGTCGAGCGCTTCCGCGAAGGCCGCAGTTCCGAAGTCGAGATGGTCATGGCTTTTGCCGACAGCAATGGCGGCGAAGCGGTGATCTCGACCATGACCGGTCAGGAATCCGTCGAGACGGATGCGGACGGCAACTACTCGCTCAAGGGCGTGCTGCCGGATACGGATCTGGTGGTGCGCGCGACCGGCAAGGATGTGCAGCCCGCGCGCTCGGAGAAGGTGCGCGTCGTCGCCGATCAGGTTCTGCGCAACGTCAACATCACGCTCAAGCAGGGCGGCACCGTCGAGGTGCGCGTCAAGGGCTTCACGCGCGAGAACCGCAACGCCTTCGGCATGATCGAGGGCCGGCGCGTCGACGTGGAGAATGCCGCCCCGCAGATGCAGGGGCTGGGCCGCAACGGCGTGGCCCGCTTCCGCGGGCTGGAACCCGGCAAGTGGTCGTTCAAGATCATGGACATGGGCTTTGATCCGCAGACGGGCGAGGCTTCCGTGCCCAAGGAGACCAAGGCCGTGGAGGTCGAGGTCGTGGCCGGCAAGACGCAGAAGGTCGAGCTGGATCCCAACTAGCCCCTTCGCGCGGGGCGCACCCGGGCAGTAGGCTGAAAGGGTGCGCCGCGCTCCGGTTCTGCTGGCTCTGCTGTTGCTGCTGGGGATTCTTCTCAGCGGTCTGTGGTGGGGTCTGCAAGGGGGATTGGGCACGATCCGGGCCGCTTCCGGCGAACAGTCGCAGGATCCGCGCGAAGCTCCCGGCGCCGATGCGCTTGCTGCGGAGAGCACGCCCTCGGAGCGCAGTGGTCTGGCGCCGCTCCAAATTCCGAATGCGGACGAGCTCGCCCTCACGCAAGAACGCGTGCGTCCTCCGGGCACGCGCCTGTTCGGCACCGTGCTCGATGCGCAGGGTGCGCCACTCGCGGATGCCGAGGTGCTCGCGATCACGGCCTCGCAGTGGACCGCTCTGCCTCTGGAGCTCGATGCGCAGGCGCGTCCGCAGGAATGGTCCCGGCTGCAGCGCGTGCGCACCGACGCCGAAGGACGCTACGAGTTGCACGCCCTCTCGGGTCGTCAGCTGCGCGTGATGGCGCGCAAGCCCGGCCATGTGCGCGCGTACCTGCCCACTCGCATGCTCCCGAAGAGCTTTGATCAGATGGAGCTGGAGCCGCTGCGTCTGCCCAGTGCGGAGGAACAGCGTGGTACGGTCCTCGACGCAGGCGGTGCGCCGATCGCCGGCGCGCGCATACTGCGCGCCGTGGAAGGCCTGCATCCCGATGAGCCCATGCCGATGGAGGGCGCTGCGGTGCTGCTCGCGACGAGCAGCGCAGCGGGCGAGTTCACGCTGCGCGAAGAAGCCGCTGGGCTGTGGGCGCTGTGGGCTCAGGCCGAGGGCTATCTGCCGCAGCGCCTCTCGAGTGACGGCTGGCCGCGCGAAGGCCTCTGCTTCCGGCTCGAGCGCGGTGGCGGTGTGGCGGGCATCGTGGTGGAACTGGCGGGCGGAGTGCTGCCTCCCGGCGCACAGGTCAGGGCCTGGCCTGCTGAGCGTGCGGAGCCGGGTCAGGCCGAGCCCGACTCGGAGGAGGAGGGCCGGTGGATCCCGAGCCTGCAGGATGCGCTCTGCGCCGCGGTGGGGGAGAACAAGCAGTTTCAGCTCGAGGGCATCGACCCCACTCTGAGCTATCGGCTCGAGCTGTGGGCACCGGATGCCAAGGGCGATCGGCGAATGGTGCGCGGTTCGAGCCGTGCGGAGCTCGAACCCGGTCAGCGCCAGGCGCGCCT
>SYGM01000061.1 GCA_005799545.1 Planctomycetia bacterium | reverse complement strand
CTACCAGGCGCGCAACTTCATGCGCGATGAAATCCAGCCCGGGGACGGCGTGCTGTTCTACCACTCGAGCAGCGAGCCCCCGGGTGTCGCGGGTATCGCGCGGGTCGTGCGCAACAACTTGGTCGACCCCACCCAATTCGACCCTGGCTCGGAGTACTTCGACCCCAAATCCCGCCGCGACGAGCCGACCTGGCGCATGGTGGAGATCGAGGGCCTGCAGGCCTGCGAGCCGCTCCTGCCGCTGGCAGCACTGCGTGCGGCGCCCGAGCTGGCCGGGATGGCCGTGCTCCAGAAGGGTCAGCGGCTTTCGGTTCAGCCGGTCAGCCTGGCCGAGTGGAAAACCGTCCTCAAACTGGCCGGAATCCGCTCCGACCCCTTGGGGAAGTGCCGCAAATAGGGGGGCACGCCTTCAAAAGAGGGCTGCGGCCTGTCAGAATGCCGCCACGTAAACTGACCCGACCGGGTCTTCTCTAGCCCCTTCAGGAATAGCCCCCTCAGGAACACACATGAGCCAGAACTACGACACCCTGCTCAAGCTCGTCACCGATGTGCGCGACGACGTCGAGAAGGCCACCGCCGGCAACAAGGCCGCGACCGCCCGCGTCCGCAAGGCGATGATGGACGTCAAGAACCTCGCGCAGGAGATCCGCAAGGAGATGCTCGAGCTGCGCGACGCCGACAAGAAGGCCTGATCCGGCCGCGTCGATCGGAACGGACGGGCGCGTCTGGCCGGAACCGGCCAGACGCGCCCGTTCCTTTGCGCTTCACGGTCCCTCCAGCAAGGCGGCGATGGCGGCGCGGCCTGCCGGGCTCAGGCCCTCGGTCTCGTCACTGACGTACAGCTCGACGTGCTTCCACAGCGCCGCGTCGCTCTGCTCGCGCGCATGCCGGCGCATCGTCTCCAGTGCTTCCTGCGGACGGCCGCGCGCGTACAGGATCGAGCGCCGCACAGCGGCGGAGAGGCTCTGTGCGAGGCCCTCCGAGAAGCTTCCGAGGGCCTGCGGCAGGCGCTCGCGCGCCAGCACCAGCCCGCCCAGCGGCAGCGGGCCCTCCCAGCGCGCGCCAAGGTCCTCGACGAGGCTCAGGCCGTGCTGGGCGTAGGTGAAGCGGCCCTCGTGAATGCAGACCCCGTAGTCCGCCTCACCGCGCGCCAGCCGCGGCAGGATCTCGCTGAACACGACCTGCTCGATGCGGCCCGCCTGGCCGTGGAAGCGCCGGAAGAGCAGCGCCGCGGTGGTGTGCTCGCCGGGCAGCAGCACGCGCGCATCGGGCGGGATCACGGGCGGCAGATCGCCCGCCCTTGCCAGCAGCAGGGGGCCCACTCCGCTGCCCAGCGCGGCGCCCGCGCTGAGGATCTCATAGCCTTTCAGGCCGCGCAGGGCCGCGAAGGAGACCTTGGAGAAGGCGCTTTTTCCCGCACGAAAGTGCCGGTTGAGCACTTCGATGTCGTGGAACTCGAACTTGAGCTCGAGGCCCGCGACGCGCACCTCGCCGCACAACAGCCCGTGGAAGGCGAAGGTGTCGTTGGGGCAGGGCGAGATGGCGCAGACCAGCTCCTTCACGCCTCCGACTCCTCCAGTTCCTCCCATGCGCGCAGGCGCGCCGCGTGCAGCGCCGCCGGGATCTTCCAGCGCGTGCTGTCGCGGTCACCGACCTGATTGGAGATGCCGCGCACGATCGAGAGGGGTGTGCGGAGCAGCGCACAGGAGAGGGCCACCGCAAAGCCCTCCATGTCCTCGGCGCAGGCACCCCGATGGCGTGTCGTCCGCGCCTGCGCCTGTGCGGCGCAAGCCGAGGCGGCGCAGGTGGTCAGCAGCAGCGGTGCCGAGTGCTTCAGGTGCCGCGGCTTCAACTCCAGCTCCTCGATGACCGCCGGGTCGTTCCCGCGCGCCGGCAACTGCGGGAAGCCCAGCGCCGCGGGGCCCATCAGATCAAGGCCCATGCCTGCGCCGATGCCTTCGATGCGCACGCGCTCGAAGGCGAAGGCCGATCCGACCGGATACCGCGCGAGATCAAAGCTGCCGGCGATGCCGACCAGCAGCACTCGGGCAGGTTGATGCCGGGTGATCAGCTGCACACTGCGCGCCGCGGCCGCGATGGGGCCGAAGCCGCAGACCTCGACGGTCGTGCCGGCGGGAAAGCCGCCGTCATCCTCGAGCCGGTCGAGCTCGAGCTCGGTCGGTATCAGCACCAGAGTGTGAGACATGGTTCAGTGTGAGGCATGGTTCGCCCCGACATCTTGAGCCCTGCAGCCTGAGCTGTCCAATGCCGCTAGAATCGGGTCCATGCTTGGCCTCCTGCTGTCGTTGCTGCTGTCCGCGGGCGAGACGCCCTCCCCGCTCCCGGGTGCGCGTGAAGTGCTCGAGGCCATCGAGCGGGATTCCCGGGTGGAGGAGCACCTGCGCACGCTGTGCGAGCAGCACGCTCCGCGCCTGACGGGCTCGCTGGCCTACGATCGCGCTGCGCAGTGGTGCCTGGAGCAGTTTCAGAGCTACGGGCTCGAGGCGCGCCTGGAAGTGTGGGGCGAGTTCCCGGTGCGCTTTGACCGCGGGGTGCAGCGCGGCGTGCTCAGGAAGACCGGCGAAGAACCGCTGGCGCTCGACTTCCTGACCCGCTCGTGGACGCGCGGCACCAACGGCGTGGAGCGCGGATCGGCCGTGCTCGAGCCGGGCAGCGCCGAAGAGCTGGAGCGCGACGCCGCGCGACTGGCGGGCGCTTGGATCATCAAGCCGCAGGGCCGCGGCGCCGATCGCGCGCTCGCCAAGCTGCTCGAGGAGGCGTACGCACAGCACAAGCCGCGCGGGTTCGTGCGCAGCGGCCGCAAGGGCGGCCTGCTGGTGATGAGCGGCGATCACCGCGTGAAGTTCGAGGAACTCGACGCGAAGCGCCGCAATGTCGAGATCACGCTGCGCGAGGATCAGTACAGCACGCTGGTCGCCGAGCTCGTCGCCGGCCGCGAATGCCAGCTGGAGTTCGAGATCGAGAACCGCTTCCTGCCCGGACCGGTGCCCTGCACCAATGTGGTCGCGGAGTGGAAAGGTGCTGAAAAACCAGAGGAATTCGTGGTTGTCGGTGCGCACCTTGACACCTGGGATGGCGCGCAGGGCGCACAGGACAACGGCACGGGGGTCGCCACCACGCTGGAATGCGCGCGCATCCTCGCCCAGCAGGGGCAAAAGCCGCGCCGCAGCATCCGCTTCGTGCTGTTCGGCGGCGAAGAGCAGGGCTTGTTCGGCTCTGAAGCGTACGTGCGCGCGCATGCCGGGGAGCTTGCGCTCTGCAGCGCCGTGCTGATTCACGATGGGGGTGCCAGTCCGCTGCAGGGCGTGCGCGCGAGCTACGCGATGGTGGATGATCTGCGCCGCGTGTTCGGGCTGCTGGAAAACTTCGATCCCGCGCGGCCGGTGCGCGTCGAGGAGGTGCCGGGGCTCGAAAACTCGGGCGACTCCGATCACGCACCCTTCCTCTCCGGCGACCGGCCCGTGCCGGCCTTCTTCTGGGAGCAGAGCGGCGCGGGCTACACGCGCGTGCATCACACGCAGCACGATCGCTTCGACAGCGTGGATCCGCTCGATCAGCGCCACAACGCCCGCGTGGTGGCGCTGGGGGCTTGGGGCCTCGCGCAACTGGAGCTTCCGCTGGACCGCACCGACATGCGGCCGCTCTCACGGCGCCTCTTGGGCGTGGGCAGCCTCGAGGATGCGCTGGTGGGCGATGTGCGCGCCAACAGCATCGCAGCCAAGGCCGGCTGGCAGGCGGGGGACCGCGTGCTGGAGATCGACGGGGTCGCGGTGAAGAGCCGTGACGAGATCGTGCGCCTGCTGCAGGAGGGCGGCCCGGTCAAGTCGGCCAAGCTCGCGCGCGGGGAACAGACGCTCGCCACCAGCCTCGATTGGTCCGAGGATCCCGACGAGGCCGAGCGGGCGGCTCGGGCACTGCGGCGCGCGGAATGGCAGCGCGCGCGCTGGAAATAGCTGCCGAATGCAGCTTTCTTGATCGGTCCTTCATGGTGGGGGGTATTCTCAGACCACACCATGCGTACCGCTCTCTCACTCCTCGTTCTCACCTGCCTCGCCCCTCTGGGCAGCGCGCAGGACAGCGTCTCCAAGCTGCAGACGCTGCCCGGCGACGCGCTCAACCCCTTCGATGCCGTCGACAGCATCAACGACTACGTCGTCGACATGACGGCGCTGCGTTCGAGCTGGGGCAACACCTTCGGCATCGCGCCGATCGCGAAGACCGGCCAGTTGCGCAACACAGCGCCGAACTTCTTCAACAAGGGCATGGGGGCGCAGAGCATCTCGCGCGTGCTGAAGAGCAACGTGCCGTTCGTGCGCAGTTCCTACGATGTCTGGAGCGGACAGGGCTATGGCGTCAACGATGACGCCTCCCGCAACGATCCGGGCACGCCGGTCTCGACGACGGGCCTCACCGGCTTCCAGTTCGGCTACGGCTTCAGCGAATTCGGCAGCGGCACCACCGATCCGGCCGGCAATCTCGCGAGCCTCAACAACCTGGTGGGCGGCACCGTCAACTTCACCGCAGCCCGCCCCTCGCGCCTGTACGTTTCGCGCGTCAACGCCGCCGTGAACTCGCAGCAGGAAAGCTGCAACCTCTCGCAGTTCGGCATGGGTGGCGTCGATGAGGACGGCAATGTGCACGCGCGCGCCGAGGGCTTCGGATCCAATCCCTGCGGCACATCGAATCCGCTGACCGGCAACAACCTGCTGCGCATCCGCACGCTCAACCGCACGGGCGTCGTCAACGTGATCAGCGCCGCGGGCGGCATCGACGTTCCTGCCACGGACTTCCTGCTGGCGAACTCCGCGACGACCCACAACACGCCGGCCTGCGCGAGCACCACGCTGGCGGGCCGTCCGCTGCTGATCGCGAGCAACTTCAACCGCGAATACGTGGCCGAGCAGGTCGCGGGCACGGCCAGTGCTTCGCCTGCCAACGCGCACTTCGCCGCCGGCATCGGCGACCACCGCGGCGGCGTGGGCTATACGCCGGCCAATTTTCCCGCGCTATTCCCCACGGCGGCGATCGGCACGGCCGGCATCCTCACACGGAGCACAGGCTCGGGCTTCTGCCAGAACCTCAACATCTGGGGCCTCGATGCCAACGGCGGCATCGTGAGCCCGCGCGCGCTGGCGCTCCCGGCGACGATCAGCGATCCGGTGCAGACCTGGTCGAGCACCGACCTGACCGGTTCCCAGGAGTTCGACCATTACCACAGCCAGACCGCATTCCGCGGCGGAAACTCGCAAGTGGCACTGGGGCAGGATCAGGCGGGCAACCTGCTGGCGGCCGGTGTCGTGTACTACGGCTTCACGCCGCCTTCGCTGGCTCCGTTCAACAACCCCAACAACTACATCGCCGTCGCCAAGACCGATGCTGCGGGCACCACCAGCTGGACCGTCGCTGCCTGGACCAAGCAGTCCACCACGGTTTCCGATGGCAAGACGATCTTCCAGAACGGCAGCACGCCGATCGGTCGCCTGACGGGTTCGGCCTTCGGCCCGGCGCTCTCGGGCGCGATGATCGACTCGGTCGGCAATGTCTGGTTCCTCGGCCAGATGGTGCTCGATGCGGCGCCCACCAGCGTGGTGGTCGGCCTGATCCGCGCCGTGCTCGATCCGGCGAGCTTCAGCTACAAGCTCGAGCTGGTCTTCAAGCAAGGCGACGTTTTCCTCGGCCAGAACTCGAACACTCCCTATCTGATTCGCTTCCTCGAGATCGCCGATGCGGACTCGGTCTCCTCGGGGACGGCCTTCTCGGGCAACATCAGCGCAGCCGCGGACCAGAACATCGCGACCAGCGGGCTCTCGACGAGCTCCAACCGCACGCTGGGTGGCCTGCTGATCAACGCTTCGATCCTCTACGACACCAACGGCGATGGACAGTTCATCCGCTCGACGGGGACGGGCGGCGATCCCGCCAGCCCGGATGAGGACTATCAGGTCCTGCTGTACGTCGGCGCCGCGACCGACTGCGATGCCAACGGCGTTCCCGATGACAAGGAAATCGCCGATGGCTCGGCGAGCGATCTCAACGGCAACGGCCTGATCGATGCCTGCGAGGGCCTTGCGGGCCTGCCGATCTGCGAGCCGGGCGTCGGCGGCGTGCAGCCCTGCCCCTGCGGCAACGCGCCCTCGGGGCCCGGCCGCGGCTGCGACAATTCGCTCTCGACCGGCGGCGCAAGCCTGACGGGCAGCGGGGTCGCCAAGCTGAGCGCCGACACGCTGGTGATGAGCGCCGGCAACATCGGCCAGGCGGGTGTGTTCTGCTCGGGAGCGGTCACCAACGTGACCTCCATCCTGCTGCAGGGCTCCACCCAGATCGCCGCCGGCCTGCCCTTCGGTGACGGCATTCGCTGCCTCGGAGGCACGCTCAAGCGCATCAACACCAGCCCCTCGGTGGCCGGGGTCTACACCTACGGACCGGGCATCGCGGCGCAGTCGGCCGCGCTGGGGGACACGCTCAGCCCCGGAACGACGCGCTACTACCTCGTGTACTACCGGGATGCCTGCGGCAGCTTCTGCCCTACGGCCAACTTCAACGCCAGCAACGGCCTGAAGGTGCTCTGGACGAACTGAGCGCGGCAGCCGTCTGAGTCGAGAAAGAGGCGACCGTGGGAGGCCCGTGAGGGCCGCCCATGGTCGCCCGACCATCGGTTCGGAGGAATGGATCGACCTTTCCCCGGCAGATGGAGCGCCCCTGTCGAGACCGTCCTGGAGGGCTTCCAACGAGGGGAGGATGGAAGTTGCCAGGCGAACCGGTGGCTCGCCTGGCGGACGAATCTGCCGAAGGGTCCCCGGCCTGCCGGGGTGTGGATGTCGGCTCACCAGGGGAGGAAGAGCCGAGCACCCGCTCGGTGCGCCGATTATTGCAACATCCTAGGCACAGTCAAGCAAACCCCTGCCTTTTCCGGCAAAAAGTGGAAAAAAGTTCCGCCGGAATGCGTTGAGGAGCGGAAATGCCATCTCCTTGGCGGCAGCTCTGCCCGGCGTGAGGCATACTTGCTCGACTCCCCATGAAGCCCCTCTCACTCTGCACCGGCCTGCTGCTCGCATGCCTGCCCCTGATTTCCGCCTGCAAGCCCGACTCCGCATCTGCCAAGGTGAGCTTTGAGGCCGTCGATCCGCTGCTTCAGAAGCGCGATCTGCCGGGGGCCGAGAAGCTGCTCAACGAGCTGCTCGAGCAGCACGGCCAGCAACCCGGCATCGTGACCCGACTGGCCCGGGTGATGCGGGCCGATGGGCGCGAAGGCGAGGCGATCACGCTGCTGCGCCGCGCCAGCGAGAGCCATCCCAACTCACCCGCGATCTGGTACGAGCTGGGCCTGATCTACGAGGACATCGAACAGTACCCGAAGGCCAAGGAAGCCCTCCTGAAGGCGCGCGAAGCCGGAGCCAAAGATCAGGCGATTGCACTGCTTTTGGGCGGTGTTTTGGGCCGAATGGGGGAGACCGATGCCGCGGCTGCCGAGTTCGACAAGGCGCTGGCGGCGGGCGGCGATGAAGTGCAGGTCCGCTACAATCAGGCGCTGGTCCAGTTCCAGCGCAAGGACTACGCCGGGGCTCGCGCGATCCTCGAGGCCCTGATCGCCAAGCATCCCGGACACGACGACTCACGCCGCGAACTCGCGCGCGTGCTGTTGGCAGAGTCGCCGGGTGATCCCGTCCAGGTTGAGCGAGCGGGAGCGATGCTCTGGGACGTCAAGGACAAGTTCCCCGAGGACATGCACACCTGGGAACTGATGGGCGACTACTGGCTGCTGAAGGCGGACTACGTGGCCGCCGTGGCCGCGTACACCGAGGCTTTGCGCTTCGGGAAGAACCCTCCGCATGTCGAGGCCAAGTATCGCGTCGCGGAGCAGGCCCGCCGCGATGCGGCCAAGACGACCGAACAGCAGAAATAGCCTTGGGTGCGGCCCGGTGCCGATGCCACGGAACCGGCCTCAACCTGCTCTGAAACGGGAGTTCAGGCTCGGTTCTTGTGTTCGGAAAATAAGAAATTGCATTTCCGGAAAAGCCTGAGGGTGTGCTATCTTTTCCGGGGTACCGATCGGCGCTGCCGACCGGCCACCCTTCCCCACACGATTCGCTCCCCTCGGTTCGACACCATGCAATCCACCCCGTTTTCTGCCTCCGGTTCTGCCCCGCTGCCGCGCCTGCTGCTGGCGTTGGCCTTGGCTCTGCCTGCGCTGCCTCTGACGGGCTGCGGCGGCAAGGGTGGGGGTGGCGGGGGCAACCCCGGCGAGACCAGCGCAGTCAAGGTCACGGCGGTGTTCCCCGCCCAAGGTCCGTTCATCGGCGGCACCCAGCTGCGCATCAGCGGTGAGAAGTTCCTGCTCGGCAGCGAGGGCATCAACGAGGTCTTCGTCGGCGGCATTGCCTGCACGAACGTGACCGTGATCGATGCGACGACGCTGACCTGCTATTCGCCTGCGGGCACGCCGGGTGCACAGGTGGATGTGGAAGTGCGCAACACGCTCGGCACAGGCAAGCTGACGGGCGGCTTCCGGTACTTCCTGCCGGCCCCGCCGGCCTCCGACATCAACGACGACGGCATCGCCGACCTGCTGATCGGCGCCAGCGATGACGACACGCAGGGCCTCAACGCTGGCGCGGTCTACGTGTTCCTCGGCAGCCGCACCGCGTCCGAGCTCAACTCTCGCGATACAGGCGCGGCCGACATCAAGCTCTACGGCGCCCTGCCGGGTGACATGTTCGGCAGCTCGCTGTGCATGGGCGATGTCAACGGCGACGGAGTCGACGACCTGGTCGTCGGCGCCGAAGGCGTCGACGGCGTCAGCACGCTGGAAGTGGGTGCCGTGCACGTGTTCTTCGGCCCGATCGCGTCAGGTGCCGTGCTCAACGCCACGCAGGCGGATCATCGCGTGCTGGGCGACGACACCGTGGCGGGCGACCGCTTCGGCGCGGTGACCGAGGTGGGCGATGTCAACGCGGATGGATCCAATGAGCTCATGGTCAGCGCCACCCGCCACGACATTCCGGGCATGGTGGATGCCGGCTGCGTCTACGTGCTGGGCCTGGCGGAAGGTCCGCAGGGCATGGGCACGGGCGATGCGATCGCCTCCGTCGAGGGCGCCCAGCAGAACCAGCGACTGGGCGACTCGATCACGTGCGGAGACCTCAATGCGGATGCGGGTCCTGACATGGTCGTCGGCGCGATGGGTGGCGATCCGCTGCTCCCGCCCTGGATGCAGGTGCGCGGGCGCGTCTACGTCGTTCCGGGCGGCGAGAGCTTCGACTCGATCAGCGCGGCCAACGTGCCGGTCATTTTCTCCGGCGAGGAGGTCGATGACCAGTTCGGCACGCGCTCTGCGGTGGGAGACGTCAACGGAGACGGCATCGTTGACCTCGTCGTGAGCGCCCCGATCAACGACTACTACGGCGCCGACTTCGGCCGCGCCTACGTGTTCCTCGGCGGCGAGAACTTCGAAGGCGGCTCAGCTGCGATCGCTCAGGCCAAGTTCACGGGCCTGTACTCGCACAACTCGATCGGCAGCTCGCTCGTCGTGGCCGATGCCGATGGCGACTTCATCGATGACATCGTGCTCGGTGCACCGCACGCCACGAACAACAACCTCGGCGATGGCCGCGTGTATCTGTTCCGCGGCAAGGAGCAACTGCCGGCCGAGCTGGTCGCGACTGATGCCGACGCCATCTACACGGCGGAAGCGAACCTGCAGGACGGTCTGGGCCGTTCGGTGTCGCTGCTCGACATGAACGGCGACGGACTGGCCGATCTGGCTGCCGGCAGCACGTATCACAACGGCGGCAGCGGCCGGGTCTACGTCTATCACTGGCAGCCCGTGCTGGGCTCTCGCACGGCAGCGGACGCCAACAGCGTCTACTCCGGCGCCAGCTTGTATCAGGGGCTCGGCAACAGCATCGCCGAAGGCCTCTGATTCCGTTGCCCGCGCTCACCGGCGCGGGGGAAGCATCACTGCTTCCAGACCTGCTCGGAGTTGAGGAAGGCGCGCACGCCGCCCCGCTCCGGGCTTTCCTTGGCGGCGGGAATCGCCACCGCGAAATCGAGCCAGCCGTCGGCGTTGATGTCACCCAGCGCCACGCGACCGCGGCCCAGGATGCCGGGGATGCGCCCGCGCAAGGTGAAGCCCCCCTTACCGTCGCCCAGATAGATGGCGGCGCCGTTCTCGATGCTGGAGGCGACGAGATCGAGATGTCCGTCCTTGTTGAGATCGCCCGCTGCGAGGTCGCGGTAGCGATCATCGCGGGAGATACCCGTTTCGCAGGCGGTCCAGACGTTCTTGTCCTTGTCCCAAGCGTAGATACCGAAGGAATGCCGCTCGCCCTTGGGCTTGCTCGAATCCGGCATGATCGCCGCCGCGATCTCGGGATGTCCGCCGGCGACGAAGTCGCCCACAGCCAGACCGTAGACGGTGTTGCCGATCAGCGGGACTGGCAGGCCCGCCGACGCCTCCTTCCAGCTGAGCGTCTCGCCCGGCTGCGTGAAGAAGACCTTCAGGCCGCGGTCGGTCGCCGCGATGATGTCATCGCTGCCATCAGCGTTCATGTCCACCAACTCGACCCGGCGACCGAACACCTTGCGGGTCAGCAGGTCGGCGGACTGTGCCAGGCGCTGCAGGCCGCCCTTTCCGTCTCCAAGATAGATGCCCAGGCCGCCCTCGAAGTGACCCATCGCCACCACATCGGGATGGCCGTCGCGGTTGAGGTTGCCGACCGCGACATCCAGCGAGAGGTTGGGGTTCTCGATCTTGCCTGGAGCCTGCTTCCAGAGCATCTGGCCGTCACCGAGATACAGGCGGACCCCGTCGGAGTGGGCCGAGATCAAGAGGTCCAGCAGGCCGTCGGAATTGAGGTCTGCAGCCCTCGCAGGACCGTAGCCCAGATCGCGGGGGAGCTCCTTGATGCGCAGCGTCCAGCCCGACTGGCCCTCGGCAGGTGCCTGCCAGGTGTTGTAGCCATCTTCCTCGCGGTTGGAGACCACGAGATCCGCCCGACGGTCCCCGGTGAAGTCCGCCAGCAGCGGATAGCCGATCCAGGTGCCGGAGGTCGGCAGCCCGACCGAGATCTCGGTCAGCGGCAACTCCGCGAGCGCCGGGACGTAGGGCTTGGGGGCCTCCTGGCCCTCTCCGAAGATCTCCGCCGGATTGGTTGTGCCTTGACCCGGGGCCGTCTGGACCAGCAGCGGGTTCTGGGCAACCGGGCTGGGCGGGGGGGTGTTCTGCGAGGTGTTCTGCGGAGCCTCCGAGCCGCACGAACTGCCCCAAAGGGCCGTCAGGCAGCCAGCAATCGGAAAAATCTTCTTGGAAAACACGGCGTTTTCTTCCGGGTCGGAAATTTTGGGGTAGGTTTCGGTGCAACTGCCCTGCGCAGCGGCACCTGGGAGTCCAGGGGTCCTACGGGGAGGGCCGAGGTCCGTCTAGGGCCTATCGGCAGATTTCCCCGTGGCCTTGCACGATTTCCCTTGCGCCCTGCTGCTCTCCTTGGTTGAATAGCAACTTCCTGTGGAGAGGCGAAACCACGGACT
>SYGM01000005.1 GCA_005799545.1 Planctomycetia bacterium | reverse complement strand
GTTCTCGAGGATGTTGCGCAGGATCACCGGCGGCGTGAAGCAGTCGTGGTAGCCGAGGCCGAGGAACGAGCGCCAGACCTCGTTTTCGCCGGCGATCTGGGCGATTTCCGTCAGCGCATCGCGCTCGCTCAGGCCCGGGCCGACGGACAGCGGGTGGCGCGTTCGCAGCGCGGCGGGCACGCCCGTCTGGATCAGTTCCTCCAGCGTAGAGAAGCCCAGCGTGGCCAGCATGGCCTGGATCTCGCTGGCACGGGGACCGATGTGGCGATCAGCAAAGGCGTCTTGGGTGAACATCGTCGTGGTCTTCCCTTGAACTTGCGGCTCTCTGGCGGTGGTCGTGGAACTGCTCATGGTGCGTGCCTCGGCTTGAGGGGTGCTCAGTGCGGCTGCGAGATGTGCTTCTCGTACTGCTCGGCGCTCATCAGATGGTCAAGGTTCTTCGAGTTGGGCTTGATGCGGATCATCCAACCCGCGTTCCAGGGATCCTTGCTGAGCACCTCAAGGTGATCTTCGATGGCGGTGTTGGTCTCGATGACCTCGCCTGCGACGGGGGAGTTGAGATCGGAGACGGCCTTGACGGATTCGATCTCGCCGAAGGTCTCGCCCGCTTCGACCATGCGGCCGGCCTCGGGCAGGTCGCAGTAGACGAGGTCATCGGCGTTGCCGTTGGAGAGCTCGTTGACGGCGAAGTCCGTGATGCCGATCAGCATCGTGTCGCCGTCGATCTTGACCCATTCGTGCGTTTCGGTGTACTTGCGGTCGTTGGGACGCATGGTTTCTTGCTCCTGCTTTGCTTGGTTGGGATCGTGGTTTTTGGGGTCTTGGAGTCACTTGCGCGTGCGCGAGAAGAACGGCAGCGCGCAGAAACGGGCCGGCTGACGCTTGCCCTTGAGGTCGATCTCGCAGGCCTCACCCGGCTTGCCGCAGGCGAGCTCGGTGTAGGCCGTGCCGATGTTCGTGTCGAGCGTGGGCGAGACGCTGCCGGAGACGACGTAGCCGATCTCCCGCTCGCCCTGGAACAGCTTGTAACCCTGACGCGGAACGCGCGGTCCGGGTGTCTGGATGCCGACGAGGTGGCGGCGCGGTGCGGCCGCGACGGCCTGCAGCGCGCTCTTGCCGATCCACTCGCCCTTCTCGGGCGCGAAGGACACGCCGAAGTTGAGGCCGGCCTCGACCGGGTTGTGCGTGGCGTCGATCTCGTGGCCGTAGAGCGGCATGCCGGCCTCCAGGCGCAGCGTGTCGTGCGCGCCCAGTCCGATCGGCAGCACGCCCGCACCCTTGCCGGCTTCCATCACGGCGCTCCAGCAGCGCGCGGCGCTGTCGGCCGGGATGTAGATCTCGAAGCCCTGCTCGCCGGTGTAGCCCGTGCGCGAGACGCGGATGTTGGGCATGCCGAGGAAGGTGCCGAAGCCGAACTTGTAATAGCCGAGCTTGGCGAGCTCGATGCCTTCCCAAAGGGGCTGCAGCACGCTCTCGGCGACCTGGCCCTGCAGTGCGATCATCGCGAATGCATCGGTCTGATCGTCGATGTGCACATCGAAGCCGCGCGAGTGCTCGCGCATCCACGCGAGATCGACGGCCGTGTTGGAGGCGTTGACGACCAGATAGACCTCATCCGGCCCGCGGTAGACGAGCAGGTCGTCGATCGGGTTGCCGTCGGCACGGCAGAACAGCGAGTAGCGGATCGAGCCCAGCGGGATCTTGGCCACATGGTTCGTCGCGATCGAGTCGACGAAGCGCACGGCGTCCTTGCCGGTGATGCGCACGCGACCCATGTGCGAAAGATCGAACAGACCGGCCTTGGAGCGCACCGTCTTGACCTCGTCGAGGATCGGTCCGTACTGGACCGGCATGTGCCAGCCTCCAAACTCGACCATCTTGGCGCCCAGTTGCGTGTGGATACCGTAGAGCGGGGTCTGCTTCATGCGTGGGGGAGGACAGGGAGGGGCTGAATCCGCGCGGGGCTGGAACGGTCGCCTTCGCGCGTGCTCCCTGTCGTGCCTCCGCGCGACCCTGCCAAGGGTGCGCCGAGCGCTTCAGGTGATGCTCCGGCCTCGAGTCCGCTTGCCTGAGAGTTTCGCGCTGGGCTCCCAGCGCTTGCACCTTCGGCGTCCGTCCCGGGGAGGGGCGGATCTCTCCCCGAGGCCGGGGATATACAGGTTGAGAACTGCGCAGAAGAGAATACGAAGCGGGAGCGCGTTCGCCAAGCTGCAGGGGTACAGTTCAGCGTGCAGAACCTCTTCCGTACCGCACGGGGAGTATTTTTCCTGATCGCTGCGCTGCTCTCACCTGCGCAGGCCTTCCAGGCCCCGGATCCGTTCCTGCCCGGCCCGCGCTGGTTCCGCGCGGCCAGCGCGCAGGATCCGTGGATTCCAGGTCCGGTCGCCTTCGGGGCGGACGGCGAGACGGCCGTGCTGCTGGCTGCGCAGGGCCAGCGCCACGCCGAGGTTCTGAGCACCGATGGGGAGGGCGCGACCGCGCCGATCTGGCGCCATGACGCCCTCCAGGGCAGTCAGGGGGCCTTGGGTGTGCTGGCACCGGACCCCTGGGGGCGCTTTGTGAGCCTGACGCAGTGGCCCGCGCCCGGATCGAGTCATCGCAGCACGCGCGTGGAGTTGCTCGACCCGCGCGCCGCGCTGCTCCTGCAACCGGCACAGGTCTGGTCGCACACGGCGTCCCTGGTCGCCAACGGGCCGGCGCGCATGGCCATCGACGCAGCGGGGACGCGCGTGGTGCTGGCGGTCTGCGATCCCAACAGCCAACGCGTCGACCTGGACTGCCTGCGTCTCAGCGACGGTGTGCTGCTCGCGCGAAGCAGCGTCAGCGCACCCAACCTGCAGGGTCTGGCGTTCTCGGGCGACGGTTCCACGGTGGCGCTGACGCTGGCGGGCACGCTGCTGGTGATGCCTGTGCTCGGGGCCCGCTCATGGCAGACGCCGATCCCGGCGGCGGCACAGGCCGTCGCCTTGTCCTACGACGGAGGCACGCTGGCGCTCGGCGGACCGGATGTGCGCGTGTATGCGCGTCAGGGCACGCAGTACGGACTGCTCGCCACGCGCGCCCACGCTGCGCCGGAGCTGTGCGTGCGCCTTGCGCTGTCGCCCGATGCGCAGACGCTCGCGCTCGGCTGGTGGCACTCTGTGCAGACCGGCGTGCGGTTGGAACTGCTGGACTTGCCGAGCGGAAACGCGCTGTGGAGCCGCCACCAGCCGCATCCCGGCGGAGCGCTGCAGAACTATCCAGAAGCCGTCTGCGTCAGCGCCGATGGACAGCGCGCGGCCTATGCGCTGTGGGGCGATGGATCCGCACAGCCGGAATTCCTGCTGGTCGATCGCCAGCAGGGCCTGGTGCTCGCGCATGATCTTCCCGGCAGCGCCCGCGGGCTGGCGCTGGATGCCCGCGGGCGACGCGCGCTGCTCGCCTCCAAGGATCTGCACGCCAACCAGTTCGGCAGCACGGGCCGCGTCGAATTGCTCGACACGGCCGAGCGGGCGCTGGTGCAGCGCTCGCGCGCGGAGCCGGGCCAGGTGCTGAAACTCGCGGCGCGTCGCACAGGAGCGAGCATCGTTTTCTTCCTGCAGGGACCGCCCAGCCCGCAGCCGCAAGTCTTCCCGGGCGCACTGGGGCAGTTGCTGCTCGTGCGCAGCCAGCTGACCGTGCATCCGCGGCCAGCGGACGATCAAGGGAGGGCCGATCTGGACCTGCCCATACCGGCGGATCCGCTGCTGATCGGGACGGAGCGGCACTTCCAGGCCGCGTTCCGCCGCAACGGGCAGCTGGAATTTGATTCCATGCTCGAGCGCGTGCTCGTGTTGTGAGCGCGCTTTTTTTTCCGGACTCGCCGACGGCGCGGAAGAAGTTCGCGACTCGTCTCAAGAGCGGATTCACGGGTCTCCGATAGCACCAAGGACCGTTCGTGCGCATCGCACGCGCGGTATCCCCGCTACACCCCCGGCCGTCACGGCCACACGCATCGATAGGACCCACTCCATGAGTCTTGGCAAACACTCCTGCTACCACCTCATGCTGCTCGCCGCGCTGGCTGTTGCCGGCTGCTCGGGCGGCGGATCTTCGTCCGGAACGGGCGGCACGAACGACCTCACGGCCGCGCTGCAGGATCTGGATCTCAACGCACAAGGCACCGTCACCGTGCTGACCTTCGAGTCGGCCTCCGGACTCTCCGGCGCGGGTGCGGGCAATTTCACGGCCTCCGGCGGCCAGACGCCCACGGGCGTCACGGTCGACGGCAACACCGTCACGATCACCTGGGACGGGCGCGTCAGCCCCGCCGACACGGTCAGTGTCACCGGTCTCAGCGGCGTGGATGGCACGGGGCTCAGCGTCAGCACCAGCGACTCGAGCGCCCCGACCTTCACGGTCAGCGGTGATCAGAACGTCGGCTGGGGCAATGATGTCGTCACCGTCGACTTCAGCGGCGTGAACGTCGCCGAGGAAACCGCGGAAGACACCGACAACTGGGTGCTGACCGTCAACGGCACCTCGATGTCCATGACGGGCACGGTCTGCGACTTTGATGCGATGACGCAGACCATGACCATGGAACTGGGCAGCTCGGCTGCACTGTGGTCGAGCTTCACCCTGAGCGCTTCGGGCGTGCGCGGCGTGAACCATGCCGCTGTGTCGACCACGAATATCTCGGGCACGGCCACGGGTGACAGCGCCGCCCCGACGCTTGTCGCAGCGGAGCAGGACCTGGATGCCGACCCGCTCGGCCGCGTGGTCCGCTTCCAGTTCAGCGAGCCGATGAGCCCCAACTTCTCGGCGCAGCTCTCGCACTACGGCGCGAGCAGCCCGGATGTGGCGGTCTCGGTCAGCCAGTCCAACTCCTTCCACATCGACGTCACGTTCAACAACCCGATGGTGCCCGGCGTCAACACGGTGGAGCTGACCGGTCTGTACGACATGCACGGCAACGCCTTCCCGGATGTCACGACGGCGATCACGCAGCCTGCGCCGGTGGCCAACGCCATCGAGGGCACGCCCAGCGCGAACACGGTCTCGAACGAAGGCGGCGACAACATCGTCTTCACGACGACTCAGGCCTTCGATCCGGAGTCCGCGCTCGACGCGTCCAACTGGACGCTGACGATCGAGGGCAACCCGGTCGATCTGTCGACGCAGACCTTCGACTACGACATCGAGACCCGTACGACTTCGATCACCCTCGACTTCGATCTCAGCAACGGCGATGACTTCGTGCTCACCGCCGCGAGCGTGGTCGACGTCGACGGCCAGCAGAGCGTCCTGAGCACGGGCACGCTGCAGGTGGCTGGCGATGCCACCGAGCCGGGCGTCGAGGCCGTGACCCAGAACCGCACCATCGATTCGACCGGCATGACGGTGGACGTGCGCTTCGACGAGGACGTCGACGAGGCGAGCGCGGAAACGACCGCGAACTACACCCGCACTGGCACCGGCACCGCGACCCCCGACAGCGCCACGCTGCTGGCGGACAAGAACACCGTGCGCCTGGTGTTCGACGCAGCCGTTGTGCCCGGCTTCCACACGGTCACGGCCAATGGTGTCATCGACCTCGCCGGCAACGCGATGAGCGCTTCCGGCACGGCGACGATGGGCTCTACCGACACCACAGCGCCGGTGATGACCTCCTCGAGCGCCACGGCGACCGCAGGCATCGAGAACGACACCCTCGTGGTGGTGTTCTCCGACGACATGTACGAGTCGAGCATCGAGAACTCGGCCAACTGGGAACTGGAATCCCCGATCGGCTCGGGGCAGACGCTGGGTGTCTGCTCGGTGACGTACGTTGATGTCGCGCGTCGCGCGACGCTGACGCTGGACGGCAGCGCCGTCAACCTGCAGCAGGGTGCCGACTACCAGATCCGTTTCATCGGTGGCGTCGACCTCGGCGGCAACACGATAAGCACCACGCCCTCGACGGGCGATGTCACGGCGGAGTCCGAACTGCCCGAGCTGACGAAGGCCTGGCTCAGCGGCGGCCCGACCACCAGCGTCACGGTGGTCTTCAACGAGCCCTGCGGCAACCTGACCGATCTGTACGACGCGGTCAGCAACCCCAACGGCGTCCGCTACACGCTCAACAACGGCAACACTGTCAGCGCGACCGGCGCCTCGGTTTCGAGTGATCGTCTCAGCGCGACCGTCACGTTCGCCAGCGCGGCCAGCGCGGGCGACACGCTCGACGTCTTCGGCGTGCGAGACATGGCGGGCAACCCCATGTTCCCGATCAGCGGCCAATCGATCGTCGATGCCACGGGCGGCGATCTGGTCTCGCCGAGCTTCTCCGGCGTGACGGCCACGGCCGTTGCCGGCGAGGAGAACGACGTGATCGTGATCACCTTCGATCGCGCCATGAACCCCTTCGGCATGGAGGACATGAACAACTACTCCATCGACGTGGGCAACGGCGCGACGACGCTCGGTCTCTTCCGCACGAACTTCGTGTTCAACGGCACCAACGAGGTGACGCTGACCCTGGAAGACGACATGGCGAACTACAACCTCCAGAACGGTGACCTGATCAGCGTCACCACGGAGAACCTCGTCAGCTCCTTCGGCACGGCGCAGGTCGGCGTACTGGCTCAGTCCGGCATCATGGTGGGCGGCGATGTCGCCAACCTGGCGATCGCCGGCAACACGACCGTGCGCTTCGACCCCAGCTCCTCGCTGGCGCTGCTGGTCACCTTCCCGGAGGCGATGGAAGGCTCCGCGGGCAGCTATCTGCTCAACGGCACGCTGGCCGCCAGCTCCGTGAGCCAGCTCTCACCCCGCGTGGTTCGCGTCAGCTTCGCCACGGACCCGATCGTGGGCGATCAGCTCGAGATTGTGGTCGACGACCTCGCCGGCAACGCCTGCGCATCGATGAGCTGCGCACTCGTCGCGGCCGACTCGAGCGCTCCGGGCGCATCGATCAGCGCGTCGGAGGCGACGGGCTTCGGCGGCGATACCCTGACCATCACCTACAACGAGCCGGTGACGGTGTCCAACTCCATGCTGCCGGGCAGCTACACGGTCACGGCCAACGGCACGCCGATCTCGCTCGCGGGTTCGACGGTTCGCTACAGCTCGATCGACAACTCCGTGCGGTTCACGCTGGCCAGCGGCCAGGAGTTCCCGCACGGCGCGACGGTCAGCGTCACCATCAGCGGCGTTACCGACCACTCCGGCAATACCCTGAACGGCAACCTCGGCGGCACCTCGGGCGGCGACAACACCGCACCGTCGCTGAGCAGCGCGTTCGCCAACTACTCGGCGGATCCCTCCGGCGCGGTGATTGATGTGCTCTTCAGCGAGGACGTCAACATCGCCCGTGCTGAAGACGTCAACAACTGGTCGACCGACGGCTCCACGCTGGTGGTCTTCTCCGAGCGCGTGTCGGGCAAGCACTACCGCCTGACGATGTCGGCGGCCATGGCCGCCGGCGAGCTCCTGCGCGCGAACAACATGCGCGATGCCGCCGGCAACATGGCGGGCTTGATCTCGACCAACCCGGTCGAGTGATCGCGTACGGTTCGGAAGGGAATTCCGACTCACGAGGCTCGGCCCCGCATGCGCGGGGCCGAGCCGTTTTGTCGCTGTAGCTACAGGCGCGCCGCGTGAGCCTCCGATAGGGCTGCTGGAGGAGCAACGGCCTTGGCCCGCAGGATGGAAGCACGCACTGAGTTCGTGGATGAAGTGGTCTGCGCCCTGACCGGCGGTCTGGGCGCCGTTCCGCCTCGTTCGTTGCGGGAGTCGCTCGCTCGCGCAGCAGCGGATTTCGACGAGCGCACGGCGGAAGCCTTCGCGCATGCGCTGTTCGCTGCTCTGGAGGCGCAGCCCGGCGATCTGCGGCAGCGTGAAGCCCTGTTGCTGCTGGGGCTGGCCCATCCGGCCGTCTTCGAGCGCCACTCGATCTCGCTGGCGGGCGAAGCCGAGCGCCATGCGCAGCTCCTGCGCCTGCACGGTGAGCACGAGCGGGCAGAGGAGGTGCTGAGCCTCGTGCCGTGCTCCCATCCCCAGCCGGAACGCGCGCCCGGCGTCTCCGGCGAGCAGCAGGTGCTGATCCAGCGCCTGCTCGCGCGTGCGGAGGAGTGCACTCAGCGCGGCTATCCGCGCCAGGCCGAGGAAGCCCTGCGCGACGTGCTCGCGATCGATCCTGCGCGCGGCGATGTGACCCGCATGCTGCGCGAGCTGCGCTCGCAATCGGCGCGGCGCGCGCGCACGCACAGGCGCGTGGCCCTGTGGGGCGGATCGTTGGCCTGCGTGCTGCTCGCCGTCGCCGGCGTCGTGCGCCATGAATGGCGGCTGGAGGCTGCCTACGCCAAGCTCCCCGCGGCGGGACTCAAGGATTCCGAAAGCCTGCAGCAGCGTCTCGATGCGCTTGAGATCCTGCTGCAGTCGCACATGCCCTGGACGGGTACTTTTAGCGCCTGGACGGAGCGCGATCGTCTGCGTTTGGCGATCGAAGCGGAGCAGGGACGCGCTGCCGAGCGCGCGCGGACGGAGGCGCAGGAGCGTCAGCAGCGGCTCGTCGAGGCCGCGGATCTGCGCAGTAGCGCTCGCGTGCTGCTGGAGCGCGGCGAGGGGCGACGGGCCGTCGAGCAACTGTCCCGCAGCCTGACCTTGGGCGGAGAGCAGTGGGATCAGCGTCAGGCCGTGCTGGCGGACATCGCCGCGATCGAGGCCTGGAACAAGGAAAGGCAGACGCCATGAAGTTCATCCAGAGACTGCTGGCCCGCGGCAAGCTGCGCGATGCGGCGCGCCGCGTGGCCGAAGAACCCAGTGCCCGCCACTACAGCGAGCTCGTCCAGCTTCACGCCGCTCAGGATCAGCTGGACGCCGCGCTGCAGACGGCCGCCGAAGGACTCAGCCTGCATCCGCGCGACCCCGAACTGCGTCGCCTGCACGAGCGTTCCCTGCGCATCAAGCGCGACGGCCGCACCCGCGAACTGCTGGTGGCGCTGCGCGAGACGCCGCGTCCCGCGTTGTACCGCGAGCTCGTGGAACTGATGCTCGAGGACGGCCGCGCGGCTCAGGCCGAGGAGCTGTGCGGCGAGTGGATCGCGAAGCAGGATGGAGCCCAAGCGCGCTACTGGCGTGCCCGGGCCCGCTGCACGCGCTATTTCGCCGACCGTCTGCGCGAAGACGGCCGCATGGCCCTGGAGTTGCTGGTCGAAGCGGAACGCGCCGCGCCCGGCGATGAAGGCGTGCTGCGCCTGTCGCTCGATCTGCACGCGCGTCTGGGCGCCTGGACGCAGGCCCGTCGCGCGCTGGCTCGCCTGCTGGAACTGCACCCGGGCGATCTCGCGCTCGAAGCGCGCTTCCGCTCGATCAGCGCACTCGCGACGCAGCCGAGCGATCCGCAGGCCTGCCTGCGCGAGATCGAGAAGAGCGGCCGGTTCGCAGACGAGGATCAGGAAAGCGGCGGCGCCAGCACGGCGATTCGCCCGGTGCTGCAGGCGCTCGCGCGCGAGCGCGGAGTCAAGGCCGCCTTCTTCGTGCGCGGTTCCACGGCGCTGGTGCAGGGTCCGCGCGGCTACACGGCGGAGCGCACAGCCCGCGGCGTCTCCGAGATCCTGCAGGCTTCGCGCTCCGCCGCGCGCCGACTGGGTCTGGGGCAGCCGCTGGAAGTGCGCCTGGAAGGCGATTACGGCGCGCTGGCGGCCTTGCCGAGCGAGCAGGGCTCCGGCGTCGTATGGCTCGACACGCCCGCGCTCACCAAGCGCATGGAAGACGGCCTGCGCGAGCTCTCGGGCCTCGCGAGTGCGAGCGGCGAACGGAGCATCCGATGAAGCACTATCTCGACAGCCTGTTGCACACACCGGGCGTGCGCGCCGCCGGTTTCGTCGCCGCGGACGGACTGGGCATCGCCTGGAGCGAACGCGCCGCCCGAAGCGGTGAAGAGCCGCTGGACACAGAGGGCCTTGCCGCGCTCGCCGGCAGCTGGCTGGCGGAGCTGACGCGCTGCGGCGCGCCGCTCGGCTGGTTCGCACCGCAGCGCTGCGTGCTGCGCGCCACGCGCGGAACGCTGATTCTCGCGCAGGGGCCGCAGGTTGTGCTGGTCGTGCTGCTCGACGGCGGCATGAGCCACGAAGACCTGCGCCTGCCGATGGAGTCCGCGCTGGCGCGATTGCAACGCCACCTGCGCAACCTCGGCAGCGGCGAAGCGCGCGAACAGGGCGCGCCGCTTCCGCACCGAACGAACACTCCGCTTTCCCCGGCGCTGCGTGCGCCCACGAACGCGGAGCTTGCCAGTGAAGAGAGAAAGGCCGGTCAAACCGCCCCGAGCGGAGAGTGAAGCATGGTTCAGATCAACTTTGCCCAGAAGCAGGTCAACGCCAAGATCGTGTTCTACGGGCCGGGCATGTCCGGCAAGACCACGAACCTCGAGATCATCCACCAGCGCGCGCCGACGCCCAACAAGGGCGAGCTGACGAGCATCTCCACCGATGGGGACCGTACGCTGTTCTTTGACTTCATGCCCCTGGATCTGGGCACGGTCGCCGGCATGCGCACCTGCTTCCAGATCTACACGGTGCCCGGTCAGGTCTACTACAACTCGACGCGCAAGCTCGTGCTGCAGGGCGTCGACGGTGTCGTGTTCGTCGCAGACTCCTCGGCGGCGATGGTGGAGGAAAACCTCGAGTCGATGAAGAACCTCGAGCAGAACCTCGCCGAGTACGGCAAGAGCCTCGCCTCGCTGCCGATCGTGATCCAGTACAACAAGCGCGACCTGCCCGATGCGCTCTCGATCGAAGAGCTCAACGCGCTGCTCAATCCGCACGGCTTCCCGTTCTTCGAAGCGATCGCAGCCAACGGCCAGGGCGTCTTCCCGACGCTCAAGGGCCTTGCAGCCAAGGTGCTCGAGTCGATCCACGGCGGCTCGCGTCAGGCCAGCTCCCAACCGGCGCCTGCCGTTCCCGCGCCGACTCCGTCGGCCATGCAGCCCGCAGCACAGCAGGCAGCGCAACCTGCGGCGGCGCTCTCGCAGACCGGCTTCCGCCCGCGAGCGATGCCGACCGCGGCGACGACCAGCATGTCGACAGCCAGCATGCCCACTGCCAGCATGCCGACAGCAGAGCCTCAACCCGCGCTTGCGCAGGCAGGCATGCCGGCGGCGCTGCCGCCGATGCCGAGCTTGAGCGTTCCGGCACCCCAGACGGTGGCGGCCCAGACGCAGCACGCTCCGTCCGCGGCGGCTCCCGCTCCGTCGGCACCCGCGCTGCCGACCATGACCATGCCCGCCGTCACCGCATCCGTCGCGACGGCCGCGCCTGTCGCTGCGCGTCCGGCTGCCGCGGCCAGTCCGCTCTCCATGCTGAAGCCTGATGCGGCCGCGACCGCGGTGCGCGCACCGGCACCTCAGAAGGTCGCTCGCGCGCAGCCCGCCCCTGCGCCGGCCCCCAAGGTTTCGGTCCATGCGCGTCTGGCGGCCCCGGCGGCAACCTCGCTGCAAAAGCCGCTGCCCGCCTCGCGCGGTCAGCGCCTGCTGGTCGCGGGCGCTTTCGTCGGCGCCGCGCTGGTCGTGGGCGCCGTCCTCGCCAAGTTCGTCTTCCCGCTGCTGTGAGGCCTGCCATGAACCAGCCCAACCACATTCCGGATGCTGATCTGCGCGCCCAACGCCTCGTTTTCTACGCGCAGGATGTCCTGCGCATGGACAGTGAGCTGGACGGCTTTCTCGAGCTCTCCGGCGCGCGCTGCGCGCTGGTGATCGACAAGGACGGACACCTCGTGACCCGCCGCGGCGATGCCGTGAACGGTTCGCTGGAGTCGATCGCCGCCCTCGTGGCGGGGAGTTTCGCCGCCACGCGCGAGCTGGCGCGCCAGTTCGGCGAGCCTGAGTTCACCAGCATGTGCCACTCCGGCGCGCGGGAGTCGATCCAGGTCTCGCTGGTGGGGGACCGGGCACTGTTCGCGATGGTCTTTGACCAGCGCACGAACCTCGGTCTCGTGCGCTTCTACGGCAGTCAGGCTCAGGCCCGGCTCGAACAGATCTTCCGCGAGCTTGCGGCGCGCCCGGGCGGGGCCTCCGCCGGGGCAGAGGGTGCAGAGTCCGTCGAGAGTCTCTCGCCGGAGTTCGGGACAAGCGCGCGTGAAGCGCTCGACCGACTTTTCTAGCCCACGAACACGCAAAAAAAATGTCGCGTCCCACTTTTGGGATCGCGTGTCCGGCTTGGCCCGTGATTTGTGCTGAAGCGTGCGCAAGGCGCAGGCTCGGGCTGTTCTAGGAACTTGCGTTCGGTGTGCTGTTTAATCCGAAAGCACGCTCGAACATTTGTTGTGAATTAAGCGATTAAGAGGCCACTCGCTTCGCAGTTGCAATCGTTTTTCGGAATGCGCTGCACGCGCTGCTGCGTTGCGCAGTCCCGGTTGCCGAACGTGTTCGCGCCTGCGCTGTTTGGAAGCTCCTAACGACTTGCATCCGCACCCGTCGGAGTGCTTCGAGATCGTGTTCGCACGACAACTCGTCACAAGAGTGGCAAGGTCATGAAGTTCGCTGCCGATGGTGGTACTGATGTCGTGGCGGTGCGGTCCTCGCGGTCCGCGCACCACATGTAGCGAACCCAAACCGTCCAAGGAGACAACCTCTCATGGCCAAGAAGAAGACGACGAAGAAGAAGGCGACCAAGAAGGCTGCGCGCAAGACCGCGAAGAAGGGCCGCAAGGCCGCCAAGAAGAAGTGATTTGAGGCGGGAGGCGCATTCTTGAACAAGAGTCACCTCATCGCCCATGTCGCCGAGGAGCTGAAAACATCCAAGCTCCAGGCCGCGCTTCTCGTCGAGACCGTTCTCGGCGGGATCCGCAAAGGGCTCGAAGCCGACGAGAGCGTCACGCTCACCGGCTTTGGGACCTTTGAGCTCAAGCCGCGCAAGGCGCGGACTGTGCGCAATCCGCACACGGGCGAGCCGATTCAGATCGCTGCCGGAAAGCGGATCGGATTCCGGGTAGGTAAGTCGCTGCGCGACTCCTTCTAGCGAGAACCCCTGCTAACCAAACGACCGGCTCCTGAGCTTGCTCAGGGGCCGGTCGGTCATTTGGGAGCCAGCTTGGCGAGCTCTTCGGCGACCGTTTCCTTCTCGATCTTCGCGAACAGAGGCCCGACGGCGCCGAGCTTGCGGCCGGCGGGCAGCGTGCGCCAGGCGCCTGCGACGGGCAGCTTGGGCCAGCCGGCCTCTTCGACGCGCCCTGCATTGCCCAGCATCTCCCAGACGCTACCTGCCTTGGCGGGCATGAACGGCGCCATCCAGCGCGCCAGCAGCGCGATCCACTGACAGCAGGTCGCCAGCACGGCGCCTGCGCGCACCGGATCGGTCTTGCGCAGCGTCCAGGGGGCCAGGCGGTCGACGAAGACGTTCGCGAGCACGGCGTTCTGGATCAGCTGCTCGCAGGCGCGGCGAAACTGAAAGCGCCGCGTGAACTCCGCCGGGTCGCCGAAGGTGCCGCACTCCTCGAACAGCACACGGTCCAGTTCGGCCGCGGTTGCGTCGTCGCAGGGGGGGATCACGCCCTCGTAGTTCTTCTCGAGGAAGCGCAGCACTCGCGTGACGAGGTTGCCGATCTTGTCGGCGAGCTGCGCGTTGACCGTCGCCTGGAAGTCCTCCCAGCGCCAGTCGCTGTCGGCGGACTCGGGGCTGCTTGCCAGCAGGTAGAAGCGCGCCGCCTCCGTGTCGTAGCGCGCGCAGAACTCCTCGATCGGGATCGTGCGCTTCTCGCTCGTCGAGAACTTGCCGCCCTGCAGGTTGTAGAACTCGTTGGCCGGCACGGCCCAGGGCAGCTGGTAGCCCTGCTTCACCCCGTAGAGCATCGAGGGGAAGATCAGGCAGTGGAAGGAGATGTTGTCCTTGCCGAGGAAGTGCACGATGCGTGAGTCGGGATCCTGCCACCAGCGCTTCCAATCGTCCGGCTTGCCGGCCATGCGCGCCCACTCCTGCGTGAACGAGATGTAGCCGATCGGCGCGTCGAACCAGACGTACAGCACCTTGCCCGTCTCGCTGCCCGCGCAGTCGGCCGGCACCGGGATGCCCCAGCTCATGTCGCGCGTGATCGGGCGCAGGCCGATCTCCTTGAGCTGCCCGCCGATGAAGCCGGTGACATTGGGCTTCCACTCGTGCTGCTGGAACCACTGGCCGATGTGCTCATCGCGCAGCTTCGCGAGATCGAGGTACCAGTGACGGGTCTTGCGCTTCTCCGGGCGCGTTCCGCAGATCCTGCAGGCAGCCACCGCCATCCTGAGCGGGTCGAGCTCCTGTCCGCAGGCGGGACACTCGTTGCCGCGGGCCTTGTCGTGACCGCACAGGTAGCAGGTGCCGACGATGTAGCGGTCGGCCAGGAACATGCGGTCATGGGGGCAGTAGAGCTGCTCGCTCTCCTGCTGCTCGAGGAAGCCGTTGCCTTCGAGTCGGCGGAAGAACTCCTGACTCTGCGCGGGGTGCTCGGGGCAGATGCTGGTGCCTGACCAGACATCGAAGCGGATGCCGAAGCGATCGAAGGTGTCCTTGATCACACCGCGCCAGCGGGCGACGTACTCGGAGTAGGGGATGCCCTCGGCTTCCGCGTTGACGGTGATCGCCGTGCCGTGCTCATCCGCGCCGCAGATGTACAGCACCTCCTCACCCTGCATGCGCAGCGTGCGCACATACACATCCGCGGGCAGATATGCGCCCGCGATGTGTCCGAAGTGGATCGGGCCGTTGGCGTAGGGAAGTGCGCTGGTGACGAGGTAGCGGCTCACGCGGTTCTGGGATTGCGGTAGATGAGGATCAGGTTGCGCGCGTAGACGAACACGCCGGTCGACTGTCCGACGATGCCGACGATGTCCTTGCGCCAGATGAAGTACACGAACAGCATCACTCCGCCGAACAGGCTGCCCCACCAGAAGGCGATGGGCACGACCGAGCGCTTGTGCTTCTCGGAGGCCCACCACTGCAGCAGCATGCGAAAGGTGAACAGCGCCTGACCGAGGAAGCCCAGGCCCACCCACAGGATGCCCCAGGGGGTGGTGATGTTGAAGAGCTTGTAGACGAGCCCGGAGTGCTCCAGGTGATCCTGCGCGCGCCGCAGCACCTCGGCGAAAGCCTCGGGCGTGTAGGCCACATCACCCTCCGGCCCGCGCACGATCAGGCGGCGTTCGGCGCCCTCGCCCTCGACGCGCACATCGTGCAGACGGGACTGCACGTCGATTTCGCCGTTCCAGTCGGGCAGCGGTCCGGGGCCGGCCGCGTGGACCGTGCCCTGCGCGCGCAACGGCAGCAGGCAGACGAGCCAGCACAGGCACAGCAGCAGCACGCGCTCAAGGCGCATCGAGAACCTCGACGATCGGCAGCCGGAGCAGGCGCGAGCGCATCCAGCGCACCGCAATCAGATCGCGCAGCGCGCGGAAAGCGCGGTTCCACACGCCGTACTTGGAGACTCCCGCCGTGCGCGGATGGTGCGAGACCGGATGCTCGAGCACGGAGAAGCCGTGGTAGCGCAGCAGCGTCGGCAGGAAGCGGTGCATGCCCTCGAACAGCGGCATCGCCTGGATCGCCTCGGCGCGGAACAGCTTCAGCGAGCAGCCCGTGTCGCGGATCTGGTCCTTGGAGAGCCAGTTGCGGATGCGATTGGCGATTTTCGAGCTGGCGCGGCGCACGAAGTTGTCGTTGCGCTTGGTGCGGTAACCGACAACGGCCGCATGACCGCCCAAGAGCTCGATCATCGCCGGCAGGTCCGCCGGGTCGTTCTGCATGTCGGCGTCCAGCGTGGCGATCAGCTCCCCGCGCGCGAGCTGCAGACCCGCAGCCGTGGCCGCGGTCTGACCGCGGTTGCGCCCGAAGAACACGCCGACCACGCGCGGATTGCGGCGGCACAGCTCGCGGATCTTGTCGGCCGAGCCGTCGCGGCTGCCGTCGTCCACTAGGATCAGCTCCCAGTCGCTCCTCGCAGCGAAGATCTCCACCACGCGCGCGTGCAGGCGATCGAGGTTCTCCACCTCGTTGTAGACCGGCGCCACGAGGCTCAAAGTCCGATCGCGGCGCGCGCGGCCGGGATGGCGGGCGCGCACGTTCTGGAGCAGGCAATCGGAGTCGGATGAATCGCTCACGCTGCCGGACATTGTGGCGAATGCGGGTCGGCCCTCGCAATCGGGAAGCGCCTAAGTGCATCCTACTCCGCGATGGATCAGCCCAATCGACCGCGAGCGGCGCTGCTGGCCGCGCTGTGCTTCCTGCTGCCGCTGCTGGCGTGGGCCTGGACTCAGGAGTGGTGGGCACCCGATGAGCCGCGCTACGCGCAGATCGCGCGCGAGGCCTACGAGAGCGGATCTCTGGTCGTATTGCATCTCAACGGCGAGCTCTATCCCGACAAGCCGCCGCTGGTGTACTGGATCGCGGGCTGGTTCGGCAGCTGGACGAACTGGAACGAGTTCGCGATGCGCGCGCCCTCGCTGCTGTCGCTGGCGGGCTGCGCCTGGCTGTGCTGGCGCATGGCGCGGCGATTCGGCTGGAGCGAAGCGCAGCTGTGGGCGCCGCTGGTCTTCCTGACGCTCGCCGGCACCTTTGCGTACGGACCGCGGCTGCAGCTCGATCCCGCCCTGAGCTTCCTGATCCTCGCGGCGGTCGAGCGACTGAGCCTGGGCGTGGCACGCGTGCGCATCGGCGGCGTCGATCTCGCCATCGCAGGCCTTGCGCTGGGCGCCGCGGCACTGGTCAAGGGCCCGGTGGCCTGGCTGCATGGTCTGCTGGCGTGTCTGTCCCTGTTGTTCGTGGCGCGCGGCTGGCGTGGGCTCAGCTGGCGGCCCGTGTGGGGCTGGCTGGTGCTGCTGGCACTGATGATCGCGCCCGTGGCGATCTGGGCCTTCTCCGCGATCGCGATCGATGAACGTCTGCGCGCGCCGCTGCTGTTCGGTCAGCATCTGGGACGCGTCGCCGAGGGCACCGTACACCGGGGACCGCCCTGGGATCATCTCGTGGATCTTTCCTACCTGATGTTGCCTTGGACGCCGTTGCTGGTCGCCGCGCTGGTGCGAGCCGTGCGCGATTGGCGCCAAGGCCGGCGCGATCACGAACACGCGGCGCGCATCTGGCTCTCGGCCTGGTTCCTGCTGACTCTGCTCGTGTTCTCGATCATGCCGGTCAAGCGCGCGCTGTACCTGATGCCGATCTACCCGACGGCGGCGCTATTGATCGGCGCGGAAATCGCGCTGCTGGCGGACCGCGGGCCGCTCTCGCGCTGGATCCGCTGGCCTGCGACCCTGCTCCTGGGTCTCGCGGGGGCGGCGGCGCTGGCGCTGGCGCCCTTTCACGCCGAGCTGGAGGGCCTGCGTCTCGGCGCGGCGCTGGTGGGCGCGGTGCTTGTCGGCGGAGCGCTGCTGGCGTGGCGCGCGCAGCACGATCTGCGCGCTCAGTCGCTGCGACTGGCTCTGACCCTGGCGCTCGCCGTCGCCGTGGCGGCGCTGTCGCTGGTGCCCTCGATCAACCGCTTCAAATCCGCGCGCCTGCTGGCCGAAGCGGTTGCCGCGCGCCCGGAGCAGCCCACCCGCATCCCCTGCATCGGAATACAGCCTGAGGGCTACCGCTTCTACGGCCGAATTCCCGCCGTGCGCGAGCCGCTGGAAGTGGCGCTGGAGCGCGAGGGCCGGCAGTTCCTGGCGCTGGTGCGGGAGCCGGACTTCGACAAGCTGGCCCCCGCCTTGCGTGAGCGCCTCGTGGTGCTGGAGCGCGCTCAGGTGGGCTCACGAGACATTCTCCTGCTGGGCGCGAAAGAACCCTAGGGCTGAAATCTCCCCGTGGTGGGGGAAAATCGCCTCTTGCCTGATACGATTCGGAGTCAGATTCTCCCCCTATGAAGCCCTTCCAGCAGCTTGATTACGTGCTCCTCGAGGAGCAGTTCTCCGAAGACGAACGCATGGTCCGCGACGCGGTGCGCGGCTGGGTCACGGAGCGCTACATCCCGATCGTAATGGAGCACTTCGAGAACGGCACGTTCCCGATGCACCTCGTCAAGGAACTGGCCGAGCTGGGCGTGTTCGGGCCGACGATTCCGGCCGAGTACGGCGGCGCGGGTCTCAACAACGTCGCGGCCGGCCTGATCTATCAGGAGCTCGAGCGCGGCGACTCCGGCCTGCGCTCCTTCGTCTCCGTCCAGGGCGGTCTGGTGATGTATCCGATCCACGCCTTCGGCTCGGAAGCCCAGAAG
>SYGM01000060.1 GCA_005799545.1 Planctomycetia bacterium | reverse complement strand
CGCTATGTCTTCCCCGGCAGCACCATTCCCTCGGTGACCGCGCTGTGCAACGCCATGACGCACGCCAGCGAGCTCTGCATCACCGGCCTTGAGGACATCACGCCGCACTACGTGCGCACGCTGCAGTGCTGGCGCGAGAACCTGCACCGCCGCCGCGATGCGATCCTCGCGCAGGGCCGCGATGAGTCCTTCCTGCGCCTGTGGGATTACTACTTCGCCTACTGCGCGGGCGGTTTCGCCGAGCGTCACATCGGCACCGTCCACATGGAGATCGCGAAGGCCCGGCACGGCTGATCGCTCCGTCGCGGCGAATCTTCCAGTCCTCAGGTTTCATGGGCCGCAACATCGCCGCAGCAGTGCTCTTTCAGGGCGTCTGGTTCTCCGCCGTGCTCGGCGGCGCCGCCGGGTTGGCCTGGCCGGGCATGGCAAGCGCAGCCCTCTTCCTCGCACTCGGCTGGGCCTGGCCGCGCTTCCTGCCGTGGATGAGCGCACGGGACTTCCTGCTCTGGCCGGTCCTGGGCTTCACGCTCGATGCGCTGCCCGTGGCGCTGGGCTGGATGCGCTACGAAGGCAGCGAGGGTGTTGCGAGCTGGATGGCGCCGCTGTGGATCGCCGCGCTTTGGTGGAGCTTCGTGCCGCTGTTCCCCGGACCGCTGGCCTGGATGCGCGACCGCAGGCTGATCGCAGTCCTGTTCGGCGTGATCGGCGCACCGCTCTCCTACCTCGGGGGCGAGCGCCTGGGCGCGCTGCACATGGATCAGCGCGTGTTGGCGCTGCTGTGGATCGCGCTCGTGTGGGGTGTGCTGACGCCTGTGCTGGCGCAGAAGCTTGCACCCGCTCGCCGCTGAGAAGCGGCGCTCAGAACAAGGCAGCCCTAGGCCGTGATCGCTTCGGCCGCCTGCAGCGCACCGAGCGCGTCCACCGCGCCCGCGTCCGCGCCGACATCTTCGTACAGATCGCGCAGCGCCGCGAAAGGCCCGCCGCCGACCAGCACCTTGGCATGCGAACCGCTGGTGCGGATGTGCTCCACCGCACGCGCGACGGGGCGCACATGCTGGATAGTGCCCGCGGACAGCGCCACCACATCGGCCTTGTAGACGACCGCCGCCATGGCGATGTCGGGCGCAGGGACGCTCTGACCGAGGAAGATCACGCGCCAGCCGCGGAACTCGAGCTGATCACCGACCATTCGCGCACCGATGTCGTGCAGGTTGCCCTCCACGGATGCCACCAGCGCCGTCTTGCCGTTGGAGGGCCGCGGTGAGGCATGACGGCGCAGGCGCACGAGCGCTTCTTCGACCGTGCGCGAGCCGACATGCTCCTCCGCGATGCCCGATTCGCCCAGCAGCCACATGCGGCCGAGCTCCTGCAGAACGGGCGCGAGCACCTGGCGGTGGATCTCCGGAACCGGCACGCCGTCGGCGGCGGTGCGATCGACGAGATCGAGCGCGGCGCGCTGATTGCCCTCGAGGACATGCAGCAGGAACTCCCGCGCGGCCGCGATGTGCGGCGTGTTCTTCTCGATCGCGCTCTCGATCTCGAAGGTGGGCTTCTTGAGCATTTCCGCGTGGGCGTAGTCGAACAGGCCCAGCACTTCGCCGCGCCGCTCCGGCGGCAGGCTGTCCATCAGCTCGGCGCGCAGGGCAGCCAGCATCTTGGTCAGCAAAGCCGGCCCGATGCCGCGCGCATTCATCGCGGCGCGGATCCACTCGAGATCCATGATGAAGAGCTCGGGCCGGGCCACGAAGACGGCCTCGGCGAGGCAGCGCAGACGCTGGTCCGCTTCGAAGGTGATCTCGCTGAAGTTGTACGGGCTGATCTCGTCGGGGCTGTCGAGCTGCGTCGAGAGGCGCGACATGGCGCGTGCGGCGAGGGCGCGCGAGCTGGAGTCGAGCCAGGCGGCGATCATGCGGCCGCTCTTGTTCTTGTCATCGAGACTCATGTGCTTTCCGGCACCTCCTGGGCACCGGACTCAGGTTCCGTATCGCGCTGCTTCTCGATCAGGCCGCGCACGCGCTCCAATCCGCGACGCACATGGCTCTTGACCGTTCCCAGCGGCAACTGCGTGACCTGCGCGATCTGGGTGTGCGTCAGGCCATGTTCAAAGGAGAGCGAGATGGCGCGCTTCTGCTCCGGCGGCAGCGTCGAGAGCGCGCGGCGGACCATCTCGGCTTCATCCGCCAGCTCGACGGTATCGACCTCGGGCGGAGTGCCCTCCACTTCCTCAGGCAGCAGGTCGAAGTCCGGGCGGCGCTGGCGGCGGCGCTGCAGATCGACCACGCGGCGCTTGGCGATCGTCAGGATGTAGGTCGCTTCGCTGGCGATGGTGGGATCATAGGAAGCCGCATTGCGCCAGACGGCCAGGAAGACCTCCTGGACGACGTCTTCCGCAAGGTCCGGGGTCGTATGGCGGCGCACGAGCGACCAGACCATCGGGCGGTAACGCTCCAACAGGGCATCGACGGCTTTGGCTTCGCCGGCGGCAATCCGCTGCAGGAGAGTTTTTTCGGACATGCGGGAACGCGGAGCGGCGGCTTCCGTGAACGGAAGGGGCCGGGGTCCGGGGCGCGCTATCGTCCAGCCCCAGCGGGGCGATCGCAAGCCTGAAGCGCGGGTCAGGGCGCTTCTGTGGGCCTTGGCAGAGGTCGAGGGGGGGGTAGGCAGGGCTTGCGGCATGTCAGAGGAGGGTTTCGCGCCCCTCGCGTGGCTGGATCCCAACTGCCCGCTAGGATCCGCGGGGTGACGTCCGTCTTCGAAACCACCCGGATCCTCGGCAGCCGCGCCCCCGGCGCCAGATGCCCCACACACGGATCCCCCACATACGGCTCCCCCACACACGGCTCCCCCACACACGGCTCCCCCGCCCCCAGCTCCGACACACACAGCGCGCCCGACCTCCTGATCGAGATCCCCCACGGCGCCACCCGCCTTGCCGACTTCGAGGCCCTGCGCCGGGAGCTCGTCGGCAGCTTCCCCGCCGACCTCGAGGCCTTCTTCTGCGTCAACACCGATGTCGGCGCACCCGAGCTCGCCTTCGCGAGCGCCCTCGAGCTGACCGCAGCGCGGCCGGAGCTGTGCGTCGAGATCCTGCGCTGCCGCATCCCGCGCACATTCATCGACTGCAATCGCGTGATCGAGCGAGCAACCATGGCGCGCGCCAGCGCTGCCGGCGAGATGACGCCCGGCCTGCACGAGTGGATCACGCACCCATCCGACCGCGCGCTGCTGCTGGAGCGTTACTTCGCCTATCGCACGGCCGCGGAGCAGGCCTACGAGCGCGTCATGGCGAACGGTGGCCGCGCCCTGATGCTGCACAGCTACGCGCCGCGCAGCGTCGATGTCCCCGTCGACTCGCGCATCGTGGAGCGGCTGCGCGAGGAATATCGCCCCGAGCGCATCGCGCACTGGCCGCTGCGGCCTGCGATCGACCTGATCGACCGCGATCCGCAAGGTGCGCTGCTCGCTGATGAGGCCATTGCCGGGCGCGTCGAGCGCGAGGCCGCTGCGGCGGGCTGGGACTGCACGCGCAGCCGCGCCTACGCGCTTCATCCGGTCTCGCTGGCGCACCACTTCGCCGCGCGCTTCCCCGGACGCACGCTGTGCCTGGAGGTCCGCAGGGATCTTCTCGTGGAGGAATTCCGCCCTTTCGACGAGATGCGAGCCGATCCGAGCCGGATTCAGGCGGCGGCGCGGCTCTTGTCGAGCGCACTTTCAGAAGCACTGCCGACAGCATCGGCGGGCGCGTGAGCGCGGACAGCGGCAGCGGATCCGCTTGCGAGCACCGCTTTACGCTATCCTCTCTCTCCCCTCCTCATGCCGACCTCCCACGAACACGAAGCCTGGCAAGTCACGCCCCTCGAATCGTTCCCGCCGCGGGACATGTGGGACGAGTGGACCGAGTACGACGCCAAGAGCTGGCCGCGCAAGGTCGAGAAGCGCTACACGCTCGTGCCGACGACGTGCTTCAACTGCGAGGCGGCCTGCGGTCTGGTCGCCTACATCGACAAGGACACCGAGCAGATTCGCAAGCTCGAGGGCAACCCCTTCCACCCCGGCTCGCGCGGCAAGAACTGCGCCAAGGGTCCTGCGACGCTCAACCAGATCCACGATCCGCAGCGCATCCTCCATCCCCTGAAGCGCGTCGGCCCGCGCGGCTCGGGCCAGTTCGAGCGCGTCTCATGGGATGAAGTGCTCGATGTGTTCGCCGCGCAGATCCGCAAGGCGCTGATCGAGGGCCGCCGCACCGAGGTGATGTACCACGTCGGCCGTCCGGGCCACGACGGCTACATGGATCGCGTGCTCCAGAGCTGGGGCGTCGACGGTCACAACAGCCACACCAACGTCTGCTCGGCGGCCGCGCGCCTGGGTTACGCCACCTGGAGCGGCTCCGACCGCCCCTCGCCCGACCACGCCAACTCGAAGTTCATGCTGCTGCTCTCCTCGCACCTGGAGACCGGCCACTACTTCAATCCGCACGCCCAGCGGATCATCGAGGGCAAGATGCGCGGCGCCAAGATCGCCGTGATCGATGTGCGCCTTTCGAACACGGCCTCGATGGCCGATTGGTGGCTCGCGCCCTGGCCCGGCACCGAAGCCTTCCTGCTGCTCGCCTTCGCCCATGTGATTCTCGAGGAAAACCTCGCCAACGCGAAGTACCTCGAGGACTGGACCAATTGGCGCGATTTCCTCGCCGCGCTTGCGCCGGATGAGCCGCAGACCTTCGCGAGCTTCCTCGCTGCGCTGCGCAGGACCTACGCGCGCTACACGCCGGAAGCGGCCGAGGCCGAGTGCGGCATTCCCGCCGAGACCGTGCGCACCATCGCGCGTGAGATCGGCAAGGCGGGCAGTGCCTTCGCTTCGCACGTCTGGCGCAACACCGCCGCGGGCAACCTCGGCGGCTGGCAGGTTTCGCGCTCGCTGCAGTTCCTCACCGTCCTGTGCGGCGCCGTCGGCACACCGGGCGGCACGAACCTCAACACGCAGACGAAATTCGTGCCCCCGCCCTTCCTCAAGCCGCCGCCGCAGAATGTCTGGAGCGAGCTGCTCTATCCGCAGGAATGGCCGCTTGCGCACCACGAGCTGAGCTATCTGCTGCCGCACCTGATCCTGGAGGGCCGCGGCAAGATCGCGGCCTATTTCACGCGCGTCTACAACCCCGTCTGGACCAACCCCGACGGCATGGTCTGGGAGCAGGTCCTGCGCGACGAGCAGAAGATCGAGTTGCACGCCGCGCTCACCCCGACCTGGAACGAGACCGCACAGTACGCGGACTACGTGCTGCCGATGGGTCACGGCGCCGAGCGCCACGATCTCATGTCGCAGGAAACCCACGCCGCCAAGTGGATCTCCTTCCGTCAGCCCGTGCTGCGCGCGTACAAGGAGCGTCAGGGCGAGCAGGTCGAATGGACCTATCAGGCCAACCCCGGCGAAGTCTGGGAAGAAGATGAGTTCTGGATCGCGCTCTCCTGGCGCATCGATCCCGACGGCAGCCTCGGCATCCGCAAGTACTACGAGTCGCCCTACCGCCCGGGGGAGCGCATCACCATCTCCGAGTACTACCAGTGGATCTTCGAGAACTCCGTACCCGGCCTGCCGGAGGAAGCCAAGAAGCACAACCTCTCGCCGCTCGAATACATGCGCCGCCACGGCGCCTTCCTAGTTTCCACCGACGTTTACGAAGGTCACAAGAAGGCCCTCAGCGCCAAGGAACTCGAAGGCACCACGACCGACGCTTCTCGCAAGGACATCCTCAAGGACAACAAGCCCGTCGGTCTGCTCGTCGACAACCAGCCCGTGCATGGTTTTGCAACGCCGACCCGGCGCCTTGAGATCTACTCGAAGACCATCGCGGACTGGGGCTGGCCCGAGCAGGCCATTCCCGGCTACATCGAGAGCCATGTGCACCAAAAGCACATGGATCGCTCGCGCAATGAGTACTGCCTCATTCCCACCTTCCGCCTCCCGACGCTGATCCACACGCGCTCGGGCAACTCCAAGTGGCTCTACGAGCTCTCCAACTCCAACCCCCTCTGGGTCCACCCCGAGGACGCGGAGCGCATCGGTCTGGAAATGGGCTCGCTCGTGCGCGTCTCGACCCGCATCGGACATTTCGTCAACAAAGTCTGGGTCACCGAAGGCATGCGCCCGGGCGTTGTCGCCTGCTCACACCACCTCGGCCGCTGGCGCCTCTTCGATGACATCGGCACGGACAAGTGGGCCAGCGCCAAGGTCAAGCGCGAGGAGCTCGCTCCGGGCAAGTTCCGCTTCCGCCGTATCGAGGACATCGCTCCCTTCGCTTCTTCCGATCCCGATTCCAAGCGCGTCTGGTGGACGGACGGCGGCGTGCATCAGAACCTGACCTTCCCGGTGCAGCCGGACCCGATCAGCGGCATGCACTGCTGGCACCAGAAGGTGACCGTCGAGCCCGCACGGGGTGGCGACGAGTACGGGGATGTCGAGGTCGACACGGAGAAGTCGATGCAGGTCTATCGCGAGTGGCTCGCGATGACGAAGAAGGGCCCCCGCCCGGGCGGATTGCG
>SYGM01000059.1 GCA_005799545.1 Planctomycetia bacterium | reverse complement strand
GGAGAAATCCTGCGCCATGCGCACCAGCGTCGGATAGATCACGGCCTCGCCATGCGGATGGTAGTTGCCGCTCGTGTCGCCCGCGATCTTCGCGCACTTGCGGTACTTCGCGCGTGGACCGAGGTTGAGGTCGTTCATCGCCACGAGAATGCGGCGCTGAGAGGGCTTGAGGCCGTCACGCACATCCGGGAGTGCCCGGGAGTGGATCACGGAGAGCGCGTAGGTGAGGTAGCTCTCCTTCATCTCGCGCTCGATCGAGCGCGGAGTGACGATGCCTGCGTAGTGGGGCGGTGTCTTGGGATCGGTGGCGGTCATCGGATGGTTCGGCGGGGAATGCTGGTCTCATCGCTCCAGCGCGCGGGCGACTTCATCGCAGGCGCTGCGGGCGGAGTGATCCAGTCGTTGGTCTGTGTGGGCACGCAGCGCGGGGCACACTCGAGGCGCAGCGCTCGGGTGGCGAGGTCGCCGAAGGTCTCGCGACCGGCGTCCGTGCAGAGTCGGCTGCGCGGAGGTAGCGCAAGCTCTTCCAGCCACTGTGTGCGCAGGCGCACGCGGCCGGGTGCGTTGGCCCACAGCAAGGAATCCGCAAGCTGGCGCGGCACCGCCAGCTCCCCGCCCGGTAGCAGTGCGCTCGCACTGGCCAGCCAGTCGACGGGAATGTCCTCGGCTTCGCACTCGGCGGCGAGCCGCGCGGTGCCCACGCGCGCCAGGACGCTCGATGCACCCAGGCTCTCGCTGGCGATCCAGACGCGATCGGCTTCGATGCAAAGATCCGTCAGCGCGGCGTCATACGTGAGCTCGATGCGCAGATGGGGCAAATCTGCGAGACGGCGCGCGAGACGGCGGCCGTCGAGCAACGGCAGACCTTCCGTGCAGATCACATGCAGGCGGTCAAGGCGCTGTGCCGCGAGTAGCAGCGCGGCTTCGACCGCAGCTGTCCAGCCCTGCACCAGCAAGGTATCGCCCGCGCGCAGCGAGCTCGTTGCCGCCTCGGCCAGCAGATCCAAGCGCGGCAGTCGGCGGCCCGGGCTCAGCGGTTCGCCGTTCCAGGGCCGAGTTTCGTCCGTATCGAGCCAGCAGCGCGCTTCCTTGTGCAGCCGCTCGCCGCAGGGCAGGCCGGACTCCTCGGCATGGAAGGCGCCGCGCAGGCTGTCGAGGAACAGTGCCAGCGGTCCGCGCCAACCGTGAGCAGCCTCGAGCGCCGCCAGTCCCCGCTCCAGACGCGGGCCCAGTTCGGCGGATGCGTCGCTCGGCTCATTGGCGAGCCACTCCGTCACGCTCCGCGCGCATGCGCTCACCAGCTCTTCGCTGGCCCGGGCAGGGTCGGCAGCCAAAGGCGCCAGACGCTCCTCCAAGGGCTGCGGGCCCTGCTCGAGGAAGCGGTGGACGGGGATACCGTCCTGAATCCACAAGTAGGTGTACGGACTGGACATGCGCGGACCGGAAAAGACTCGAAACAGGCGGGTTTTCCCGCTCGAAGATTGTCCCAACTGCCTGCATCCGATTCCAGCGTGGACCCCCTATTTATATAGTCATGCCCAGAGCTCTTCATGGCCCGTGAACTGACCCCCCTCGCCGCCGCACTCGGCCGCATCCCCTCCGGCCTGTACATCGTCGCGAGCCAGCTCGGCGAGCAGCGCATCGGCTTCTTGGCCTCCTTCGTCCAGCAGGTCGGGTTCAACCCGCCGCTGGTGATGGTCGCAGTCGGTCAGGATCGCTCGATCCTCGAGCTGCTGAGGGCTCGCCGCAGCTTCACGATCTCGGTGCTGGACCCGGCCTCGCGCGGGCTGATGGGTGCCTTCCTCAAGCGCCACACCGAAGGCAGCAGCCCGTTCCAGGGGCTGGAGCTGGGCACCAGCCCGGCCGGTCTGCCCTACCTCGCCGATGCGTTGGCCTGGCTGGAGTGCTCGCTGCACAGCGAGCACGAGCTGCCCGACCACTGCGCGATCTTCGGGGCCGTGGAGGCCGGGGCGCTGCTGCGCGAAGGCGAGCCGCTGGTGCACCTGCGCAAGAACGGGCTCAGCTACTGAAGCAACGCACGCTCGCGTGCGCCTGCGTTTCCCCGATCTGCGTTGAGACGCGCTTGCGCTAGCGAACGAGCGCCGACCAGCGCGCGCGGTAGGGTTCCGCGGGCTCGACGGAGGGGTCGGACAGCCAGAAGGCCAGGGTGCGCAGCTGATCATCGCCCCGCAGGGCGCCGAGCAGCAGCAGGGTCTGCACATCGCCCAGCACCGCACCGGCCTGCGCACGCTCCAGCGCGAGCTGTTCGATCGCCGCGGCGCTGAGGCGATCTTCCGGCAGGGTTCGGGCCACGCGCACCAGCTCCCGATGCAAGGCGTCCGCTTCGGGGCCGGAATCCACGCGCTCCGCAGCCGAGCGATAGCTGCCGACGATCAGATCGCTCATCACAAGCTCGTTGGGCAACCGGCTTGCATCCCGCGCCAGAAACAGGCCGCCGGTCAACAGCGCCAGCAGCAGGCCGGTGGCGAAGAAGCGCCGCAGCGTGCGCTCAAGCCGTTCGCCCACCTCGGGATCGGCATTGACGGATTCTAGGAAGGCGACGCGCTGCGCGATGCTGAAGTGTCGCCAGCCCGCCACATCCCGCAGGCGCCCGCCCACGCGCTCCAGCGCGGAGATGATCGGTTCGTGCGTGCCGATCAGCCGCATCGAGAACAGGTCCGCCTCCAGTTCGCAGCGGCGCGAGAGCCAGCCGAAGAACAGGAACCACACCCCGAGCGCTCCAAGCACGCAGCCCGACTGCAGCCATGGGTCGTCGGCGAAGAAATGCTGTCCCAGCAGGTCGCCGCCGAGGAAGGCCGCCAGCGCCCACAGACCGAACAGCAGCACATGCCCGCGCTTGGCGTGCGCGATTTCGTGCGCGTAGACCGCTGCCAGCTCCTGTCCGTTGAGCTGGTTCAGAAGCGCATCGCTGAACAGCACCACGCGCAGCCTTGAGCCCAGGCCCACGATGGCTGCGTTGGCCATGCTGCCTTCGGTATTCCACGCATAGACGGCGCGGGCGCGAAAGTCCGCATGCTTCGCGACGGTGTCGAAGATGTCCCGCAACGGCCCGGGAGGAATCGCTCGAGTGTCCCAGGCCTGCGTCAGCAGCCAGGGCAGCAGCGCGGCAAAGCCGATCACGAGAGCCGCGCCGTAAGCGCTGGCGTACAGACCGACATGCTCGATGCGCACGCGCAGCTCCTCGTTGAGACCCACCAGCGTCGAGACGGTCAGGAAAGCTGTCAGCGGTGCCAGCAGTCCCAGCAGCGAACGCAGCTGCCAGCGGCGTTGCCGTGCGACATGCTCGCGCGCGCGATGGTCGAACATGCGGTACTGCAGACGCGCTCGCGCATCGATCGTCAGCAGCTCCAGCACCAGCCAGGGCGCGATGGCAACCATCAGCCACAGATCGGGCCACCATGCCAGCCCGATCGGCCGATCCATCCAGCGCTCCAGCGCCGCGGAGTATCCCAGCAGCAGCACGCAGCAGGCATGACCGGCCGTCGGCAGCCATGTCAGCAGCTTGAGAAGCAGCGTCGCGCGGCGAAAACGCCCTAGCACCATCGCGGCGCGCACGCGCCAGCCGATCAAGTGCGGCAGCACGGCGAGCAGCGGCATCACCCACAGCTGCTCTTCGTTGCTGCGCAGCCCTTCGTCGGCGAGCGCCAGTGCAAGGAAGGCGAACAGCAGCGGCAGGAGCGCGGGCATCGCTCAGCTTTCGGGCCAGTCGATCCAGCCTTCGCCGTCGATCTGCGCGGGGCCGAACAATTCCAGACCCCCGGAAGCGTCCTGCGAGATCACCAGCTCGCCGCCGGGTAATTGCAGTTTCAGCGGCAGCCGGGCCCGTCCGCTCCAGGCGGCGGCGATCGCGGCCGCGCAAGCACCGCTTCCGCAGGCGGCAGTCTCTCCCACGCCGCGTTCGAAGACGCGCAGATGAGCTTCTGCGTCGCGCAACGCCAGAAACTCGACGTTCGTGCCGCGCGCGAAGCGCGGATGGCGCTCCAGCTCCGCTCCCAACGTCGTCACCGGAGCGGTGCGCTCATCGCTGACGAACAGCACGCAGTGCGGATTGCCCATGTCGACCAGCACGGCTTCAACCTCGCTGCCGTCCTTCAAGCGTATGCGCTCGCGCAGCAGAGGTCCGCGCGGAGCACCCATGGCGATGCGCGCGTGGGTCACCAAGCCCTCATGCCGCTGCACCGTCGTCAGGCAGAGTCCGGCATCGGCTTCGAGCATGAACTGCTCCGGGCGCACATGCTGTCGGTCGCTGACGAGCTTGGCGAGGCACCGCAGGCCGTTGCCGCAGGTCTCCGCGCGTGATCCGTCGGCGTTGTAGAGGATCATGGCGGCAGCACCGCCGCGCGTCGGTCTGGCAACCAGCAGCAATCCATCGGGACGCGGATCGAGACCGCCGGCCTCCGGGCCTGAACACAGTCGACGAGCAAGCTCCTGCGCCCGCGCGGGCGCGGGATGCTGAAACAGGTCGATCGCCACGAAGCGGTTCCCGGCGCCAGAACAGAGTGTGTACGGATAGCGCATCGTTCTGATCAGCGGCGCGGGCTCGGCCCGATCTTGCCTGTGTTCTTGAAGTGCAGCTTCGCCACGCGCACAAGCGCAGCGCGGCCATGCAGAGCCACATAGCGGCGCGCAGCCTGATCGGCGGGCGAACCCGCTCCCTTGGCGAGATCGACGCCTTCTTGCTCGGCGAGTTCGCGCAGCCGCGTCAGGAACTGTTCGCGCGCGATGATGCTGGCCGCGGCCACCGCCGGGTGGGATTCGGAGCGCACGCGCTGGTGCAACTCCACCCGCCGTGCGGCCAGACGCTGATCCAGCAGGCTTTCGTTGGCGAACTTGTCGATCAGAACGCGCATGCCCGGCTCCGCGAGCCGGCCCACGGCTGCGGCATGCAGGTCCGCCAGCATGAAGTTGAGCTGCCCGGGTCGCTGGTAGATCGTGTTGTAGCGCTCGGGATCGAGCACTTCGATCGCGTGCGGATAGCGCGCGCGCAGCGCCGCACCCAGACGCAGGCATTGCTCGTCGCCGAGCGTCTTGCTGTCGCGCACGCTCGAACCCCTGAGTTCCGCCATCTCTTCCGGCGTCAATTTCACGCAGGCGACCACCAGCGGTCCGAAGTAGTCACCCTTGCCGCATTCATCGCTGCCGATGATCGTCCGATCGAGCAGATCCGCATGGTCCGCGCCGGCGGGTTTGACCGCGGGCGCAGGAGCCGCTCCGGTGAACCGCTCCAGAAAACCGGCGGCCTCCTGTCCCTGCACGACGAGCTTGCCGGAAGTGTAGAGCGTCGCCACCAGCCCCTTCGAACGCGCCCGAAAGGCGGCGTGCGGGGCGCCTTCGAGTACGTAACCCGCCGCCTGCAGGCGCGAACCCAGATCCTTCGCGCCGCGTGGGTCGAGCTTCACGACGAGGGTTTCCTGAGGCATGCACGAATTGTCGCGACTGCCGCATGGGAAGCAAGCTCCGCACGCAGAAGCTAGGCTGGGAGCATTGAAACCCGCCAACGAAGACTCGACCCTGCGACCGGAAGCGCTGGCCCTCTTCCGTTCCATCGTCACGCAGCGCGGTTGTGATGCCGGTCTGTTGAGGAAAGCCGCCGAGGAGCACCCCGAGCTCGCCCAGGAGCTGGAGCTGCTGACGGCGAGTTGGCGCTCCGTGGAGTTGGTGTTCGCCAGCTGGAATCCGGATCCCTCCGTGCTGCTCTCGGCTGCGAAGGATCTCGCGGAGCGCTCTCTCACGGCGCGTGTCGAGCTGGAGCAGCTGCTGGCGGAGCTGCGAGTTCCGCGTCGCACCGGCGATCAGCTGGGCGAGCGCCAGCCGCTGGCTTCAGGCGGCATGGCGCTGGTCTATCGCGTGCGCGATCCGCTGCTGCAGCGTGAGTTGGCAATGAAGGTTCTGCGCGGCGAGCCGTCCACGAGCGCAACACCATTGCCGCGCTCGGCACGCGACAGTCAGCGCGTTCGCCGTTTCTTGGCGGAAGCGCGCCTGACGGCCCGGCTCGATCACCCCGGTATCGTCCCTGTGCACGAACTTGGTGTGGATGCGCACGGCACGCCGTTCTTCACGATGCGTCTGGTGCGCGGATCCAGCCTCGCCGATGTGCTCAAGGCCGCGCGGGCCGGTGATCGCCAAAGGAATTTGTCACGCGTTCTGGAAGTCATGCTGAAGGTCTGCGATGCCGTGGCCTACGCTCACTCGCAGGGTGTCGTGCATCGTGATCTCAAGCCCACCAACATCATGGTGGGTGCGTTCGGCGAGACCTATGTGATGGACTGGGGTCTGGCCCGCGGTGGCGAATTGGAAGAGCATCGCGGCAGCGTGTCGTCCATTCCGGGAGGCAGCGCCGACGATCCCATCACCGATGACGGTGATGTCATCGGGACGCCGAATTACATGCCTCCGGAGCAAGCCTCCGGAGCTCAGCAGCAGGTCGGTCCGCGTTCGGATGTGTATGCGCTCGGTGCGATCCTCTACCAGCTGCTCACCGGCAGGCCGCCCTTCACGGATCTGGTGGAGCGGGGTGATGCGCCGACCGTGCTCGCGGCCCTCCTGAAGCGGGAGCCAACGCCGATCCGCGTGCTGGCTCCCGACGCGCCCAAGGAACTCGTCGCCGTGGCCGAGAAGGCCATGTCGAGGGACGCCGGCGATCGTTACCCGGACATGAGCGCCGTCGCGGAAGACCTGCGCGCGTACATCGACGGTCGGGTGGTGCTCGCCCACGAACAGGGTGTCGGCGCCGAGCTGCGCAAGTGGCTCAAGCGCAATCGCGTGCTCGCCTACACGGCTGTTTTCGCGCTGCTCTCAGTTGCTTCCGGGGTCTCGGCCTATTTTACGGCCAGCCAGCGTTACAAGGAACGCGAGCGCTTCGAACATGACCTGCGGCTAGCGGCGACGCTGGGCCCCCGCGCGGACCAGCTGTGGCCCGCGGTCCCCGAGCAACTACCGGCACTCCGTGCATGGTTGATGGATGCGGAGCATCTGCTCGGGAACGCGGCGATGTACAAGGCCCGGCTCAACGCGCTGGAGGGACGCGCTCTGGCTTCGGCGGCGGATGATTCAGCGGAGCTGGCGGGGCGCCGGGGCGTGGAAGAGGAAAACGAGCGTCTGGATGCCGAATTGCGCGCACGCCGCATTGAGCTGCTTTCTGCCGGCAATCGTGGACCTTCAAACCCGTTGTTCGCTCAGGCACTGCAGCGCGAAATCCGCATGCTGGAGGCACGTCTCCAACGCGCGAGCATCCAACCCGGTGAACGGCTCAACTACGATTTCGTCGATCCTTCCGATGAAACCGAGTACATGGCGCTGCTGGAGTTCCATGCCCATCTGCGCGAGTTGAATCTCGATGATGCCTGGCGCGGCGCCGTGCGCAGCGTTCGTGAACGCATCGCGATCGCCGAGCGATTGCGCGCGCGCAGCATCGATGAAGCCGGGGACCGCTGGCGACACGCCTGTGATTCGATTCAGAGGCTCAGCGTGTACAAGGGCCTGAACCTCACGCCGCAGCTTGGGCTCGTCCCGCTGCGTGTCAATGAAGCCGGTTACTGGGAATTCACTCACATTCTCAGTGGCGAGCCTGTGCGCACGGATGAGCGGGGCAAGTACCTCATCACTCCCGACAGCGGCATCGTTCTCGTGCTGATCCCGGGTGGAGAGTGCGACATCGGATCGGCTCCGCTCGGTTCCACGCCGCGCGAAGCCGAGGACGTGCTGGCTCAGGCGGATGAGTATCCCCAGACACGCGTTGCGCTGGATCCCTATTTCCTCGCGAAGCACGAGATCACCGTGGCGCAGTGGTATCGCGCGCGCGGTGAGATACCCAACCGCAGCCTCAGCGGCCGAAGCTGGGACAGCGACCTCGATCCGGTTGAGGGAGTCTCCTGGACGGACGCCCGGCGCGCAATGAGCCAGTGGGGTCTGTCTTTGCCTACGGAAGCACAGTGGGAGCATGCCGCTCGGGGGGATACGCGCTCTCCCTGGTGGACAGGCCCGGAACCGATCTCCTTGGTCTGGCGTGTCAACGGCCGTGTTGCTGGCTCAGCCCTCTCCGATTCGCCGTCCACTATCGCCGTCCACACGATGCAGGGCGGACCCTTCGGGCTTCACCACATGCTAGGCAATGTGAGCGAGTGGGCCGCGGATCACTATTGGCCCAGCTATCTGTGGCGCTTCCGCAAGGGCGACGGCCTGCAGGACTCGGGTCCTTCCGGGGCGCGCGTGCTGCGCGGCGGCGGCGCCGTCCACGAAGCGCCGGAGCTGCGCACCGCTCGACGCTTCTCGGCGGCGCCTGACAACCGTCAGCCCTTCGTCGGCGTGCGTGCGGCCCGCGCACTGGATACCGACTAGCTCAGCTGATCAGCGAGCTCGGTCTCTATCATGGCGAGGCGCCAGCGCACGGTGGATTCGGCGATGCCGAGTTCCTTTGCGACCTCCCTGACAGGCACTTCGAAGACCCGCCGCAGCGCGAGCAGGCGCTGGTCCTGCTCATCGAGTCGCACGAATGCGGCGCGCAGGCGCGTGACGTCTTCGGCGCGGATCGCGCCACCGACGGGACTCTTGGAGGGACTGCTTCCCGCCGACTGAGGCAGTTCCCACAAGCCGTCGGATAGCGGCTGCAGCGCCTGCGGTTTGCGCTTGTCCGCCTGCCAGTAGCGCGCCTTGCTGATCAACTGGTTGGTCGCCACGCGAAACAGAAACGCGCGGAAGGAACCTTCGTCCACATGGCGATAGTGCTCCTGTCCCTCCCAGGCCTCACGCAGTGTGGACTGCACGACGTCCGAGATGGGTTCACGGCGCTGCAGGTCCGCGCTGGCACGCAGGTGCACATAGACTCTCAGGCTGGTGAGGTTGGTCTCCAGCAGGCGCTGGAACTCCTCTCGGCTCAGTGTGCTGCCAGCCTCGCTCATGTCCTGATTGTGAACCGCGACCGCGCGGAAGGGCAAGGGCAGCTACAATGCCTCGACGATGAGGCCCGCCAGCGGAGCAGAGCAGGAGCCCGGCGAGGCGCGCAGGGTCTTCGCTGAGTGGATCGCGCGCAGGGAGTCGGGCGAGGCGCTGGACGTGGACGCGCTGATCGGGGCTTCCGGAAAGCTGCAGCCGGAACTCGCGCGATTGTGGGAGCGCTACGGTCGCCTGCAGGGCGCGCTGCGCTCGCTCGGTCCGGAGCACGATGATTTCGAATCGCTCAGCGCGGAGGCGCGCGCGGAGTTCCTGCAGCTCGCCAGTCCGGATGGCTGCGGCTTTGATGGTCATGGCGCGCACGAACACCGTTACCAGCGCGTCGGCAGCCTGGGCCGAGGCGGCATGGGCCTGGTCCTGCGCGTCAAGGACACCGTCTTGCAGCGCGAAATCGCCCTCAAGCGACTGGCTCGAGCCGAGCGCGGCGCTTTTCTGCGCTTTGTCGATGAGGCACGACTGCTCGCCTCGCTCAATCATCCGGGCATCGTCAACGTGCTGGATGCTGGTCTCGATGCGCAGGGGCGGCCTTGGTTCACGATGCCGCTGGTGCGCGGAATGACGCTCGCTCAGGCTTTGCACGAGCGCAAGGAAGGCTCGGCAACCTGGACGCTGGAACACCTGCTGACGGTGCTGCTTCAGGCTCTGGAGGCCGTTGCATACGCGCATGCCCGCGGCGTCCTGCACCGCGACCTCAAGCCGGCCAACATCATGATCCGCGAGCACGGCGGCGTGCAGGTGCTCGATTGGGGGCTTGCGCGGCTGCTCGAACCCGATGAGGAAGGACCCAATGCGCCTGCGCACACCACGCGCACCGGCGGACGCGTGGGCACGCCGGCGTACATGTCGCCTGAGCAGGCGCGCGGTGACAACGCTCGCCTGGGACCGGGCACCGATGTCTACTCCGCCGGCGCGATTCTGCATGAGATTCTCAGCGGCAAGCGCCCCTATGGCGAGTTGGGATCCAACGGCGATGCGGTGCTGACTGCTGTCGTCGCCGGTGCTCCGATTCCGCTGTCGATCGCCGCTCCGATGGCTCCCGCCGAGCTGGTGGCGATTGCCGATCGCGCGATGCAGCGCGATCCGTCCGCCCGCTATGCGGACATGACCGGCATGGCGCGTGATCTGCGTGCTCACCTCGAAGGGCGTGTGGTGCAGGCCCATGGCGGCGGACCGTTGCTCGAGCTGCGCAAATGGGTCGCGCGCAATCGCGCTCTTTCGGTTGCTTTGCTGGCTCTGCTCGCGAGCCTCACTCTTGGCAGCGCATACTACGCCTGGGCTCAACGCACGCAGCGCCGCGAATGGGAGCGCCTAGCGGATGCGCAGATCCTGCAGGATCTGCTCGATGCCGAACCTGGATTCCATCCCCCGCTGCCGGACCGGCTCCCTGCGATCGATGCTTGGGTGCAGCGCGCGGAGTCGCTGCTCGCGCGCTTGCCTCAGCACGAACGCGATCTCGCCGCGCTCAAGGCCGAAGGTGCCAGCGACGAGACGCGCTGGCGTTCAAATGCCTTGGCCGCGCTCACGGCTCAGCTGAGCGCTTTGGGAACGGAACCAAGGGGTGCTCTGCCGCGCATTCGGGCATTGCGTGCACGCGGTGAGTGGTTGCGCGAAGAGAGTCTGGTGCGCGCAGCTCCGCTGTGGGCCGCGCTGCAGCAGGAGCTCGCGTCGCGGCAGACGCCTGGTCTGCCTGAGCACATCCCTCCGCAGTTCGGTCTGATCCCGCTGGGCACGGACCGCGTCAGCGGTTGTCCGGAGTTTGTGCACCTTGCCAGCGGACAGGTACCCGAGCGCGACGCCGATGGCGAGCTCGTGCTGGGACCGCAGCACGGCGTCGTCTTCGTGCTGATCCCGGGTGGCGAATGCGTGCTGGGTTCTCCCGGTGACTTCGGGTGGCCGCCTGCGAATGCGGGGAAGGATGCTGTGCGGGACGCTGCGGCTCGCGATCACGAATTCCCGCAGCGCCGAGTCACGCTCACGCCGTTCCTGATCGCCAAGCACGAACTGACACAGGCGCAGTGGGAGCGCCTCAGCGGTGCCAACCCGAGCTATCTGCCGCTCGAACGCGGCCTGTCGCAGGAGCGCGGCGCGTACCCTGTGGACACGGTCTCATGGGAGGATGCCGCACTCGTTTGTCTGCGTCAGGGATGGAGCCTGCCCACGGAGGCGCAGTGGGAACACGCGGCCCGTGCTCGCACGGCGACCCTCTGGTGGTGCGGGAACGATCCGAGTTGTCTTGCGGAACAGCAGGTGCACGGCGCGGATGCGCAGCCCACAGGAACCGTGAGTACGCTGTCGGGCCGCGCCAACCCGTTTGGGCTGGTGCACGTGCTGGGCAACGTCGCCGAATGGACGCTCGATCCGTATGTTCCCGACCATGCAGGTTTGCTGCGTCCGGGTACGGCGGAGCATGTCGCCGATCCCGAGGCAGGTGCGGCCTTGTTGCGGGTCGCCCGCGGCGGGTCGTTCCTCTCCACACCGGCGCTCCTGCGCTCAAGCGCTCGAGATGAGCTGCCGCTGGGTACACGCAGTCTGAGCGTGGGCATACGCCCGCTGCGCCCGATAGACTGAGCAGGGATGGCAGCGCACAACGCCCCTTGGGACACGGGTCTGGCTCCCGAACGGTTTTCGCGGCCGCTGCCCTTCGAGACGCCCTGGGGCTCTTTTGCCGTGTTCAAGCTCGAGGGGTGCTTCGTCGCGGTGCAGAGCTTCTGCCCCCATCTGCAGGCGCCGCTGTTTGACGGGACACAGAGCGGCGATTCAATCACCTGCCCCTGGCATCAGTGGCGCTTTTCGCTGACCGATGGCAGGCGCATCGACGCCGCCGGGGTGCTGACGGGCGGCAAGCCCTGCCTCGAGCGCCTGGAAGTGGGCCTTTCGGAGCGCGGCACTCTGACGCTGCTTCCGCCGAAAAAGCCCGGCTGATCCGACCCTGACGGGAAAGGCCAACCTTCGCACAAAGGCTGGCGACACCGCGCCGTTTTTTTGCCATCCTGCGCGGCCTAGATTGCCCCTGCGGAGAATCACTTTGGCCCACATTCACAACTCCATCCTCGATGCGATCGGCTGCACGCCGATGGTCCGCCTGCGTCAAATCGGCCGCGAAACCGGCTGCGAATTCCTCGTCAAGTGCGAGTTCCTCAATGCCGGCGGCTCGATCAAGGACCGCATCGGCAAGCGCATGGTCGAGGAGGCGCAGAAGTCCGGCCGCATCAAGCCCGGTGACACGCTGATCGAACCGACCAGCGGCAACACCGGCATCGGCATGGCGCTCGCCGCCGCGGTCTACGGGTACCGCATGGTCATCACCATGCCCGAGAAGATGAGCCGCGAGAAGCAGGTCGTGCTCGAGGCGCTCGGCGCCGAGATCATCCGCACGCCCACCGAAGCGGCCTGGGACGCTCCCGAGAGCCATATCGGCGTCGCCAAGCAGCTGCGTGACATCCTCCCCAACGCGCACATTCTCGATCAGTACGGCAACCCCGATAACCCTGCGGCCCACTACCACGGCACCGCGGAGGAGATTCTGCAGCAGACCGACGGACAGTTCGACTTCGCCGTGATGACGGCGGGAACCGGCGGCACGATCAGCGGCACCGCGCGCAAGCTCAAGGAGAAGATGCGCAACGTGAAGATCATCGGCGTCGACCCGGTCGGCTCGATTCTCGCCGGACCGGGCCCGATCGGCTCTTACAAGGTCGAAGGCATCGGCTACGACTTCATTCCGGACGTGCTGGATCGCGCGCTGGTCGATGAATGGGTCAAGAGCGAGGACCATCCGAGCTTCCAGATGGCCCGCAAGCTGATTCGCCGCGAAGGTCTGCTGTGCGGCGGCAGCTCCGGCTCCGCGATGTGGGCCGCCGTAGAAACGGCCAGGAAATACGGCCCCGGCAAGCGCTTTGTCGTGATCCTGCCCGACGGCGTGCGGAACTACATGACCAAGTTCATGGATCCGCAGTGGATGAAGGAGAACAACTTCACCGAGCCGGCCTGGGAGAGCGAGCGCATCGGCGATCTGTTGCGCAAGCTCCCGCGCCGCAAGCTCGTGACCGCGGCCAGCGGCGACACCATCGCCGATGCGGTGATGGTCATGAAGGAACACGGCATCAGCCAGCTGCCGGTGCTCGATGACGGGCGACTGGTGGGCATCCTGACCGAGTCCGACGTGCTCGGAAAACTCGTCGACGGTCGCGCGAGCCTCTCGTCGGCCGTCGCCGAAGTCATGTTCCGAAAGGTCACTACTGTCAAGGAATCCGACGAGGCTTCCAAGCTCGTCGATGTCTTCGGCAAGGGCATGGCGGGTCTGGTCGTCGATGACAGCGGCAAGCTGCAGGGTCTCATCTCGAAGATGGACCTCGTCGATCACCTCACGGCCAAGCCGCGCTGATCCGGCTCACGGATTCCGCGCGGGCCACAGCAGTCCGCGCGGAGGCTGCCGTTCTCCGCTCACGCAGTCAGCGAGTGGAGCCTTTCCGCTCACGCCGGGCGCGAGCTGCGTGGTCCGCTCACGCCGGGCGCGAGCTGCGTGGTCCGCTCACGCCGGGCGCGAGCGGAGCGACTGCAGATGGTCGATCAGGCTCAGGCTGCCGACCCACGCGAAGCTCGCGAAGAACAGCACGAGGAAGGGCAGCGAGCCCCAGAATTCCTTCTGGATCGCAAGCCAGATGCCGTAGCCAAACCAGGCCGCGAGGACCAGCTCCACGCCGGGCCAGCCCAGCACGCTGACGCGGTAGCCCTTGGCGCGCGGCGCATCGCCCTTCTTCGGCGTGCGCACGAACACGCCCGTGCCCGGCAGCAGACCTTCGATCACGGCGCGCGTCTGCGAGACGCACATGCCGATGCCCAGCGCGATCGCGGCAAACGTGTCGACGATGCGCTGATGCAGTGCGCGGCCGACGGCGCGCTGGCTCGTCTCGTAGAACACCAGCACGGACAGCGTGCATGTGGTGAAGAGAGCCAGATGCACCCAGTGCGGGAATACATCGGAAAGTCCCAGCGAAAGCGGCAGCAGGAACGCCAGCAGCAACACGCAGGGGTAGCCGACATTGCCCGTGAGGTGCGAGAAGGCCTCCATCTTGACGCGCAGCGGCTGATCGGAAACCAGAATGCGCCAGCCGAGCTTCTTGAAGACCTGCACGCTGCCCTTGGCCCAGCGATGCTGCTGCGACTTGAACGCCGAGATGTCGGGCGGTATTTCGGCAGGTGCTACGATGCGCGGCAGATAGACGAACTTCCAGCCCGCCAGCTGCGCTCGATAGCTGAGATCCAGATCCTCGGTCAGCGTGTCGTGTTCCCAGCCGCCCGCGTCTTCGATCGCCTTGCGACGCCAGACACCGGCTGTGCCGTTGAAGTTGAAGAAGACGCCGCTGTCGTGGCGCACCTTGTGTTCGATCACGAAGTGGCCGTCGAGGAGCGCCGACTGGGCGCGTGTTAGGAGCGAGTCCTCTCGGTTGGCGTGTCCCCAGCGCGCCTGGACCATGCCGATCGCAGGATTCGCGAAGTGCGGCACCGTCTGCACGAGGAAGTCGGGACCCGGCATGAAGTCCGCATCGAAGATGCAGAACAGCTCGCCCTTGGCGAGCCGCTGTCCGTGGTCGAGCGCGCCGGCCTTGAAGCCCTTGCGGTTGTCGCGGCGCACCACGCGAATGTCCAGACCCGTGCGGGCCAGCTCCGCGACCTCGCGGTCCACCAGTTCGCGCGTATCGTCGGTCGAGTCGTCGAGCACCTGGATCTCGAAGCGCTCGCGCGGCCACTCCAGTGCGGCGGCGGCGCGGATCAGGCGGCTCGCGACAGTGCGTTCATTGAAGATCGGCAGCTGAACCGTAACGAACGGCACGAGCGCATCTCCGTTCGCGGGCCGAGGCACATCCTTGCCCCACCGGAAGCGCGCCAACATGCCCACGCGGTGCAGGCCGTAGACGGCCAGCAATCCGAGAGTTGTCGCGTAAAGACCGACCAGCAGGCTGTAGGAATCCAATGGGGGGCAATCCGATCCGAATCGGGCAGAGAGCATAACCCGCTGGCCCAAAGCTTCCAACCTCGTTTTGCGGCATCCTATCGAAACAGACCGCCCTGCCCGCCTTCCTTGGCGATCGTGGCGAGTCGGGGGTAGGCCTCCAGCAATTCTGCAGGTACCGGCTGCCGCTCCCCCCGCAGCAGGTACAGCAATTCCAGCGCGTTGGCGACCGCCCTGCCTCCGAAGTGGTTGTTGGTTACCAGCATGCTCTCTTCATGCCCCTGCTCGATGCGGCGCGCGCGCTCGGCGATCGCCGTCAGCTCCGGCCGACGGTAGAGGTAGTTGTAGCGCTGGTCGCGACCCGCCTCGGGTCGGAACCACTCCTGTTCATTGCGGCCGTGCAGCCGCAGATAACCGATCCGGCCGGTGGGTTCATGCCATGCGGGCGGGTGATTCCATGCCGGAGGCAGATCCAGGTAGGCGAGCGAATAGCCCAGACCGCGCAGGGACGCCAGCGCCGGCGGCTGAAACCAGGACTCGTGCCGCAATTCGACAACCAGGGGCAAACCATCGAGCCACGAGCGGATCCGGCCGAGCCGGCGCACCTCGCTCTTGCCGTGCAGAAAGCCTGCTGAAAACTGCACCAGCACGGCACGCAATCGGCGGGCGCTGCGCAGCGGCTCGAGTCCCGACAGAAAGCTGCGCGCGGCCTGCTCCAGTTGCGGCAGACGCTGCTCGAAGGTCTGGCCGTCGACATGGGTGAAATCGCGGTGCAGCTTGGCTGTGAATACCAGCTCGGGGTTGGCTTGCACCAGTTCCACCCAGCGCGTGGCGTGGTCTGCGCGCGGAAGCGCGTAAAAGGTGCTGTTGATCTCGATGCAATCAAACAGGCGCGCGAGCATGGCCAGGGGATGAAAGCCCGGGGCCTTGTAGTCGGGATACACGCGACCTTCCCAGTCGGGATAGGCCCAGCCCGCGGGTCCCACGCGCATCACCAATCGACGGGCTCCCCCAGATGCGCGAAGCCTTGCGCCTCCGCCGCCATCAGCCTTCGCCCCAGTTCCTCGGTTGTGCGCTGCAGCTCGGCTTCGTCCGCCTCGGCACTCACGCGCAGCGGCTCGCCGTAGCTCAGCACGACGCGCGCACCCCACTTGGGAATCGTGAAGCGATCCCAGCTCTTCAGACGCCAGGCGCGATCGACGGCAAAGCCCATCGGCACGATCGGCAATCCGGTTTCGCGGGCCATCCATGCGAGACCCGGATTGAGCGCGTGCCGCGGGCCCCGCGGACCGTCGGGCGTCACGACGAGCTTCGAGCCCCTGCCCAGCGAGGCGAGCATTGCCCGAGCCGCGCTGGCTCCTCCACGGCTGGAGGATCCGCGAATCACACGATAGCCAAAGCGCTGCAGCAGCTTGTCGGAGATGTCGCCGTCTTTGCTGCGCGAAACAAGCACGGTGTATTCGCGTCCGGCGTGGTCGGCCATGCCGCAGACCATCCGTCCGTGCCACAGCGCGAGCAACGCACCTTCGCCATCCTTGACGGCGTCTTCCCAGTGCTGCGGATTGAGGCGTTCGCACTTCCAGCGCGCGCGCAACGTCCGCAGAAACAACGGCCCCAGCGCGCCGATCAGGCGCAGCCCCACAGCACGACGAAAGGCTTTGACCTTCCGACGCCGGTTGTTGGAGGGCCTCGCGCTCACTTCCAGCGCACGTCGTCGCCCGCGCCGTTGTCGTCCTTGCCGTCAGGGCCCGCCGAGTACAGCGCGTACTTCTTGCCATCGGCTTCGGGCTTGTAGATGAACTCGCGCTTCCATCCGTCCTGCGGCAACGGCTTGCCGTTGAGGAAGGCGTCGGGGAAGTTGGTCGTGGGTTTGGTCAGCAGAGCCAACTGATCGGGAATGCGTCCGGCATCCGCGCGATACACGGCAATGCCCGAACGGATCGCCAGCAGACCCGCACGCGTGGCGAGCACTTCGTCGCTCTCGGAGGGCTCAACCGGTGGCGTCGTGTCCTGCGGCTTGGGTGCGGCCTCGACATCGCCGGGCGGCAATTCACCGCCGGAGAGCGACACGGGCGGAGGCCGGCGCACCGTCCGCATCGCCCCCACCCCCAGTGCCAGCAGCGTCAGCGGCGTCTCCGGCCCGTACGAACTGGTGGTGTAACCCAGCACGCGTCCATCGTCGAGTCGACGCGACCAGCTGCGCGTGGGCTGGAAATAGCGTTGCATCGTGGCGGTGCTGGGCAGTCCCTGCAGATCGAGCTGCGCGGCTTCTGTTCCCATCATGCTGCTCGCCATGGGAAGCAATCCGGTGGCGATGTCCAGCAGCTTGCCGGTGTACGAGGGCCAGTCCATCATGCCGGCTTCGAACGCACCCGCAGGCACGCTTCCGGCTGCGGTGATGGCATGCGGAACCGTGTCCTTGCCGTCGAGCACGCGGCGCATTTCGGTCTGCGCGAAGGACTTCTTGATCGTGATCAGCACGCGATCGGAGAGCACTCCGATCGTCGGACTGAACGTCGGCGTGCTCATCAGGCCGCCGAGCGGTCCGGTGCCTCCGGCATTGCCGGACTCCTCCTCTTCCTCCTGCGCGCTGAAGCTGACGAGCTTGTGCTTGCGGTACGGACGGTTGGAAATGCGCGCGGAGGGTGCGAGCTCCTTGAGCTTGTCGGTCCAGCCATCCAGAGCGCGCTCGAACGCTTCGCGGTCGGCAAGTTCGATCGCGACGAACAGACGCGGTTCGATCGACTGAATGCTGCTGATCGGCAGCAGGAAGAGGGCGGCCTGCTTTCCGAGTCCAGCCTGCAGCGAGGGCAGCTGCGACAACTGCTGTGCGGTGAGCACGGGCTGGCCTTCCTCATCGCCCTGAAGCGCGGCTCCGACCAGCACGCGCAATTCGCTCTCAAAGCGCGCGGGATCGATGCTCGTCAGCCACGCGCCGACGGCTTCCGAGGGAACGAAGCGCGCGACCTTGGCATCGACCGGCGCTCCGCCGAGCGCCTGTGTGCTCATCGACGGGTAACGCTTGTGCACCGTCTCGGTGACAAACTGTGAACCGCGCCACTCGACGCGCCAGACACCCTGCGCACCGAGATAGGGGAAGAGCACCGGCAATCCCCAGGACAATGCCGTGCCAAGAGCCTCGCGCGCCTCCGCCAGTAGCGGGTTCTCCATGAAGGCCGTGCCTTCCAGATCCACCCACAGGCGATACAGCAGCGTGCCCGAAGCGGGCGACCACGGCAGGTCCGCAGGAAACAGCCGTTCGCGCGACAAGACGGGTTGTTGCCCGGCCAGTCGCAGTGAAAGACTCTCCGGCGCTGCGCCTCCCATGCCCATCACGAGCTGCGCGCCGTCCTGAAGCAACCAGATGTCGCTGGGCAACTGCCGCGCCGCTCCGACCGCCAACTCGTCGGGTTTCTCCACAGAGTAGTGCTGCAGCCTGAGCACCCGCTCACCCAGCTTGAACTCGTCATCGGGTTTCCCGGACGGCAGCAGGAGACCCTCCATGGTGAACATTCCGAGCATCGCACTTGCGCTCTCCGCGCTGGCCATGCGCATGCCCATCCAGACCGTCATCGGCGCGCCGGGCTGGTCGAGCTGCGACAGGGAAACGCTCATCGACTGCATCGAGCGCAGCGGGCTGCTCTCGCCGAGCACGCTCGCGGGGATCATCGCGCTCATCGACGCGCGAAGATCCACTCCGAGCGTCGACACGAGTCCGTAGAGCTTCTCCATCTCCGCGTCGCGCAGCATGCGCATCCACGGCGTTTGAGGCAGCTCCGCGAACATCCGTCCGGGCTCCCCCATTTCGAGGAAAACGTCCGCATCGGCCGGATGCAGCGCGGAAAGGATGTCCGTCTCGCCCACGGCAGTGATTGCAAGGGGCGTTGCCGCAAGCAGGAGAGCGATCATGGTGCGCTCAGAGCTTCGCGAACTTGCGCAGCTCGCTCTCGTTCTTGGTCAGCTCATCCATCAGCGCCTTCGATGCCGCTGTCACGGCCTTGCGATCGGCATTGGTCTTGAGAGCCTGCTGGAAGGCCTCCAGCTTGGCGGTGACGGGCGCGCATTTGCCGTCGACCATGAAGTACATCAGCAAGCCCGTCTCGTTGATCCACTTCTGCGACATCTCGAAGTTGTCGACGTCGGGCTGGAACTCGAAGATCTGCTTCAGCGGCGAGAGACCGCCGCGCTTCACCAGACTCGCCAGCGACCATTCGATCGCCCAGGCGGAGTTGCCGCCTGCAAGGGTATCCGGGTCGCGGAAGTAGCGCTCGGCGTACGCAGCTGCGCCGTAGCGGAACCACAGCGGCACGCGCTTCTCTCCCCAGAACGCTGCGGGATCGTACTTGGATTCCTTGATGAGCTTCTCAAAGGCCTTGGGGCTGGGATCCAGCGCTTCGGCGAAGGACTGTCCCAGCGCGTGGCGCGTGGCGTGCAGTCCCCATTTCGGACCATCGCCCTGCGTGTCCCAGTAGGAAACCCCGATCTGTAGCAGTGTCTGCTGGCTGGGATCCGCGCCGAAGTCCGCGAAGTACGCGTAGTGCACCGAGGAGAGGCCGTGTGTTTCCGTCGGCGGGCGCTCCTCTTCCTGATCGCCCGCGGCGAACGACTCGTATTGCGTCTGCGTGCGCAGCACGAGCACCTGAACCGGCTCCGCGGGCTGATTGCCGAAGCACTTGACGAGATCGTCGTAAGCGTTCGACAGATTGCGCATCATCGCTTCGGCTGTCTTGCGCTCGCACGTCGTCAGCAGCGTGTAGCGCTCCTTGATGCTCTCCGGCACGCGCCACCACTGGAAGAATTCGCTGTGGTATTCGTTGGCGTCCTCGACGCTGAGCCACTTGTCGCCGCACTTCCAGAGGCCCTTGGTGATGTTGTCCTTCTCCGCGGGAGGGATCCACTCGAGGTCCTGCTGAATCCAGCCCTCCTTCTTCTTCTTCTCTATCTCGGGGTTGATCCACGCGCCGTTTTCGTCGCGAACCATTCCCTTTTGGAGATACGGGAGATCGGCGGGCAGCACCCACTGATCCTTCCACTTCACGAGGCCCTTCTCCTTGGCCTCCTTCTCCTTTTCCTTGGCTGCCTTCGCGGCTTGTTCCTTCTTGTACTCCTCCACCTTCTTCTCGGAGGCGAACCACTTGCCGTCGTACTGGACGTTTCCGAGCAGCTTCTGTGCCTTCTCGTCCTCAGGGTTGAGCTGCACGATGCGACGCAGGCAGTTCTTCGCTTCCTTGTCGAGCTTCTTCTGCGTGCACCACTCATGCAGGTCCCACAGCTTGTCCGTGTCCTTGTCTGCGGCCTTGCGGCGCTTCTCGAATTCGGCGAGATCGGGGTTGGTGCCCTGCAGCAGGGCGGGAGCACCGAACAAGTCGACGGAGCTCTCGAGCGGAAGCGGGGCACCGGCCCCGAGGGACAGGAGGTTGAGCAGCAGGATCAGCATGGGGAGGGCATGGTAGCTTGCTTTTCATCCCCTTTCTTGGCCTCGCTTGTGCGCTCCGGCCCTTCCTCGCTAAACTGCTTTGTTCGTCGAGCCGATGATCGCTGAGGCCTCCTTTTGGCCCCGCCTTCCGCGCTCGGCCGCCACCGCGGGGCGATCCCGCTGACCCCTCCTCGACCTGCCATGGCCCAACACAAGGCCCCCACCGCTGTCACCTTTGCCACCCCGGACGACGACAAGAACGCGTTCCAGCGCTTCGTCGAGGTTGCATGGAAGCCCGCCGCGGTGCTCATCCTCGCCCTCGCGGGGTATGCTATCTACCGCTCAATTACATCCATGCAGGCTGCTAAAGACCTGGATAAGAGCTGGTCTCAGCTGACGGCGGCCGCGGCCCCCAAGCCGGCCAATCCGCTCTCGATCGAGGCGGATCCCGCCGCCCTCTTGGCGGTGCACGAGAAGCTCAAGGGCATGCCGGCCGCACCCTGGTCACTCTGGGCGGCCGCGACCAACGCCGCCGAGCGATCGGAATGGGACTCGGCCCTTGCCGCACTGGAGGCCCTCAAGAAGGAACACGCAAATCACCCGCTGGTTAAGGACCGTCTTGCGGTCAAGGACGGCGGTGACGCGATCAGCCTGGTCGAGGAGCTCGAGCGCCGCTGCAAGGAGCAGAAGTCCTGGCGCTCGACGCATGCTCAGCTCTTCGAAAACCCGGCTCCGGCCGAGGGCTCGCCGCGCGTCCGAATCAAGACCGATCAGGGCGACATCGTCGTAGCTCTCTACGCCAAGGAAGCTCCCAAGCACGTCGAGAACTTCCTCAAGCTCTGCCGCGAGGGCTACTACAACGGCACCCGCTTCCACCGCGTCGTCAAGGACTTCATGATCCAGGGCGGCGACCCGAACTCCAAGGGTGAAGACAAGGCCAGCTGGGGTCAAGGCGGTCCCGACTACAAGATCGAAAAGGAGGAAAACAGCCTCCACCACTTCCCTGGTTACCTCTCGGCCGCCAAAAAGCCGAGCGATGAGCAGAGCTCGGGCAGCCAGTTCTTCATCACCACTGCGGACAGCACTCGTCTGGACGGCCAGCACGTGGTCTACGGCAAGGTGGTCGAGGGCATGGACATCGTGCGCTCGATTGAGGGAGGAGAGATAGAGGCCGGCTCCGCGGACCGTCCGGCCAAACCGGTAGTGCTCCTGAGCGCGGAAGTGCTCTGATCGCCGCCCCTCAGAGGGACTAAAACAAGGCGGGGTGTTCCACGTGGAACACCCCGCCGTTCTTTTTGGCTGAAGGGATTGGTCTACACTGTCGGCTTGGGGGCGAGGATCGCCATCAGCCGCTCCAAATCCTCGCGCTGGTAGTAGTCGATCACGATTTGGCCGCGGTAACCAGGTCCGTTCTTGAGCTGGACCTTGGTGGCGAGATGTTCCCGCATCCGATTCTCCAAGTCCCGAACCCAAGGTGCTTGGGGAGTCAGGGTCTTGTCGCCGGCGGCAGCGTCTTCCGAATGAGCTGCGGCAGAGCTGACCGGCTTGTTGCCCTGGCGGACTGCATCTTCAACCGACCGCACCGAGAGATCTTCCCGGACGGTACGCTCAAGAAGGGCAAGCTGATCGGCCTCGGACTTGGCACCCAGCAATGCACGTGCATGACCCATCTGGATCAGACCCTTCGCCAGCGCCTGACGGACATTCTCCGGAAGGTCCAGCAGACGCAATTGGTTGGCGACGGTGGAACGCTGAAGACCCACCTTGTCCGCAACCTGCTCCTGCGTCAGGTGGAGCTGCTCCATCATCCGGCGGAATCCCAGGGCGCGCTCGATGGGGTCGAGGTCTTTCCGTTGGACATTTTCAACCAGAGCCAGTTCCAGCAGCTCCTGGTCCGTGACACCCTCGCGGATCGTGGCCGGAATGGTGGACTTGCCGAGAATACGGAAGGCGCGCAGGCGGCGTTCACCCGAGATCAGCTGATAACCGCTACCGTGGGGTCGAACCACGATCGGTTGCAGCAGTCCATGCTGCCGGATGCTTTGAACCAGCTCATCGACACCGGCCGGGTCAAAGACCTGACGCGGCTGGTAGGGGTTGACCTCGATGACGTCGAGCGCAATCTGCGGTGTCGACCCCGGCTGAGCCGGCGCAGCCGGTGCCGCGGGTACCGTGGGCACCGCGACCTCCTCCGTCGAACCACCTGCCAAAAGTGAACCCAAGCCCCTGCCCAAACGACGTTCCATGCTTCCTCCCCTGTTCGATTTGCCGCTCACATCCACCAAATGGTGTGTTGGTGTCAAGGCTAGGCACCAACAGTGGAGTGTCAAGAGGAGACTGGCATCCAGACCTGTGATTGCTTAGGACAGAGCATGTATGTGGAGTCTGTGGAGCTTGCCCCTGAGAAATCTGAGCTGGTGGAGCTGTGTCATGGGCCTGCTGGGCACTGGCTGGCTGTGCGCGCTGGCCCTGCCTTGGTTCTCACCGCTGTCAAGCGACTCTGCCGATCTGCTCCTTGATAATTGGGCGTTCCTATCCAGAGCCGTGCTAGGCGGCTGGCTGGTAGCGTGGTCCGTCCGTACCAGAGCATGGGCACGCACCCTGCCAGCGCACCATCTCTCTGCTATTGTACTTTTAAATACCTTTTTTCTTCCATTCCTCGTAAGTTGCGCGCTGGCGACGCCTTCGCTTGCCATGACACTTCACTGGGGTTTGGCAAGTCTTGGCGGCCTGGCGCTTGTCCGCAGCGGGCTGCGTCCGGCTCTGGCCGGCTGGCTCTTTGCCGCCTTGATGCTGCTCTCGCCGATGGGGGAGGAGCGTGGCTGGCACTTGTCAGTCTGGGTGCTGGGCCTGATCCTGATCCTGGCCGGGTCTTTCTCGCGCCAATCCTCACTCCACCGACCGACCTCATGATCTACGGCGTCCTCGGCGACATCCACTCCAACCTCGCCGCACTCCAGGCTGCATTGAGCGTGCTGCGCTCTGCAGGCGCAGACCAGATCCTGAGCGTCGGCGATGTCGTCGGCTACGGCGCAGCACCGCGCGAATGCATCGCGCTGCTCAAGGACGAGGGCGTTCACGTCGTGAAGGGCAATCACGATGCCGCGGTCGCAGGTGAGCTCGATCCGCGCTATTTCAACCAGTACGCACGCGCCGCCGTGGAGTGGACGCAGCGTCAGCTGACGGCGGAGGAACTGCACTGGCTTGCGGCTCTGCCGCTGCGCATGCACTTCGAACACTGCGCCCTGGCACACGGTTCCTACGCACATCCGGAGGACTTCCACTATGTGCACGGGCCGCACGATGCGGATGCATCGCTCAATGAGTTGGAATTACCGGTGTGTTTCGTCGGTCACACCCATGTTCCCGTAACGCTGCTGCGACTCGCCGAAGATCCGTTGCACACGGCATTCACGCACGACTCTTTCGTCGACCTCAGCGAAACCACGCGTGCGGTGGTGAACGTTGGCAGCGTCGGCCAACCGCGCGATGAAGACCCGCGCGCAGCGTGTGCCCTGTACGACAGCAGCGCGCGGCTGCTGCGCATTGTGCGCACAAGCTATGACATCGAGCGCGAACAGGCACGCATACTCAAGGCCGGTCTGCCGCCTGTGCTTGCCGAACGCCTGCGTCTGGGAGTCTGAATGCTGCTCAACCGCGACGTTTGAGATAGGCCAACGCCTCGGGGAGCTTCTCAGCGCCCTGCTCGCCCAGCGCGTGCTGGAACAAGGCCTGAATGTCGGCGAGCGGGCGAGCGTCCCCGTGGAACACGAAGCGGCGGGCATCAGGATGCGAACCGACCGCCAGCAACAGTTCGAGGATGGAGCCGGCGTTGCAGCGCGCTCCATCGATCTCCAGCTCGACCGGCATCGCGTAGTGCTGAACGATGCCGACAATCAGTGAAGCCGGCCGCGCGTGGATCATCACGTCCTTGGGCAGCTCCACGGTCAGCGCGTCCAGGTTCGTGTACGCCGGCAGCAGATCCTCCGCAAGCGCGCGGCCGCGGCGCAGCACGGTCGATGCCCAGTACAGCAAATTGTTGAGGGTGTGCTCGCGCACCTCGCCGCGCGGGATCAGTTTCAGCATCCGGCGCTCGAGCGCCTCGTGCCTCTGACCGCTCACATGGCGCTCCACGAAGTGCGTCATCAGCGTCACGGCTTCCAGAAGGTGCAGGACGATGGAAATGTGACCGCGCAGCCGCAGAAGCCGCGCATCGGCCTGCTCCGCGGGCGAATTCTTGACATGCGTGTCGTAGACCGACTGCAGGTTGTGAATCGCGGCCTCAAAAACGCGCGCCTTCTCCTCGCTGCAGTGTCGGCGCAACCACTCGTCGCGATCCGGCTCCTCGCTGATGCGGTGCACGCCGATTTCTTCGAGCTTCGCGCAGGCCTGCAGGTACTTCGAAGCGATCTCGGCCGCCTTGCCTTCGTCGTCCGGCACGTCCTCCTGCCCGAGATTGCGTGGCAGCATGCGCTTGGGTCCGACCAGCTCGTCGCCAATCTTCACAAGCGGCGCATCGCAGTGCACACCGAGTGCTGCCAGCTCGTCACATGCAGCCGCCAGCAGCGCGCGCTCGGAGCGCTCCACGAAGCTGCGCGTCTCCTGCAAGGCCTTGTGGAACTGGCCCGTCTCGCGCTCGGAGAGTGTGACACCGTAGCCCGAAAGCCGGCGGCTGAGGTGCACCAGACTGAAACCGGCCTGGGAGAAGGAGCGCAACGCCGCCGACAGCTCGCGCAGAAAGGCGTAGCGACGGTTGTAGCGAGCGCCATGCTCATCGAGCAGCGACTCCAGCGCATCGGACTCGCTCACCAGCCGGAAGTGGTGCGTTCGCGTCCATTCGCCCTGGGGGACCCCTGTCAGCACGGCTGCCAACCCGAGGAACGGCGGGACGCGCTCGACCAGAGTCTGGACGAACGCATCCTCGGAAAGGATTTCTTCCATCGAGGTGTCAGCCATGGATTGAGGGCGGGGATTGTAGCGGCGAGAGCCCAATCGGGCATCCGCCTCAAGAATCGTTCGTTCGCCCGCCGATTTCCCGCTTGGAAGCGAGCCTCGTCGCTTCTGCGTGCCTGCCTGAGCAGGTGCGTTCGACACACCCCCTGACGAACACCACGGAGAGCCACCATTTCTGCCGAACGCTGTCTGGAGACCTATCTCCAAGAAATCAACGAGGTGCCGCTGCTCTCTGCCACCGAGGAGATCGAGCTCGGTCGCCGCATCCAGCAAGGCGACATCAGCGCCCGCGAGCACATGATCCGCGCCAACCTGCGCCTGGTCGTGTCGGTGGCGAAGATGTACGCCAACCGCGGCCTGACGCTGCAGGATCTGATCGCCGAGGGCAACATCGGACTGATGAAGGCCGCGGAGAAGTTCGACCCTGATGCGGGCTGTCGCTTCTCCACATACGGAACCTGGTGGATCAAGCAGGCGATCCGTCGCGCGCTGACCAACACCGTCAAGTCCGTTCGCGTGCCGAGCTACATGTCGGAGCTGATCTCGCGCTGGCGCGTGGTGAGCCAGGAGCTCGGCTATCTGCTCGGTCGAGCGCCGACCGTTGAAGAGGTCGCCGAGGAGCTCGGCATCCCTGAGGACAACTGGCCGCTGCTCAAGCGCACGATCATCGTCTCCGGCATGGGTCCGCAGGTTTCGCTCGACATCCTGACCCAGGGCCAGGACACGGTCGAAGATGCGCGCACGCTGACGCCCGATGAAGAGCTGCTCAACACCGACCTGCTGAAGCGCCTCGATGAGCTGCTGCAGGTGATCGACGAGCGCGAGGCGACGATCCTCAAGCTGCGCTACGGGCTCGGCAACGAGAACGGCGAGCAGATGACGCTCAAGGAAATCGGCAAGGTCGTCGGCCTGACACGCGAACGCGTGCGTCAGATCGAGCAGGACGCGCTGAAGAAGCTCAACGGCGTCATGAACGCCGAAGGCGTCGCGGCACAGTTCCGTGCGGTGGGGGAGAACAACCCCCGTCGCGAAGCCGGTTAGCAGACACACTGGATTTCGGTCTGGTTCGCTAAGCTGAGGAGAGGTTGAACGCCTCTCCTCAGCTGTTTTCGCGGGCCGCCGATGGCACACCGCTCTATGTGCACCTGCCTTTCTGCGCAGCGAAGTGCCACTACTGCGATTTCTTCTCCGTGCCGGCGGAGGGCCACGACCGCGGCGAGATGATCGACGCAATCCTGCGCGAGGCGGAGCTGTACGCACCGCGCGCACCGCGCACGCTGTTCCTCGGAGGAGGCACGCCCTCCCTGCTCGATGCGGCGGAGCTCCAGCGCCTGCTCGACGGTCTGGACGAGCGCACGGGATGGCGCGCCTCGGCTGTGGAACGCACGGCCGAGTGCAACCCCGAGAGCCTCGACGCAGCCAAGGCTCAAGCCCTCCTGAACCTCGGGATCAACCGACTCTCGATCGGGTTTCAGAGCCTTGATCCCGCCACCCTGCAGCTCTTCGGGCGCGTGCACGATGTCGAAATGAGCTTCGCCGCCTTCCGCGCGGCGCGCAGCGTCGGCTTTGAGGCGCTCAACATCGATCTGATCTACGCGGTGCCCGGACAGGCGCTGGAGACCTGGCTCGCCGACCTCGAGCGGGTGCTGGAGCTCGAGCCGGAGCATCTCTCGGCCTACAACCTCACCTTCGAAGAAGAGACGCTGTTCCGTCGCTGGCTGGAAGAAGGGCGCCTCCAGAAGCTCCCCGAGGAGCGCGAGCTGGCCTTCTTCTGGGCGACGCGGGAGCGTCTGGCCGCGGCGGGGCTGGAGGCCTATGAGATCTCTAACTTCGCACGATCTGGCAAACAATGTCGCCACAACGTCAATTACTGGCACAACGGGGAGTACCTCGGGATCGGTCCTTCGGCCGTCAGCAAGGTCGGGGGCATGCGCCGCGGCAACCACAAGGGCATTCAAGGCTACACGCGGCGCATCCGTGAAGCTGCACAGGCCGGCGCCTGGTCCGAAGAACCCACACCGCGCGCGAGGTTGGCGGAAACCTGGTGGCTGGGTCTGCGCCTCGCGGAGGGTCTCAGCGCCGCCGAGGCCCGCCAGCGAGCCGATTGTCCCGTCGCGGACGACCCCTTCGAGGCTCTGGCAGAGCGTCTGTTGGTCTTGGGACTGCTCGAGCACAGCGATCGGGGCGGCTACCGACTCAGCCCGACCGGTCTCCCGCTCGCCGACCATGTCGCCAAGCAGTTCCTCGCCCTTTCCACCGAGTAGGATCCTGCCCCTCATGACCTACGCTGACCGACTCGAAGCCGCGATCGCCCGCACCGCCAACTCCGCCCTGATCGGCCTCGATCCGCATGCTGACTCGCTGCCGCCGGAGTTCGCCATCGCGCGCGATCCCAAGGCCAGCCGCAGGCAGAAGGCCGACGCCTGCGCGCAGTTCCTGTGCGAGATCATCGAGCTCGCCGCCGGCCGAGTGCCCGCCGTCAAGCCGCAGTCGGCCTTCTTCGAGATCTACGGAGCCGACGGCATCCATGCGTGGGAGCGTGTCGTGGCGACCGCTCGCTCCGCGGGCCTGCTGGTGATCGGCGATGTCAAGCGCGGCGACATCGACAGCACTGCGGCCGCCTACGCGCGCGCCTTCCTCGATCCGGCCGTCGCGGGTGAGGCCGTCTGCGATGCGATCACGGTCAATCCCTACCTCGGTGGCGATGCCGTGCAGCCCTTCCTTGACGCAGCGAAGGCGCATCAGGCCGGCATCTATGTGCTCGTGCGCACTTCCAACAAGCAGAGCGCGCTGTTTCAGGATCATGGCACGCCGCGTCTGTATGAACGCGTCGCGTCCTGCGTGCGCGAGTGGGGCAACAGCTGCATGGGCAGCGGCGGGCTCTCGAGCATCGGCGCTGTCGTCGGTGCCACGCATCCCGCGGAGCTCGTCAGCCTGCGCGCGCAGCTGCCGACGACGCCGCTGCTGATTCCGGGCTACGGCGCACAGGGTGCGGGCGCAGCGGAGATCGCCGGTGGCTTCCTGCCCGGCGGGCGCGGCGCGCTGGTCAACTCCTCGCGCGGAATCCTGTTTGCGTACAAGCAGCCGCGCTATGCCGGCCTGCACTGGAAGGACGCTTCGCGCGCCGCGATCGACGCGATGATCGCCGAGGTCGGTGCGCTGGGTTGCGGCAGGTCAGCCAGCGGAGCGCAGGCTCGCGGATGACGATGCTGCGGATCGAGCACCTGCCCGCGGACATCTTCGGATTGTCCGAGCTTTCGCGTGCGGCAATCCGTGGCGATCTGGAGTCTCTGGGTATCCGCGTTCCGCGCCATGCGGGACAGATCAGTGCCGGCGATGACCGTCTCGATCCGGAACAACGCGCGGAACTGAGCGAGCGGCTCGTGCGCGAGCTCTCGTACCACTCACCGCATGTGGCCGTGCTCGACTCTGCGCGCGCGCTCGCGCATGCGCGCTGCTTCGCGATTGTCACCGGTCAGCAGCCGGGGTTCACCACCTCGCCGCTGTACACGCTCTACAAGGCGCTCAGCGCCATCCGTCTCGCGCGTGTGCTTTCACAGCGCCTCGAAACACGCGTGGTGCCGATCTTCTGGAACCACGCCGACGACCACGACATCGCCGAGGCGCACCACACGCACATCGTCAACGCCAACCTCGACCTGCAGAAGGTGGCGCTGCCCGGTCTGTCCTCCGGACGCACCCCGCTGTCGCACGTTGTGCTCGAAGAAGACAAGGCCCGTCTTTCCGCACTGCGAGCGGTGTTCGAGCAGAGTCTGCGCGGGGCACCGCATCTGGAGTCCGCGCTGCAGGCCTGTTTCCCGCGCTCGGGCGAGACGCTGGCATCCGCGACCACGCGTTCGCTGCTGACGCTGCTCGGCGAACACGGCCTGATCGTGATCGAGCCGGCGTGGATCCGGCCTGAGCTGTCGCGAGCCCTGGCACAGCTCATCCAGCGTTCTCCCGAGCGCGCCATCGCCGCACAGAGCGCGCGTCTGGCCGCCGCAGGTCACGCGGTCGCTCTGGAACCCGAGCATGCGGCACTGCTGTTCCACCACGAGCAGCGCGGCGCGCAACCGCAGCGTCGCGCTCTGCGCGCGGCCGAGGACGGCTATCGCTACGACGGCGAGGAAGGTTCACGCACCGCGGACGAGCTCGCCGCGGAAATCCTGCAGGAGCCGCTGGCCTGGTCGGCCGGCGCTCTGCTGCGGCCCGTCGTTCAGGACATGGTGCTGCCGACGCTGGTGTATGTCGGCGGTTTCGGCGAGCTCGCGTACCACGCGCAACTGCCCTTGCTGCGCGCCGAAGCGGGCCTGGGCCCTGTGCAGTTCGCACCGCGCCTCTCGGCCACGCTGACGGATCCTGCACTGCGCACCGCGCTGGAGATCCTGCAGACCACCACGGGCACTGTGCTGGCGCGCAAGGGCGATCTCTCCGCGCCCGGCGAGACCGCCGATCCGCAGCTCAGCATCGACCTGCGCGAGCTTGCGAAGACGCAGGCCCAGGCACTGCTCGCGCACCGCGAGGCGCTGCAGGCGGTCGAGCCCTCGCTCGTCGTGCAGCTCAAGAAGATCTCCGGCCAGATCGAGGATCTGGTCACAACGCTCGCCGACAAGGCGGCGCGCGCGCACCACAACCGATCGGGCAAGGGCCGGCGCCACGAGCGCCGCGCAGCCAATGTGCTGATGCCGCGCGGTCTGCCGCAGGAGCGCGTGCTCGGTCCGCTGCCCTGGATCGCGCGCTTCGGCACGGAGTGGATCCACGAACTGGCCCGCGAACACGACCCGCTGGCGATGGAACACCTCGTGCTCCATCTCGGCGCGGATGAGGTGAGCGGCGAACAGGAGGATGACGGCGAATGAAGCTCGAACTGATGGTGGTGGCGGCGCATCCTGATGACGCCGAGATCTGCGTGGGCGGCATTCTGCTGGCCGCCAAGCAGCGCGGAGCGCGCATCGGCATCGTGGACATGACCCGCGGGGAGCTCGGCACGCGCGGCACCGCAGAGGATCGTCGGCGCGAAGTCGAGGCCGCCAACGCCTTCCTCAAGCTGGATGTGCGTCACAACCTCGGCCAGCCCGACGGTCGCGTCCAGAACAGCATCGAGACACGCGAGAATCTCGCGCATCTCCTGCGCACGCACCAGCCCGATGTGCTGCTGGCGCAGTGGGATCGCGATCTGCACCCCGATCACGCCACGACCGGCGTCATCGCCCGTGAGGCCTGGTACCTCGCCGGCCTCGCGAAACTCGATACCGCCACACCCGCGCACCGTCCGCGTCGCTTCTGGCACTTCATGGGCCATCTGCCCTTCGATCCGACGCTCGTGGTCGACATCGGGCCGGTCTTCGAGCGCAAACAGGAGCTCGTGCGCTGCTACGCCAGCCAGCTGGAGCCCGCGGGCTCGAACGATCGCGGACAGCACTTCCTGTTCGGGGCCGACATCCTCCAGCGCATGGAGACGCGCGCGCGCTACTGGGGCGAGCGCATCGGCGCGCGCTTCGGCGAGCCGCTGCTCGGTTTGGGTCCGCTGCCGGTGCAGGATCCGCTCGTTCTGTAGATCCGCAGCTGCACCGCTTCGGCTAGAATCCCGCGCACCCCATGCGCCGCATCGCGATCATCAACCAGAAGGGCGGAGTCGGAAAGACCACGACAACCGTCAACCTCGGCGCCGCTCTGGCGCTGCAGGGACGCCGCGTCCTCGTCATCGACATGGACGCCCAGGCCAACCTGTCGCTCGCGCTCAATGTCGAGGCTGCGAGCAACACACCGACGAGCTACACGGTCCTGATCGGCGAGACGCCGATCGCCGCCGCAGTGCGTCCCACCGCCGTGCCCAACCTGTTCCTCGTGCCCGCGAACATCGACCTGTCGGGCGCGGAGCTCGAGCTCGCCAGCGCCATCGGGCGCGAGTTCCTGCTGCGGGATGCACTGAAGACCTGGGCCGATGCGGAGCGCGCCAAGACCGGCCGTGCACCGGTCGACTATGTGCTCTTTGATTGTCCGCCGAGCCTGGGGCTGCTCTCGATCAATGCGCTGGCAGCGGCCGGCGAAGTGCTGATCACCCTGCAGACCGAGTTCCTCGCGCTGCAGGGGATGAGCAAGCTCGTCGGCGTTGTGCAGCTGCTGCAGAAGCGCCTCAACCCCGAGCTGCAGATCTGCGGCATCCTGCCCTGTCTCTACGACAGCCGCCTGAAGCTTGCGCGCGAAGTGCTGGGCGAGATTCGTCGCTATTTCCCCGGCCAGGTGCTGCCCAATCCGATCCGCGCCAACGTCAAGCTCGCCGAAGCGCCGAGCTACGGCAAGACGATCTTCGAGTACGCACCGGGTTCGCACGGCACCAAGGACTATCTGCTGGCCGCGCGCGAACTGCTCGCCCAGGAAGCCCGCGATCCACAGCTCGCCGGCCTGCCGCCGTTCACGCTGGAGATCCCAAGCCTCGCGGGACCCGACGAGATCAAGCCGGCACCGCGTCGCGTTCCGCCTCCGCGCAAGCCCCGCGCCGAAGAACCGGCCGCGAAGCCGGTGGAGACACCGCGGGAGAAACCTGTCGCGCCTGCGCCTGCAGCCACTTCTGCGCCCGCACTCCATTCAACGCCAGCGGCGACATCAGCGCCCGCGGCCAGTTCAACACCGTCGACAACCAGCGCCGCCGAACTCCCGCCGCTGCCTCCTGAAGCACTCGAGTACATGCTGCCTGACGGAGGCGTGTCATGAAGTTCCCCGGGCTCGCGCCGTACGACGGGGCGCGCCCGTGCGAGAGCAATGCCGGCGCCCTGCGCATCGGCATCCTCTGCCATCCCACCTACGGCGGATCCGGTGTGCTCGCCAGCGAGCTGGCACTGACGCTCGCCGAGCGCGGTCACTGCGTGCACCTGTTCTCGCAGAATGTGCCGCCGCGTCTGGCCCGCGCCAGCGGTCCGGTGGAAATGCATGTGGCGCAGGGCTTTCCCTATCCGCTCTTCCAATCGCCGCCGCACGATCTGGCGATCACCTCCGAGATCCTCACCGTGCACCGCTCCAGCGGGCTGGATGTGATTCATGCGCACTACGCGATCCCGCACGCCGTGTCCGGCTATCTCGCGCGCGCCGCGGCGCAGACCGATACATCGCGACCAGCCCCGAAGCTGGTCACCACTCTGCATGGAACCGACATCACGCTGGTCGGCAGCGATCCTTCCTATGCGCCGCTGACGGAATTCGTCATCCGCCAGAGCGATGCCGTCACGGCCGTCTCGCGCGATCTGGCCGCGCGAACGCAGCAGGCCTTCCCCACGATCGAGCGCACTGTGAGCGTGATTCACAACTTCGTCGACACGGTCGCGTTCCGTCCCAACACGCCGCCGCGCACGCACACCAAGCCCACCGTGGTGCATGTCTCCAATTTTCGGCCGGTCAAGCGCGTGCCCTGGCTGATCGAGAGCTTTGCCCGGGCCGCGCGCGATCTCGATGCGCGTCTCGTGCTGGTGGGTGACGGTCCGGACATGCCTGCGGCCCGCGCCGCCGTGCGCAGGTGCGAGCTTGGCGAGCGCGTGGTGTTCCTCGGCGAGCGCGATGCGCTGCCGGAGCTGCTCTCCGAGGCGGATGTGTTCGCTCTGGCGAGCTCAGAGGAGTCCTTCGGACTCTCCGCGCTGGAGGCGATGGCCTGCGGCACGGCTGTCGTGGCCACGCGCGCGGGAGGCGTCGCGGAAGTCGTGCAGCACGAGCGCGAGGGTCTGCTGTGCGAAGTGGATGAGCAGGAGCTCTTCGGGTCGCACCTGCGCAGGCTGCTGGAGAACCGTGGCGAGGCCCAGCAGCTGGGACTAGCGGGCCGGGAACGCGCCGTGCAGCAGTTTGAACGCCATCAGGTGGTCGCCCGATACGAAGCGCTGTACAAGCAACTCGTGGGACGTGTCTGATGTCGCGCGTCTATCTGGATCACAACGCGGCAACCCCGCTGCGCGCGGAGGTGCGCGAGCACTATCTCGAGGCGCTCGAGCGCTTCCACGCCAATCCTTCGAGCGTGCACGGCTCCGGCCGTGAGGCGCGCATGGCGATCGATCTGGCCCGCGAGCGCACCGCCGCGGCGCTGGGAGTGCACGAAGACGAGCTGATCTTCACCTCCGGCGGGACGGAGGCCGCCAACCTGGCGCTGCTGGGTGCACTGCGCGCGCTGCCGGGCGAGCGGTCGCTGGCACTCTCCACGATCGAGCACCCCTGCGTGCGTGCTCCAGCCGAGCGCCTGCAGCGGGAGGGAGCCCGCGTCGAGTGGCTGCCCGTCGACGCGCAGGGCGAGGTGGACCTCGCCTGCGGGGTCGAAACGCTCACGGCCCGCCCGGTGCGGTTGGTCGCCCTGATGGCCGCCAACAACGAGATCGGTTCGCTGCTGGACCCCGAACCCCTCTTCGCGCGGCTGCCGGGTCCGCGCCCGCTGCTGCTGGTGGATGCAGTGCAGGCACTGGGCCGCATTCCACTGCGCTGGCGCGCGCAGGGTGTGGACCTCGGCGTACTCTCCGCGCATAAGGTCGGCGGACCGAAGGGAGTGGGGGTGCTGTACCGTCGCAAGGGTGTCGCGCTGGAGCCCCTGTGCCACGGCGGTGCGCAGGAGCAGGGCCTGCGTCCGGGAACCGAGAATGCCCCCGCGATCTCCGCCGCCGCGCTGGCGATCGAGCTGGCTGTGAGCGAGCAGCCCCAAGTCGCCGAGCGGATGCGCAACAACCTTCATCTGCTGTTTAATTTACTTACATCTGCCGTTCCTTCAGCGCGGTTCTTTGGCCCACACCCCAGCGCGGAGCGGCGCCTGCCCAACACTCTCAACCTAGAGTTGCCGGGCTGGGACGGGAGGCTGCTGGTGGCACGACTGGATCTAGAAGGGCTCGAAACCAGCAGCGGCAGCGCGTGTGCCAGCGGTTCGCTCGAGGCGTCGCCCGTGCTGCTGGCGCTAGGCGTGGGGGCCGAGCGGGCCCGCGCAGGCCTGCGACTTTCTTTGGGCAGGCTCAACAGCCAACAGGATATCCACATGGCTGTGGATATCCTGCGGAGAGTGGCCTTTTCGCACACCTAAGCCGCGCACACGGGCCTGTTTGCGGAGAACTTGTGCAGGAAGGGGTGGGTCTTCGTTGACTCCTCGAGGGGTCGTGTTTGAATACCGCCCCCCCCCGCGGCGCTCTCTCGCGCCGGTTCTGTCTTCCGACCACCGCCATCCCCGCATGAGTGCATCCGACGCGCCGCTGACCGAGAGCCTGTCCGGCTCCGAATCCCCGCTCTTGAGCGCCTGGGAGCGCCTGCGGGAGTTGTTGCGCAGCCGGATCAAGCCCGAGCAGTTCGCTGTCTGGTTCCACCGTGCGGCACTCGTCAGTGTCGACAACGAACGCGTGGTGCTCGCCGTGCAGAACGAGTTCTCACGCAAGTGGTTGCAGGATCACTACGAGGACATCCTGACCGATGCCGCGCGCGAGCTGCTGCCCGGACACGCGCCGCGCGTCGAGGTCGTTGTCGATTCCGAGCGGTTCCTGGCACAGCTGCCGGCAACGCCGCCCACCAACCGCAGCAGCGCTCCCGCGCGTCCGCCGGAACCTGCGTTGGCACGCGATTCGCGCGCTCTCGCCCTGCCTCCCGGATCGGCCAACAACGGCCCTGGCCTGCTGATCTCGAGCGATGTCGGGCTCAACACCAAGTACACCTTCGACAACTTCGTGGTCGGCCCGTGCAACCGCTTCGCACACGCCGCCGCGATGGGAACAGCGGAATCGCCCGGGAAAAACTACAATCCGTTCTTCCTGCACGGGGGCGTCGGACTGGGCAAGACCCACCTGCTGCAGTCGCTGTGCTGGACGATCCTCGAGCGCAACCCCGATGCGCGCATCCTGTTTCTGTCCTGCGAGACGTTCATCAACCACTTCATCAACGCGCTGACCGACGGCGACCTGACGAAGTTCCGCAACAAGTACCGCAACGTTGATGTACTGGTCGTGGATGACATCCACCTGCTCGCCAACAAGGACCGCACGCAGGTAGAGTTCTTCCACACGTTCAACACGCTCTATCAGTCCAGCAAGCAGATCGTGCTGTCCTCCGACAGCCCACCCAAGGACATCCCGAGCTTGCAGGAGCGGCTGGTGTCGCGCTTCAAGTGGGGCCTGGTCACCGAGATCGAGCCTCCGTGCTTCGAGACTCGCATGGCCATCCTCAAGCGCAAGAGCCGCGAAAAGGGGCGCGAGCTGCCCGATGAGGTGGCGAGCCTGCTCGCAGAGCGCATTGATTCGAACATCCGCGAGCTGGAGGGCTCGGTCACCAAGTTGATCGGCTTCGCCTCCGTCTCCGGCCTCCCGATCACGCCCGATCTGGCCCGTGAGACGCTGCGCGAGCTGTTCACGGCCCGTCGCGGCCAACCTTCGATGGAGAACATCCTGACGCTGGTCACCGAGCACTACGGCGTCAAGCTGTCCGACCTGCAGTCCAAGAAGCGCACCAACGCCATTGCCTACCCGCGCCAGGTCGCCATGTACCTCGCCCGCCAGATCACCCGACACTCGCTGGAGGAGATCGGGGGCTTCTTCGGCGGCCGGGACCACTCCACGGTGATCCATGCCGTCGAGAAGATGGAGGAACTGCGTCGTTCCGACCCCTCGACGGCCCGCCTGTTCGAGGGCTTCCTCGAGCGCCTCCAGGCGCCTCGTTCCTAGGGTCACCCGCGTGGACTTTCCGAGGGCTTTTTCGTACCCTTGGGAGCGGCTTTTCTGCGGGAAAAACGGCCCTGCACAACCTGTGGAAAGGCTGCTCACAACTCCTTCACAACCCGACGCCCATCCACAGCTTCAGCGCGCACAGCGCAGGCGTCTGTGGGTGCGCGTGGACAACCGGAGCACCACTCCCGAAACATCCACACGCATGCTGCGTCGCGCGACGAACTCAAACCCTTGTGCTTTCGCAACTTGCGACGAGCTGACAAGGCACGATCCACAAATCCACGCTGCTTACTGAGACGACGACATGAGAGTGATCTGTAATCGAGAGAAGCTTCGCGAGGCGCTCGCCGTAGTGAACACGGTCGTGCCCTCCAAGAGCACCAAGCCCGTTCTGGAGAACATCTGCCTCGTGGCTACCGACGACAGCCTCGAAGTGCTCGGCACCGATCTCGAGAGTTCGGTCCGATTCCGCATCGAGGGCGTGCAGGTTGAGGAACCTGGTCCCGCAGTGATCCCGGCGCGGGTTGCGCTGGACTTCGTGCGCGATCTTTCCGGTGACGAAGTCAAACTGCACACCCAGGACAACAAGTGCGTGATCGAGAGCGGTGCCGACACCTGCGATCTGGTCACCATGGATCCCGAGGAGTTCCCGGTCGTCTCGCGCTTCGGCAACGAAAAGAGCTTCAGCATCCAGGGAGGCAACTTCACCCGGCTGGTGGGCCGGGTCAGCTTCGCTGCTGCCCGCGAAGGCGGTCGCTACGCCATGCACGGCGTGCTCTGCGAGATCGAGAACGGCAGCCTCAAGCTGGTGGCGACGGACGGACGCCGACTGGCGTTGGCCGCACAACCGATCGAAGAGGGCAGCGCGCTGAACAAACCCGCGATCGTTCCGACCAAGGGTCTGCAACTGTTCACGCGCGTGATCCAAGACCCGCTGGAACAGGTGGCGGTGCATGTCACCGAGAATCAGATCGGCCTCAAGACCAAGTCGGCGGAGATTTTCTCCCGACTGATCGACGGCGAGTTCCCGCGCTATGCCGCCGTGATTCCGCGCGATGCCTCGAACACGATGGAAGCCGATGCGGAGACGCTGATCCGCAAACTCCGACTGGTCGCCAACGTCACGGGCGTCGAAGCCCGCGCCGTCAAGCTCAAGCTCTCGCCGGGCAATCTCGACTTCTTCGGCCAGTCCGTCGGTCGCGGTGAAGCCCGCGCCGCCATGGAAGTGGACTTCAAGGGCTCGCAGGCCGAGATCGCGTTCAATCCTGACTACGTGCTCGAGGGTCTCAAGAACTGCGAAACCGGCCTGGTGCGCCTGTCGTTCAACGAACGCTCCAGCCCGGGAAAGTTCACTCTGGGCGAGAACTACGTGTACATCGTGATGCCGATCACCGTGGATAGCTGAGACGCATGCCCCTGCCGCAACGAGCACAGCCGCAGAGCACTTTGCCTCCCGGACGGGTCCGGCGGCGCGAAGCGCTGCCGCTCTCGGACGCGCTGGCAGGGTTTCTGCGCGCCAGCGGGCTCGGCGGCAAGCTCTACAATTGGCCGGTTTTCCGGGCCTGGAACGAAGCGGCGGGACCTGAGCTTGCCCGCCATGCGCGCGCCGTGCGCTTTGTGCGCGGTGAGTTGCTCGTCGAGGTCGATTCCGCAGTGCACATGCACGAACTCGCCAACTTCACAGGCGAGGAATACCGCGTCCGCATCAACGAGCGCCTCGGCAAGGACGAGGTGCGCCGCCTGACTTTCCATCTGAAGCGATGACCATGACCGACACTCCGCAAGCACAAGCCTACGATGCAGCATCGATCACGGTGCTCGAGGGTCTCGAGGCGGTCCGCGTTCGCCCCGCGATGTACATCGGCGACACCGATGTACGCGGTCTGCACCACCTGATCTGGGAAGTCGTCGACAACTCGATGGACGAAGCCTTGGCGGGCTATGCGCGCCACTGCACCGTCACGATCCGCCAGGACGGTTCGGTCTGTGTGAAGGACGATGGTCGCGGTATCCCCGTCGACATTCACCCCACGGAAGGGGTTCCGGCCGTGGAAGTCGCGCTGACCAAGCTGCACGCCGGCCGCACGGTCAACACGGGCGCCTACAAGGTCTCCGGAGG
>SYGM01000058.1 GCA_005799545.1 Planctomycetia bacterium | reverse complement strand
GGGCGGCGAGAATGTGTACTCGACGGAGGTCGAGAATGCGCTCTACGCGCATCCGGCGGTGCTGGAAGCCGCTGTCTTCGGCCGGCCGGACGAGCTTCTGGGCGAGCGCGTCTGTGCTGCCGTGGTGCTGCGCACGGGCGCGCAGGCATCGGCTGAGGAACTGAAAGGGCACTGCCGCACACTGCTGGCGGGCTACAAGACGCCCAAGGAAATCGATTTCCTGAATTCCTTGCCGCGCACGGGCACGGGCAAGATCGCCAAACGCTTCTTACGGAACCCGGGCTAGGCCTGCTTCGCGCGAGTCCAAGCCCTCGCTCAAGAATGCTCAAAAAAAAGTGTGCGAAACCGCGCTTTTTTTTGGGCTACACCCGTTTCGGGAAATCAGGGTCCAGATCTCGTGGGCGTGATTTGGGGCGTGGTGACGCGGGCCTGAATGTCTGCGCAAAATAGGAACGCGCAAACGCGCCCGTGAGGGGCGTGGCAGCGTTGCGCAAGTGCGGAATCCTGTCACTGGCGCGGCACGGCGGCTTTCTTCGGCTGCAACACGGAACGGAATTTTGGACAGCGTGCCGGATCCTGCTCACTCTTCGCCGTTGCCGCCACGCGTGGGCGGTGCGCTCTTTCTCGCGCAACGGTGAATGCCGCACGCAGCACCGTGCTTCCAAACCAAACCACCCAAGACACGCATCATGAAAACCCCCCTCAACACTCTTCCCTGGCTCGCGCTCGCCACAGCGCTCTCGCTGCCGTGGCTTGCGTCCGATTCCCAAGCGCAGCAGCTGCCGGGTCTGCGTACCACCAAGCAGCAGATTCAGCCTCCGTGCAACGCATCAACCTGCCCAGACGGTTGCACGACGCAGATCGCGGTCGTGGGTCCATTCATAGCGACGGGTCGCGCGGGCACCCTCTCCTCGCTCAGTGTGCCTCAGTTCAATCCTGGTATCGGGACCTTGCAACGTGTGGAAGTGCAGTTCTCAGCCAACACGATCAACAGGCGATATCAATTCGTGAATTTGGCTCCCATTGGAAGCGCCTGCACTCCAGGCGTGCCGAACGGTTCTGTCACGGGGTCAACCTGTGCTCCGGTCAAGGTCGGCGGAGATCTGTCTGCCACGCTTCCCAGCGGCCAAACATTCGATCCTGCACTCAACGCCGGCGAGTATGTCAAGTTCACGACTTGGCCGCACGCCTTGGTCCCGGGGAGTGACATCTTTCCGCTTGTGGCGGGAAGTCAGAACTCGATTGTCGGAGGTGGCGGTGCAATTCCTCAACTTGGTCCGCTGCCGAATCCCCCCGGAGAGCTTTGCCCCGTAACGAATGAAGCTGCCTTGGCTGGCAATCTGCTCTCCTGCCAACTGGGCGACCCTCAGGATGGTGGTCGAGGCAGGTTCTTTGAGCTGACCCCAGGCTCAGGGCAACCCTACGCCTGGCGCAACTGCTGGAGTGATGAGCCCGCGATCACCGAGACCTTCTGCGTTACCAGCAATCTTGGTGGCTACATTGGAACCTGCGGCTCTACTTCTCCCTGCTGTTTCACCCCAGGGGATGCTACCTGCAGCAGCAATTGGCCGGTCACCATCTCCAGTATCAGTCTCAACGCCGTCAATGATCAGGGGCTCACGGGTGTACCCAACGGCGGTTGTGGGCAATACCAGCACGGTCTGTACTGCGACCAGATTCTGACTGTTACGGTTCGCTACTTCTACTGCCCGGCCAACCTGCCTCCGCAGACGCAGCCGGACATCGCGACGGTGTGCCAGAACGTCTCCGCGGCCTGCACTGCCTCGGTCGATATTCCGGTCCTGGCCAACGATTGCGATCCGGTCACCTGCAGCGGCAGTACGACCTCGGGGCGACTCAACTGCGAATCTGTCCAGATCGCCCAGCACCCGACGAACGGTTCGGCCGTGAAGGTCGGCTGCTCGGGAATCTCCACCATCTCAGGTTGTCCGCAGACCAACAACTGTGCGGGCTGCGTGATCCGCTACACCCCGAACGCAGGCTACTCCGGCCCGGACAGCTTCTGCTACACGGTGGCCGACAACGAAGGCAAGGTCTCCTGTGCCACGCCCGTTTCGATCCGCGTACGCCCCGCACCCGTTGCCAACGACGATGCGTACGACACGTGCCGGAACTCTCCGATCACGATCAAGCCGCTTGCCAATGACACGGGTGCGCCCTCCGCGGTGGCGTTCACGCCCTCACCCTGCACCCAGACCAATCCGGGCAGCGGTTGCGTGCCGCAGCCTCTGCCACTGCCCGCCATCGCCGCGACCACGATCAACTGTACTTCGCTGACGATTGTGCCCGGCAGCGGACCGAGCAACGGCACGGTGCAGATCAACCAGGCATGCACTGGAGTCGTGGGCCCCTGCACGGCCTGTGCGGGCAACAACTGCGTCGTCTACACGCCCAATGCCGGCTTCTGCGGCACGGATACCTTCACCTACAAGGTTTTGGACTCCGCAGGCTGCTGCGATACGGCCACGGTGACCATCCGAGTCTTCCCGCCGCCGGTCGCGAACGACGATTGCATCGAGCTTTGCGAAGAGGCCTCGTGCGAGACGGACAACTGTGTGGCGATTCCGATCCTCGCCAATGACACGCAGGGCGTTTGCGGCACGCTGCCGACCAGCGCGATCAGCTGCACGAGCGTGCAGATCGTCACGAACTCGCTCAATCCGCCCAGCGCCGGAACACTGACCGTTGGCCAGAGCTGCGGCGGTCAGGGTAACGGTGGCTGCTCGTCGGCCTGCATCCGCTTCTGCCCGGCGCCGGGCTTCCGTGGACAGGCGACATTCCGCTACACCATCACCGATTCGCGCACGGTCAATGGTACTGTGTGCCAATCCAACCCGTTCCCGTGCCGTTCCAACGAGGCCACGGTGACGCTGCTTGTGCGCTGTGCACCGGATGCGGTGGATGATATCTACTGCGATCCCAACCCGCTGGACCTCGCGGAGTTGATCATCCCCGTTCTGAGCAACGACACATTCATCAGCGCGGGCCAGAATGCCGAGTCCTGCACCAATGCGGGTGCCGGCTTCGCCAACCCGCCGATCAGCATCGTGGCCGGTGGAACCACCGGTTGTCAGGGTCCCACCAAGGGCACGGCGACGGTTTTCCTCGACACCGACAATGTCTGGAAGATTCGCTACACCCCGACCGTGGTACTCGGACCGACGGGACAGGACTTCATCCAATACCGGTTGAATAACGTCTACCCCAATCTCGCCAACTGTCTGCCGAACACGCCTCTGGGCTGTTGCGACACGGCGTGCGTCACGATCAAGTTCTGTCCCTGCCCCGAGCGCCCGCGCAACGACTGCGCTTCGCTGCTGCTGTATCCGGAAGTCGTCATGGGGGGCGGTTCCAAGACCTTCCTGACGATCACGGATGCCTGCTGCGAGGGCAACACGCAGAACACGCGCGTGGAGTTCGTCTTCGTCAACAGCACCAACTGCGAGCGCACGCACAAGGATGTGATCCTCACGCCCTGTGACCAGCTCTCCATCGATGCTGCGGCGCTGTTCGGTGTTCCCGGCACGGCCTCCGGCTATGTCTACGCTTTCGCAAAGAGTGCGACGACGAACGCTGCCAATCCGGGCGGCATCCCGATCGTGTGGAACCACCTGATCGGCGAGACGTTGCGCGTGGATGGGGGCACCGGTCTCTCGTACGCCGTCAACCCGGTCGCGTTCCGTGCCTACGGTACGGCGGAAGGCGCCTTCAACGATGACGACAACGACGGTATCCGGGACTTCAATGCCACGGATGAAACCGGCGTTCCCAGTCCCCCGGCCAACTGGGAATACGATCCGATTCCGGAAGCGATCCTGATCCCGCGTTTCGTGGGGCAGGGTGCCGAAGGTGTCGGTTCGAGCCTGGTCCTGCTGGGCCTCAGCGGTGGACAGAAGTTCACCACGACGGTTCGCATCCAGCGCTGGAACGACAGTGAGGATCTGGTTGCCAACAACCACACCTTCTACTGCTGGACCAAGCAACCGCTTTCGGCGATCGTGCCGTCCGCGACGCAGGGCAACCTCGTCACTCCGACGGATGATGCCGCCGAAATCGTGGGCTGGCCGCAGCCCCCGGCAGGAGCCCCGCGGCTCAGCGCCGGCTGGCTGCGCATCGATGGCGTCACGGCGACCTCGTCCGTGGTTCCGAATGAAGTGATCCAGAACCCCGCCATCTACGCGGTTCTGATCGAAGTGCGAGACGGGCGCGTGGTGGCGGATCTGCCCTACGAAGAGTGCTCGCAGGTAAACGGTTCGCTCCTTCCCGTCGACCCGCTGGGTGACGGCGATCCCACTCCGGCCAACAACGACAACCAGTGAGGGACACCATGCTCCAAACCATGCAAATGAAGCTCTTCCAAGGCGTTCTGGCCCTCGGTGCGGTTGCCGCGCTGGCGAGTTCCTCGCTGGCCGACGGCCGCAATCCCGGCAGCTTGCTGCTCTACCCCGAGTTCGATTCCGGCAACGGCCGCAATACGCTGCTGACCGTGACGAACACCCGGGTGGACCGCTCGGTTGTCGTGCACTTCAAGTATGTCAGCGGTCAAAACGATACGACGCGCTGCACCATCGCGAATGTCTGGGAAACACTGACTCCGGGGGACACCATCACGGTTCTCACCGGGTCACACAATCCCGGTCCGTTCACCAAGGGCTACGTCTACATCTATGCCGTGACGGCGGTGGGGGTGAACGGCAAGGCCGTTTCGTACAACTACCTTGCCGGGGATGTGGTTCAACTCGGCGGTGACCGCGCCTTCGACTACGCCATCAATCCGCTGCCCTTCCGCGCCGTGCCGTTCCTCGATGAACTCACGGATCTGGAGAACGGCGGCGTGGGTGACGGCATCCGCGACCTGGACGGGCTGGAGTACGAAGCTGCGCCGGACCGCATTCTGGTTCCGCGCTTCTTCGGCCAGGCCACCCCGGACAGCATCGGAGCCAACAGTGATGTCGTTCTGGTTGCACTCAGCGGCGGAAAGCAGTTCGAGACCATCGTCAGCCTCCTCCTGTACAACGACAACGAGGAGATCTTCTCTGGCGAGCACCTGTTCCGCTGCTGGGAGAGGATCCCGCTGCTGCAGCTGAGTGCGGCCTTCGCCAACGACTTCCTCAAGACCGGCACCAACCAGAACCCCGCCGAGTCCGTGCTCGGACTCGAGACCGGTTGGTTCCAACTGGACGGTCTGGTTGCGAATTCGCTCTCGACCACCATCATCGACCCCGCGATCCTCGCGGTGTTGATTGAGCGCAATGGGCCCACCACAGGCACCTTCACGCGCTCTTCCGAACTGCCGTTCCTCAACGGCAAGCAAACCAACGGAGACCTCTTGCCGCAGACCAACAACGGCGAGCAGTAAGAACTCCGGGTGGATTGGAAGCGAGCGGGCCAGGGTGACCCCCTGACCCGCTCTTTCTTTTTGCGCTTCGCCGGTGTGCTCGCTGGTCAGGGCACAGTGGTCACCTGCAGCGCGCTGGAGCCAAGCTGTCGCGGATTGGTGGCAAAGCTCTGCAGGTAGCGCGTCTGTCCCGGCTGTGCAGGCAGCGGAAGCTCAAGGTCGATGTAGCCGATGCTCGGTACGATGCCTGCCGGCACGCGGATGAGGCCCGAAGAACCGACATACAGCGTCCCGATGTTGTTGAAAGTGATCGGGTTGGGCGCCAGATAGGTCGAGAGCAGCACCTGCGCGCGGCTGCCGGGGGAAGCGTAGAGACGCAGGTCGACGGCCGCGTTGGCATGGGGGACGCTGCGCAGTTCGAGATTGCGGGCCCTGGAGTCGGTCAGCGTCACCTGTGCCTGCAGACCTGCTTCTGGGACAATGCTGACGCCCGCGCAAACGAAACGGCCATTGGCTGCAATATCCACTGAATACTGGTCGACCGGGCTTTCCGCACTGTAGGCAAGCGACCACTGAGCATTGTGACTGGAAAACACGACCAACTCGGGTGCGCTACCGGAAGCCGTTGCGATACCCACAAGAGTCCTGTTGTCGGCAAATCCCAGACTTGTGAGAGTCTTGCCAGCCGGAGCCTGTGGGAAGGGTTGAACGCGAGCGATCCGGGGATGTGCTTCCTGATCCAAGTCAAGAATGTCAACACCGAATCCACCCGTGATGTTGGGTGAGTAAATGCCGATGGCAAGGAGTTTTCCGTCGGAAGACACCGCGCAGGAACTGACCGAGAGGTTGCCGTAGTATTCTTCCTGAAACCACGTCATGTAGGGATATGTCGCACCCGGCAAGTTGAAGTTTCGATAAACCTGCACAGCCATGTGGTCGCCGAAACCGCGTACTCCGGCGAAAATGCGGGAGTTTGCTGTAGCCAGAGAATTGCTCGAGCTAGTGCCCCCCGACGCGATGGAGTTCAGGAGTACTTCTCCAGTAGACACGCGGATTCCCACATCGAGGCCAGGTCCAGTCAGAAAGAGCTCGCCCATGCTCGGATTGAAGCAGCTCGTTAGGGGAGGATAGGACATGGAAATCGAACGCTGGTGGATGACCTGCCCGCTGACGGGGTTGAGCTGTCGAATCTGTGCAAGAGCGGTGCCTTGGTCGAACCACCAGGCGACTATCGAGGTGCCATCCGGTACCACATGAACCCCTACTTGAGGGCCAACCGCAGATCCTTGGTGCAATACCGTAGTCTGGACGGGGGTTGCCGTGCCGGTGAAGGTGCGGATCACTACGCTCTGCTGGCCTGAGTTGCTGGCCCTCTCGCGGGTGATCACCGCATGGACGTTCGTCTCGTCTGCAGAGTCAACTCTGCCCGAGAGTACCTCGTAGCCAAGTGGAGCCTCCCAGACGGCCTGGCCGCCGCTGACCGTGGCGCCCGAGATCAGGCGCACCTTGCCGCCGATGCCAGGGATCAGGGTGAAGACCTGACCGCCGCGGTCGCCGATGCTGGCCTGGGTCGCGTAGTTGCTTCCCGAAAGCGTGCTGTGCGTCCAGACGCGGCCCGGCTCGGTGCCTGCGCTCGCGAGGCCGCCTAGCCCCAGACTCAAAGCCGCGCCGTAACCGAGCGCCGCCAGTGCACTCCACAGCATCTTGGTGATTGTCATGCCTGCCCTGCCTTTGCCACCCCGATCGGGGTCCTGCCTCTGGCCCCTTGCCGGGGGCTGTCCTTGGGGCCCTGCCAGAGGCCCCTGCCTTGCTACCCGGGCCTTGCCGGGCCCTTGAGCCACCCGCACCGGAGCAGATGGCTAGGTATGCTCATCGAGTGCCCGGGGCGGGAAACCGAATGCAAAATCGAGAAAAAGGCGGCGTGTAGCTGTTCGTGGGATCGCCAACGTGGATACAGCAAACCCGTGATGGTGGAAGAATCTTCGAATTTGCATTGACGCGATGGAGGGATGTTGCAAAACTGCATGCCTCCCCGGAGCCCGCACCTCCGGATCACCGTCCCCTCGTCCTGCGCCCCCGCACGGTTCGCAGCGCATCGAGAGGCCTGGCCGGCGCGGGTACCCCCTCGGGGATCCAAGGATCCACACCGCGCCATGCAACCGCTCCGCCACCTCGCCGCCCTGCTGTGCCTGTTCACCGGCATCGGCCTTTCCTCCTCGGCCCAAGCTCAGAACTGCGAGCCGGGCACCTTCCAGACGAGCGTTACCTTCACCGGTACCTTCGGTCCGCAGCCGCCGCCCTGGAGCGGCCAGACCATCAGCGTGCCCAAGTTCACGCCCGGTCCCGGTGAGACGCTGCTCAAGGCCGAAATCACGGCCAAGGGAACGATCACGGGCAGCGTTCAGGCAGAGAATCTGTCCACGAGCGGCGGTCACCTCCTGCAGTGGTCACTCGGCTCGGCTCTTCAGGTGATCAACCCCGTGCCGGCGCAGCCACCGCTTGTCCTTCTGCCGACCATCTCAGGGCAGAACAGTCTGGGCACCTTCGACGGCAACATCGACTTCACGGGGCCTTCGGGGGCCTCGAACTTCGGTCTGTCGGCGGAAGCCTCGCAGGCCGCGAGCTTCACGGATCCGGCCGTGCTGTCGAGCGTCTTCACGGGGCCGGGCAATCTGACCTTTGTGCACAACGCCAACGATGGCAGCACGCACAACGGGGGAGGCAACCTTGTGATCGTTCTGCTCAACCAGACGCGCGTGGATGTGACCGTCAAGTACACGATCTGCACGCCGGTTCCTCCGGATGTCTGCGAAGAGCGCAACCGCCGCAACTGCGGATCGCTGCTGCTGTACCCGGAATTCGACAACCGCGCCGCCAAGCTCACGCTGGTGACGATCACGAGTGCCTGCTGTGACGATGACCCCAGCGGCTCGTGGGTCGAGTTCCGCTTCATCAACAAGGACAACTGCCTCGAGTCCAACTTCTCGAAGCAGCTGACGCCCTGCGACACGTTCTCGTTCCTGACGAGCTCGCTCAACCCCAACCAGGCACAGGGCTACATGTATGCCTATGCCAAGACGCCGCCGAGCGGTGATCCGACAAACCCCAGCGGAACGCCGCAGGTGTACAACCGCCTCATCGGCCAGCTGCTGATGATCGATGGCATCGAGCAGCTCGACTACTCGCTCAACGCGGTGTCCTTCCGCGGCATCGGCGACGAATTCTCGCCCAACGACGATGACGATGACGGCATCCGCGACCTCAACGGTCCCAAGAGCAACACGCCCGAGTACGAGGAAGCTCCGGACCAGATTCTGATCCCGCGCTTCCTCGGTCAGGACGAGCCCTTCTCGATGAGCGGCTCGTACCAAAGCGAGCTGATCCTGATCGCGCTGTCCGGCGGCGCTCAGTTCACGACCACGATCGATGTCCTGGGCTACAACGACAACGAAGATCCGCTCTCGAGCCAGTACAGCTTCTATTGCTGGGCCAAGCCGAAGCTGACCGAGGTTGCACCGTTCACTCGCGAGAGCTATCTCGATTCGCTGCCGACCAACAACCCCAATGAGATCCTCGGTGCCACCACGCGCGAGTCGGGCTGGCTGCGCATCGACGGTCTGGTTGCCAACTCTTTCGGTCCGGAGACGATTCAGGATCCGGCCGTGTATGCGGTGCTCGTCGAGCGCTTCGGTGGCTACGCAGCTGCCGATCTGCCCTTCGAGCTGTGCTCCCAGACCAACGGTGACCTGCTGCCGGTGTCGAACTTCGGCGACGGCCCCAAGCCGGTTGCCGGCGACAACCAGTGAGTCGCGTCGCTTCGCATTCGTAGACGAGCGCAGCCCACCCCCGCGCCGCCTGCGACGCGCGCGCTCCGTCCTCGCGTGATGGAGCGCGCGCCCTTTTTTGTGCTCGCCCGGAGTCTCTCAGGGCAGGATCGTCACCGTGAGGCAGTCCTCGCCCAGCTTGCGCGGTTGGGTGTGGAACGCCTGCAGGTAGCGCGTGGAGCCGGGCAACGTCGGAATGCTCCAGGATCCGGTGGCGAGTCCGCTGCCGTTGACGATGCCCAGCGGCACGCGGACCAGTCCACTTGAGCCCAGATACAGCGTGCCGAGGCCCGGGAAGACGAGCGGTGTCGGACGCAGCGTTGGGCTGACAAGCATCCAACCGATTGCTCCGGGAGTTCCGCGGATACGCGCCGTCACACTGGTGCCTGCGCGCGGGCTGCCGAGGATCTGCGCGTCCTCGCTCTCGGTCGCATACAGGTCGATGCGTCCGCCGGAACCCGACTGGTTGGCGTGCACGGCCTTCGACGCGATGGCGACACGGCGTCCGTCAGCGGAGAGATCGATCGCCAGCGCCGAGCCCGGAAGATCAAGGCTCGCCACCGCAGCCGTGCTGTTGCGGGCGAAGACCTGCACTTCAGGGACGCTGCCTGCGCTGTCGCCCCAATTGGCAAGCGCGAAGCGGCTGCCGTTGCGTGACACCGAGAGATCGGCGACGCAGATCTGCAGAGAGCCGGAGCCGGAGATCGTGCGCGCCATGGGCAGCGTCAGCGTCGCCAGATCGATGGCCTGAACGCGCATCGAGCGGAATGTGTCCGTCAGGTTGTACGCCGTGACCAGGGTGGAGCTGTCATCCGAGAACTCAAGCCGGTCGCAAGCCCAGTTGCCACTGACGCCCACGGCGGGTTCGGCGTGGAGGCTGTAGGTGCCGCCGCCGTTCTTCTTGTAGAGCTTGACCTTGTTTGTGGCACCCCAGGCGAAATGGCTGCCATCGCCGCTGATGCCGAAGGCGTTGAAGCTCGGTTCCCACAGGAAATCGCTCCAGATCTGGGTGCCGGCCGGGATGGCGTGCACCTTCAGCATCGTTCCGCTGGCAACCAGCAGGTGCGAGCCATCGGCGGAGAGCTCAAAGGCCTTGTAGCCCGCCTGGGTGTCGACCGAAAAGCTCGCCACGGGAGTGGGGGAGTCGGGACCGAGCACGATCACGTCGGTGCGGTTGGTCTGGAAGTTGTAGACGCCTGCCACGATGCGAGCGCCGTCCCGCGAAACGCGCACATTGATGCGATCGGTGCCGTTGGTCAGGGTGGGGTGCTGAAAAGTCCAGTTGGTCGCCGGCTGGGAGACGCTGAGACGCTGGATGTGCACGCGGCGTGTCGAGAGCGTCTGGTCGGCGTAGGTGTCGTGGATCGTCACGGACAGGTCGCGCGTCTCGGCCGAGTCGACCTGATGGTGGAAGCTGGCGCTGCCCTGATTGGTCTCCAACAGGGGCGTGGGCGGGTTGATGTCGTATCCGGAGAAGACCCGCGTGCGGTCGAAGAAAGGGCCGAACTGGCTGATCACCTCTGAACCGCCATTGCCCAAAGCCACCGTTGAGGGGGTCCAGCCCTCGCCTGTCGAGGGATGGGACCAAAGTTGACTGCCCTGGGCCAGAAGGCCCGTACTCAGCAGCAAGGCCACGCTGGCCAACCACCCGCAACGGATCGTGTTGTTCATATGCAATTTCCTGCCATGGCCCTTCGTCGGCATCGGGGGGGCGAAAAAGTGAAGCGAATGTAGAAAATTGCAAAAATGGTCCGCCGAGACAGCCCACCGGGCTGTCCGTAAAGATGTTCCTTAAAAAGCATCCACATCATGATGTTTCGTAGGAATCCTCATTGACGTGGCCGTGCTCCGTGTGCGATCCTCACTCACCGTTGTGGGGCGGTCCGTCACCGCCTTGCATGCATCCGCACCTTGATCCGCCGTACGCCTTTCCTCCGCAAAGGGAGGGCGTTGTGGCCCCCGCACCACTGATCCCCATGCAATCCCCCGCGTTGCTCCGCAAGCTCGCTCTTGCCCCCATTCTGGCGCTCGCCGCTCTGGGAGGCTCGCTCTCCGCCCAGTCGCCTTGCACCCCGCAGACGCTGTGCGACACGACGGTATCGTGTCCGCCGGCGGTCTGTGCACCGGGAACCGTGCAGCAGACCACGGTCTTCGCCAACACCACCACGCCAACGCAGCCGCCGCTGACGAACCTGCCGATCTCGGTGCCGCGCTTCGTGCCGGCCGCGGGACAGACGCTGGTGATGGCGGAGGTGCAGATCGAGGCGGAGATCGTCAACGGCAGCATTCAGGCGCGGAACCTGACCACGCAGCAGCTGACGAACCAGCAGTTCACGCTGTCTTCGAACATCAATATCCAAAGCAACTTCCCGCCGCTCAACTCGGGGGGTGCAGCGCTGGTGGCGGCCAGTGTCGCGTTCAATACAAACCTCGGTCCCACGACCTGGCCCGGTTCACCGGCGAACCCCTGCGACTTCTCCAACCCGCAGGACACCTTCACGCAGGCCAACATCAACGGCATCGACAAGAAGAAGACCTGCATCACCGATCCGGCGCTGCTGAACGCGATCTTCACGGGCACGGCCGGTCAGACGGTCGACTTCAGCTACAGCGCGCTGGACAACTCCACGCACACCGGCGGTGGCAACCTCTGCATCATCTTCCTCAACTTCACGAAGGTGAATGTCAAGGTCACCTACTACTACTGCCAGAACACGCCCCCGGTTGCCAACGACGATTCGGCATCGGTCTGCGCCGGATCCGCGGTCAACATCCCGGTGCTGCAGAACGACAGTGACCCCAACGGCGGCGTCATCAACTGCGGCAGCCTGGTGATCGTCACGCCCCCGCAGCACGGCACGGTGCAGATCGTCAACAACTGCACAGCCGGCGCGCCCTGCCCGGGCATCTGCATCGAGTACACCTCGACGAATCCGCTCTTCCAGGGCCTCGACACGTTCGTCTACCGCGTCTCGGACAATGTCAATCGGACCGACACGGCCACCGTATCCGTCAACGTCTGCAAGACCACTGCGCAGGATGATCTCGCGATCACGACCTGCACCGGTCAGCCGGTATCGATCCCCGTGCTTCAGAACGACAACACCAGCTGCGGCCTGATCGACTGCAACAGTCTGGTGATCCTCACGCAGCCCACCGGCGGCAGCGTGCAGATCGTCAACAACTGCACCTCCGGCGCGCCCTGTCCGGGCAAGTGCATTCTGTTCACGCCGGCGCCGGGCTTCGTTGGCAATACGAGCTTTACTTATCGCGTCGGCAACAATCAGGTGCCTTCGTGCACCGACGAAGCGCTGGTGCAGATCAATGTCTGCGCGGTCACCGCCCCTGATGTCAGCTCGCAGGTCTGCGCGGGCGGCACAGTGGACATCTGCATCCCCGCGACGACCACTTGCGGCACGATCAACTGCAGCACACTCACGGTCACGGTGGCGCCGTCGATCGGCACCGCGACGCCCCAGGCCAACTGCAGCAACTGCGGCGGCGGCCAGTGCTGCATCCGCTACACCGCTCCGGCAAACGCGCCTGCGGGTCCTGTGACCTTCACGTACTCGGTTTCGAACAACGGCACCCCGGTGTGCACGGATACCGGGGTGGTCACGGTCAACGTGTGCCGCGTCACGGCGCTGGCGGACACGGCGACGGTGTGCTCGGGCGGATCGGTGACGATCCCCGTGCTGATCAACGACAGCACAACCTGCGGCACGCTCAACTGCTCGACACTGGCCATCAGCGGAGCTCCGGCCAGCGGAACAGCCGTGGTCAACCAGTCCTGCAGCGTGGGAGGCTCGGCCTGCCCCAACACCTGCATCACCTACACCGCTCCGGCCGGCTTCACCGGACCGGTGACCTTCACCTACACGATCTCCAGCAGCTCCTCGCCGGTCTGCAGCGCCACGGGCACGGTCACGGTCAACGTCTGCGCCACGAATGCTCCGGATGTGTCCGCTACGGTGTGCGTCGGCGGCACTGTCGACATCTGCATCCCCGCGACGACGACCTGCGGCACGATCAACTGCTCAAGCCTGCAGATCACCGGCGCGCCGAGCCAGGGCACCGCGACGCCGCAGACCAACTGCGCCAGCTGCGGGAGCGGTAACTGCTGCATTCGCTACACCGCACCTGCCAATGCGACCGGCAATTCGGTGAGCTTCACCTATTCGGTCGCCAGCAACGGCACTCCGGGCTGCGTGGACACGGGCACCGTGACGGTGAACCTCTGCCGCGTCACGCCGGGCACGGACACGGCTACGGTCTGCGCGGGTGGCACGATCAACATCCCCGTGTTGCTCAATGACACCACCAACTGCGGCGTGCTCAACTGCGCCAGCCTGGCGATCACCTCCGGTCCCAGCGCGGGCACGGCCAGCGTGGTGCAGAACTGCAGCGGCGGCGGCACGGCCTGCCCCTCGACCTGCATCGCGTACACCGCTCCGGCGGGTTTCGCGGGCACGGTGACGCTGCAGTACTCGATCGCGAACAACCAGAACCCTGCCTGCACCGGCACGGGCAGCGTGACGATCACGGTCTGCCGCGTCGATGCGCCTGATGTAACCTCGTCAGTGTGCGTCGGCGGCACGGTCGACATCTGCCTCCCCGCGACCACCACCTGCGGAACCATCAACTGCAGCTCGCTTGCCATCACCGTTCCGCCCGGTCAGGGCAGCGCGACCGTGCAGCCCAACTGCTCGAACTGCGGCACGGGTCAGTGCTGCATCCGCTATACCGCTCCGGCGGGTGCGACCGGCAACTCCGTCAGCTTCACGTACTCGGTGTCGAACAACGGCACCCCTGTGTGCAGCGATACGGGCGTGGTGACGGTCAACCTCTGCCGCGTCACGCCGGCGGCCGACACGGCCACGGTCTGCGCGGGCAGCACGATCAACATCCCGGTGCTGCTCAATGACTCGACCAACTGCGGCGCGCTCAACTGCGCCAGTCTGGCGATCACCTCCGGTCCCAGCGCGGGCACGGCCAGCGTGGTGCAGAACTGCAGCGGCGGCGGCACGGCCTGCCCCTCGACCTGCATCGCGTACACCGCTCCGGCGGGTTTCAACGGCACGGTCACCCTGACCTACACCATCGCCAACAACCAGACGCCGGCCTGTGTGGGTACCGGCACGGTGACGATCACGGTTTGCCAGACCAATGCTCCGGATGTGACTGCATCCGTCTGCGCCGGCGGCACGGTCGACATCTGCATCCCGGCGACGACCACCTGCGGTGCCATCAACTGCGCCTCGCTGGCCGTCACGGTTCCGCCGAGCCTCGGCTCTGCGGTGCCGCAGGCCAACTGCAGCACCTGCGGCAGCGGCCAGTGCTGCATCCGCTTCACGGCGCCGGCCGGTGCGCCTGCCGGTCCGGTGAGCTTCACGTACTCGGTGGCCAGCAATGGCACGCCCGGTTGTACGGATACGGGTGTCGTGACGGTCAACATCTGCAAGGTGGACGCTCAGGATGAACGCAACCTGTTTGTCTGCGCCGGCGGAACCATCGACATCCCGGTGCTCGCCAACGACACGACCAGCTGCGGCACGCTCAACTGCTCCAGCCTCGCGATCACGGTTCCGCCGGCTCAGGGCACGGCCACCGTGGCACAGAACTGCACGGGCGGCGCGGGCGCCTGCCCGTCGAGCTGCGTGCGCTACACCGCGCCGAACAACTTCAGCGGCACGGTGAGCTTCACCTACTCGGTCTCCAACAGCGGCTCGCCCACCTGCAGTGACACGGCCACAGTGACCATCCAGGTCTGCCAGGTCAATGCTCCGGACATCAGCAAGCTGAGCGTCTGTCTCGGTCAGTCGATCGACATCTGCATCCCGGCCTCAACCAACTGCGGGAACATCAACTGCAACAGCCTCACGGTGGTGAGCGCGCCCTCGGTGGGCACCGCAACGCCGCAGACGAACTGCAGCAACTGCCCCGCAGGCTCGTGCTGCATCCGCTACACCGCTCCCGCCACGACCAGCGCCACCTCGGTGACGTTCACCTACTCGGTGTCCAACCGCGGGGCCGGGTTCCCGATCTGCAGCGATACAGGCACGATCACCATCAACCTGTGCCGCGTGGATGCGAACGATGACACCGCCACGGTATGTGCCGGCGGTCAAGTCAACATCCCGGTGCTCGCCAATGACACGACCAACTGCGGTGCGCTCAACTGCTCCTCCGTCTCGGTCGTGACCCCGCCCAGCCAGGGCACGGTCACCGTGGTCCAGAACTGCTCGGGTGGGGGATCCGCCTGCCCGTCGACCTGCATCCGCTACACCGCTCCGGCCAATCCGACGGTCACGTCCGTGACGTTCACCTACTCGGTCTCGAACAACCAGAGCCCCGCCTGCAGCGACACCGCAACGGTCACGGTCAATCTTTGCCGGCTCGATGCAGGCGATGTGTCCGGTCTCAACGTCTGCCTCGGCGGAACGATTGATGTGTGCGTGCCCGTGGCTCTGATCGGCTCGAACTGCGGACAGGTCAACTGTTCGTCGCTCACGATCACCAGCGCCCCGGCCGCCGGCACGGCGACGCCGCAGGCCAGCTGCAGCAACTGCGGCCCCGGCTTCTGCTGCATCCGCTACACGGCGCCGACAACGACGGGACTCTCGAGCGTCTCCTTCACCTACTCGGTGAGCAACAACACGACGCCGGCCTGCACCGACTCGGGCACTGTCACGATCAACCTGTGCCGCATCAACGCGGCCCCGGACACGGCCGTGATCTGTCAGGGCGAGACCGCCGTGATCCCCGTACTCGATAACGACAACACCACCGGCACGGGCGCCGGCTGCGGAACGCTCGATTGCCACTCGCTGGCGATCGTGGCTCAGCCGCCGTCTTCCGTGGGAACGGCCGTGGTCGATCTTGCCTGCGCCAGCGGCTCGGACTGCAGCGCCTGCGTGATCCGCTTCATTCCCAACCCCACCTTCACGGGTGTTGCGAACTTCAGCTACCGCGTCTCGACCAACGGACCGACGGTCTGCACGGCGACAACGACGGTCAGCGTCACTGTCAACAGCAACCCGATCGCGAATGATGACACCTTCACGATCCTGCCCGGTCAGGTGCCGCCGTACCCGATCGACCTGCTGAGCAACGACAGCCCCGGAGCCGGGTGCACATTCCTCAGCCCGGCTCTCAATCTGACGGTCGGAAACGACCTGGTGGTCGCCCCGCAGCACGGAACGGTCGTGTTCAACGCCGTGACGGGGCTCGCGGAGTACACCCCGGGTCCGTCGTTCACGGGTGCGGACAGCTTCGAGTATCGACTCATCAACAGCTGCGGTTGCAAGGACACCGCGGTCGTGACGATCGAGAACACCCCGCCCTGCCCGACGGTCAACCGTCAGGAATGCGGCTCGCTGCTGTTGTTCCCGGAGTTCGACAACCGCGCCGGTCAGCGCACGCTGCTGACGATCACCAACGCCTGCTGCGAGGAATTGACCTCCAACACGCGCATCGAGATCGTCTACATCGACAAGACGGCCTGCCTGGAGACCAACCGCACCTACACGCTGACGCCCTGCGACACGCTCACGCTGCTGACCTCGAGCTCCGGCTTGACGGGCCAGCAGGGCTATGCCTATGTGTTCGCCAAGAGCGCCACTACCAGTGCGGCCAACCCCAACGGCGTGCCGATCGTGTTCAACCGCCTGATCGGACAGTCGGTCATGCTCGATGGCATCGCGACCTTCGAGTACGCCGTCAACCCCGTGGTCTTCAAGGCCTACGGTCAGGAGGGCGCCTTCAATGATGATGACAACGACGGCATCCGCGATCTCAACGGGGATCCCGCCGCGCTCGACTTCACGGGCATGGAGTACGATCCTGCCCCCGACCAGATCGTGATCCCGCGCTTCCTTGCGCAGGATGATTCGGATACCGCCAACGTGTGGAGCGAAGTCGTGCTCGTTGCCCTCTCGGGCGGCGCGGAGTTCACCACGACGCTCAAGGTGCTCGGCTACAACGACAACGAGCAGCCCTACTCCTCGGAGTTCGCCTTCCAGTGCTGGGCCAAGGTTCCGCTAAACACGCTGACCGGAAACTTCGCACAGCAGAGCTTCATCAGCATCGGAGGCGACCCCGACGAAATCGTCGGTTGGAATACTCGCGATGCGGGCTGGCTGCTGCTCGACGGCCTGATTGCCAACTCCGACCAGGAGTCCATCAAGGATCCGGCCTTCTACGCGCTGCTGGTGGAACGCGCCTATGGCGAGTTCGCCGCAACGCTGCCCTACGAGCTGTGCCTGCAGCCCAACGGCGATCTTGTTCCGCGCTCCCTGTTCGGCGACGGCCCCAACCCGGCCGGCGACGACAATCAGTGAGCTCCGCCACCCGCTCCAATCAACAGATGGATTTCGCCATGAAAATCAGCCTCCCGCTGCTCTCCAGCCTGTTCCTCGGCGGTCTTGCGACCGCGGACGGACTCAATCCCGCCAGCCTGCTGCTGTTCCCGGAGTTTGACCACTCCAGCGGGCAGAACACGCTGCTGACCGTTACCAACACCAACCGCGACGCAGGCACAGGCACGATCCGCGTGCACTTCAAGTACGTCAGCGGCGTGCCCGGCTCGACGCTGTGCACGGAGGCGGACCGCGTGGAGGTCCTGACGCCGGGGGACACGCTCACCGTGCTGACGGGCGCCCACAATCCCGGTCCCTTCTCGCGCGGCTTCGTCTATGTGTATGCGGTCAACGCGGCCACGCAGGCGATCGCCTTTGACTACCTCGTGGGGGACGCTCTGCAGATCAACTCGAGCATGGCTCTGCAGCACTCGGTCAGTCCGCTGAATCTGCGCGCGATTCCCGCACAGGGTCTCGCCACGGACGTCGATGGTGACGGCCTCCGGGACCTCAATGGTCTGGAGTATGAAGGGGCACCCGCACGTATTCTCGTTCCGCGTTTCATGGGGCAGGATGCGAACTACCGCAGCGACCTGGTGCTGATCGGCCTCTCGGGCGGCTCACAGTTCACCACTATGCTCGACTTCCTCATGTTCAACGACAACGAGGAGGTCTTCAGCGGCCAGTACGCGTTCCGCTGCTGGCAGCGTGCTCCGCTGAGCTCCATCAGCGCGATGTTTGACAACAGCTTCCTCCGCGATGGAACGAACCACGCCGCAGCCGAGATCATCGGTGCCACGGCGCGCGAGTCCGGCTGGTTCACGATCAACGGCAACAGTGCCTCGAGCACTCTGGCGACGATCCCCGACCCGGCCTTCCTGGCCGTGCTCGTGGAGAACGCCGGCAACGAGAATCAGCAGGGTGCCGAAATGCCCTTCTTCCAGGGCACTCAGCTCAACGGCGATCTGGTGCCGCAGAGCATCTTCGGCGACCAGAACTGACACGAGAACCGCGACCAGGGGAGGTCAGCAGGGCCTGTGGGAACTTGTTCCCGCGGGCCCATTTGTCTTTCACGGTCTCAAGGGGCGGCGATCGTCACACCCAGCCAGCTGTTGCCCAGCGTGCGCGGCTGAGTCGCGAATCCCTGCAGGAAAACCCCGGCGCCGGGCGAGGCCGGCAGCGCGAGCTGGCGCACGGCCTGACCCTGGCTGTCGAAGCTTCCCATCGGCAGGTAGCTCAGCGTGGCGCGATCGATGTAGAGCGTGCCCAGCGTCGGGAAGAAGGTCGGGTTGGCCGCCGGCAGCGGCGCTTTCAGCAGCACCGCCGGCTGTCCGTGATTGCCCTGCGTGCGAACCTCGATCGTCGTGCCCGCGATGGGGCGTCCGATCACGAGCAGGTCCTCGTCGACGACGCGGAACAACTCGATGCGGCCGCCTCCGCCTGACTGGTTGGCGTGCACGGCCTTGCTGGCGATCGCCACGCGCTTGCCGTCTGCGCTGATCTCCGCATCGGTCACGCTGCCGGGCAGATCCTGTACCCAGAGCGGGGAATTCTGCGTGCGCGCGTACACACGTACTTCCTCCGTGCCGCCCGACTCGTCTCCCCACAGACCTGCGACGAAACGCAACCCGTCGGCGCTGATCGAGATATCCGCCGCCGCGTTCTGGAGCGAGCCGGTGCCGTGCACCAGCTCGCTCATGCTGATCGTGCGGCTGATGCAGTCAACGCCGTTGACGAGCACGTCGTGGAATCCGTTGGTGTTGTTGAACAGCAGCGCGGCGCCGGTTCCGTCGTCCGAGAGATCCAGCCGATCGCAGGCCCACGCTCCCGCGGGTGCGGAAATCGAAAACTCCAGCGCATACTGCCCGTTGCTGTTGCGCTTGAAAAAGCGCGCGTAGCCGCTCGTTCCGTAGCAAAAGCGGCTGCCGTCGCCGCTGATCGCCAGCCCCGCGTAGAGCGGCTCGAACAGGAACTCGGTGTGCTCCACCAGCCCGGTGTTGAGATTGATGACCTGCATCACCAGCGAGGAGCTGATCAGCAGGCGCGAGCCGTCGGCCGACAGATCCATGCTCCGGAAGGCGAGGTTGAGGTTGGCAGACAGGCTCATCAGCGGCACGGCCGACAAGGGCGAGAACACCTTGATGTCCGCCTTGTTCGTGTTGCTGTTGTGGACGGCGGCCACGATGCGCGAGCCGTCGCGCGGCACGCGCACGGCGAGGCTGTCATGGCCGTTGGTCAGCGTGGGCCACGGATACGTCCAGTTGTTGGCCGGATCGCCGGTGCGGATGCGGCGCAGCCAGACCTTGCGCGTCTGCAGAGTGGCATCGGCGTAGGTGTCGTAGACCGCCGCGACGAGATCCGTGGTGTGGGCGCCGCTGACACCGTGGTGGAAGGTCGGCTCGGAGGAAGTCGACTGGAACAGCGGGGTCGGCGGGTTGGTGTCGCAGCCCGAGAACACGCGTACATGATCCGAGAAGGGGCCGAAGGCTGTCGCCAGCTGGGAGCCGCGGTCGGAGAGCGCGACGGTCTTGCCCACCCATGACTCGACGCCGCTGGCATGCGTCCAGATCAGGCCGGAAGGCGCCACAACGGGTGCCTGAGCCTCGATCGCGGGCGCACTCAGCGCAAGGCCGACGCACAAGCTCAGCCACTGCATGCGGTTGATCACGGTCTGCTTCCTCCTAGCAGTCCCACCCCGATTGGTCCTGTGCACAGAATAAGCGTCCCGAGTCACTCCCGGGAGGGGCCAGTGACTGTTTTTCAGCGTCGCAGGCCGACCTTGGTCTGCCATTCCTCGGGGATCCAGGTCCAAGGGTGCAGGAACGCTGTCTGGCCGCTGGAGAACTCGACCATGGAGGTCGGTACGGCCACCAGCCGGGCCTCCTCGTCGAAGATCGCCCCGCCCGAGTTGCCAAGGTAGATGGCGGCATCGGACTTCATCCGCACCAGACCCGCATAGGCCTCCAGACCGCTCAGCACGCCGTGCGTCAGGTGCCGTGGAACGCGATTCTGGCTGCCGCCGGTGCGGGGGTAGCCGACCATCCATAGCGCGTCGCCCTCCAGAACCTGTTCGGGATCGCCGAGCGTGGCGGACGGGAAGCGGTAGTCCGCAGGCAGCGGCTGCCCATAGTAGCCAGAGTGGATTCTCAGCAGGGCCAGATCGAGCTCCTCGGCGCGCCATTCCACGCGCGCTCGGTAGCTCTCGAAGGGCGGCAGCGCGGGATCGAGCGTGACCGAGATCACCGCTTCTCCGGCACTGCCCACGACATGTGCGTTGGTCAGCACCCAGCCCTGCGGACTGACCAGCGTTCCGCTGCCCACCGAGTCCTCGGTGGCGACCTCGACGACGCTGGCGATCGCTGCCTGGAAGGGATCATGGGGGCGTTCGAGATCCGGCAAGGGCTGCGCGAGCTGCTGCGGCGGTCGCTCGTCGAAGCTCAGCAGGATCGAGAAGCCGCTGCCATCGCCGGAAAGGTCCGCATCGACGCAGTCGAGGAACCATGGTCCTTCCGGCAGCGGCTCGTCATCGCCGAGGATCAGAGTCTCGGCTCCCAGGGGAGTGGCGCGCGTGGACAGGCGCGAGTCGAGTTTTCCGACACTGGCCCCGTGGCGCGCGTAGAGGCTCCAGTCGGTCAGGGAATCAAAGACATCAATGCGCGCGAGCGTGATGCCCTTGGGAACCGTGAACCGCAAGCCGTGCGTGCCGCAGTCGCTCTCCCCAAGCTCAATGCGCACCGGCCTGCCCGGCTCCAGCTCGCGCTCCGCTCCGAGGGCGAAAGGCTCCAGCGTGAGTTCGAGCGGCAATTCCGCCAGCATGCGCGAGCCTGTCTGCGGCGGCAGCGGGCCCTCGTAGCGCACGAGCAGCGTCCATGCACCGCTCTGGATGGCGGGCATCGAGAAGCGATCGAGTGCGAGCAGACCCTTCCCTCCTTCCGCGAAGCTCTCACCCGCCGGCTCCCGGTCACCGGGGGGGATCCAGCTCAGCGCGATCGGCAGATCCTGCCCCCGCAGATGCGCGTGCACTGCAATCCAGCTCTCCGGGATGTTCACGCGCCAGCGCGCGGTCCAATCACCTTCCGCTCGCAGCGCGGCGCGGACACTCGAGTCGGCCGTGAGCGCGGGCAGCGTCGGTGCGTCACGCTGCGTCTCGCAGGCGGCCGACAGGAGCAGCGCAGACAATGCGAAAGCGCGCCGCATCAGCCCGCTCCCGCCCCGCTCACTTGGTCTCGTCCTTCCACCAATCGCCCTGCGCCACCTCGCGGATGCCCTCGGCGTACGTGCGCGGCTTCCAGCCCAGCTCGTAGGTGGCGTTGGTGATGTCGTGCTCGTGATGCAGGTTGAAGTACGCCGAGGCGCGCCGGTCGTTCGTCGTGTCCATGAACAGACCCTTGAGGAAGATGAAGCGATCGGCCCACTTCTTCGGGATGTTGCGGCGACGGATCGAGCCCCCTGCGGCAGCGATCGTGAGATCGAGGAACTCGTTGTAGGGAATGCCGGCCGGACCGGCGAGCTCGTAGACGCAGTCGACGCCGCGATCGAAGTTGAAGAAGCGCTTGACCGCGTCGACCACGTCCTCGACGTGCACGGGATTGATCTTGCTCTTGCCGTCGTGGGGCACCCAGATCGAACCAGAGCGCTTCGCGCAGCGGCGCAGCAGGGGGGCCGTGTGGCGGTAGTCGCCGACTCCGTAGACCAGCGTGGGGCGGAAGCTCGCCCAGGCAAGCCCTGAGCCGCGGATGATCTTCTCCTGAACGCGCTTGGAGTCGCGGTAGTAGCTGTAGACCGGCGCTCCGATCACGGCCGAGGACACCACCCAGATCTGGAAGTTGCGGGCCGCGTTTTCCTTGGCATCCTGCAGCAGCGCCTCGGTGCCTCCGATGTTGACCGCGCGCATCTGCTCTTCGGTGAAGTGGTCGTGCGCGCTGGCGAGGTGCAGCAGGATGTCCACTCCGGAGAGGAACCCGCGCAGGGTCTCCTTGTTGAGGAGGTCCCCATGGTGCAGTTCCACCGGCCGGCCGCCGGGGATCTGCGGGAGGGCGCTCTCGCGGCCGGGACGGACGAGCAGGCGCAGGTCATGGCCCATCTCGGCCATGCCGCGTGCCATGTACTGGCCAATGAAACCGGTGGCGCCTGTGATCGCGATCTTCATCTTGTGGGGGTGCGGAAGGATAGCTCGGGGAAGTGCCCTGTTGCCAAGCGTCCTTTCATGGGCGAGGCTCTTATTCGTCCATGAACCGCGGAACTTCAGCCTGGGGCGTCCTTTGCGCTCTCCCTCAGGAGTTCGGTTCGCTGGGGGAGCACGAGCAGAGGCGGCGCACGCGGGCCGGCCTGGAGATCCGCGAACTCATGATCGGCGGAGTGCCGGTGCTGGGTTGCGTCAGCGGTGTCGGCAAGGTGCTGGCGGCCCGCGCCGCCAGCTTGCTGATCACCGAGGGAGCGACGCGCGGGCTGCTCGTCGTGGGGACCTGCGGCGGGCTGGTGCGCTCGCTGAAAGTCGGCGCGCTGGTGCACTGCACCCGCGCGCACCAGACCGATCTGGGCCCGCGCGAGGGCCGGGAAGTTTCTTCGGACCCGCGGCTGCGCGCCGCCTGGCAGCGCGTGCTGCCGGGCAGCGAGGGCTGGTTTCTGACCGCCGACCGGCCGGTGCTCTCGCTGCTGCGCCGCTTGCGCCTCGCGCGCGCCTTCGCCGGCCCCTGCGTCGCCGAGATGGAAACCGCGGCCGTGGGCGCCGTAGCCCAGGCCGCGGGCGTTCCGTGGGCGGCCCTGCGGGCGGTCACGGATGCCGCCACGCCGTGGGGTGGAGCCAGTTTCCACCTGCACCTGCCCAGTCAGGGCCCCCGGGCGGCCGATAGCATCCCCGCTCTGCTCCGCGAACTGGAGCGCGAGCCACCCGCCCCGTATCCTTAGACCCACCCGCTTGGACGCCCCGTTCAAAGCAGCCCAGATCCGATCCTTGTCACGGACCCGCGCCGCGCGCGCGCGTTCGGGGATGGGCTTGGCATGAGCCTCGGCGGCACACTGCTGCGCCGGCACTTCGAGCCGGTCATCCTCTCGGCGCAGGTGCTGGTGGACCTCTTGATGGTGCTGTTGGCCTGCTATCTGGGTTACCTGCTGGGCGCGGAGGTCGGCGGGGTCGAGGAAGCCGGCCCGTACCGCGAGCAGGCGGTCGGCGTCTATCGCGAGCTCTCGGCGCTGATCGCCGCGGTCTGCCTGGTGTGCTTCCACGCCTTCGGGCTCTACAGCCCGACGAAGAGCTTGCTCAACATGCAGGAGTTCAAGGGCATCCTGAAGAGCACGGTGGTGGCTTTCCTCGTGCTGCTGAGTCTGCTGATCTATCTGCGCGGCACCACGCAGGACGGGGAGGGCTGGATCTACGGCCTGATCGTGCCGCTGCACGAGTGGATTCAGCTCAATCTCAACGTGGCGACGCTCTCGCGTGTCACCCTGCTCGTCACCTTCGGCTGGATCCTGATCCTGATGACGGCCAGCCGCTTCGCCTCGTTCAAGGTGATTCAGCTGCTGCATCGCCGCGGCATCGGCAACCGCAACGTCCTGATTTACGGCGCGGGTGAGATGGGCCAGCGGCTGCAGCGCAAGTTCGCGCAGGTGCCGACGCTGGGCCTCAACCTGACCGGCTTCGTCGACGACGATCCAGCCCGCGCGGGAGCGAGCATCGGCCGCGCGCGGGTGCTCGGCACCGGCGCCGATCTCGAAAACCTGATCCCCAACCTCAAGATCTCGGAGGTCTTCGTGGCGCTGCCCGAGGAGCGCGAGGAGCGCGTGCTCGAGATCCTGGCCCATCTGGAGCGACTGGGCGTGCAGGCGCGCGTTGTGCCGCGCTTCCACCACCTCCTGAGCTTCAAGGTGCGCATCGAGAGCCTCGATTCCATCCCGCTGATCACGCGCGCATACGCTGCGCCCGGTCTGGTTTCGCAGATCCTCAAGCGCCTGCTCGACATCAGCTTCTCGCTCTTCGCGATTCTGCTGACGCTGCCGCTGTGGATCATCGCCGCGGTGCTGATCCGCCAGCAGTCGCCGGGTCCGATCTTCTTCGTGCAGTCGCGCATCGGCAAGGACGGCAAGCCGTTCAACATGTACAAGTTCCGGACCATGCACGTGCACATGTCCGGGGATGCGCCGACGCCGCGCTCACGGCAGGATCCGCGCCTCACGGGCATCGGCAAATGGCTGCGCCGCTTCTCGCTCGACGAGCTGCCGCAGTTCCTCAACGTGCTCAAGGGTGACATGAGCGTCGTCGGGCCGCGCCCGGAGATGCGCTTCATCGTCGATCAGTACACGCCGCTGCAGGCCGAGCGCCTGCGCGCCAAGCCCGGCATCACGGGCCTTTGGCAGATCTCCTACGCGCGACAGGAAGCGATCCACGACAATCTCGACTACGACCTGTACTACATCGAACACCAGTCCTTCCTGCTGGATCTGGTGATCATCGCGCTGACGGGCTTTGCGGTGGTCAAGGGAACGGGTGCGTACTGAGCGTCCGATGCGCCTGCTGCATGTGATGGAAGCCACGATCGGCGGCACGCGCCGCCATCTGGTCGATGTCGCGCGCGCACAGGCCCGCCGCGGGCACACCGTGATGGTGGCGGCCTCCAGTCTGCGCACGCCGGCCTTCGAGCAGGATCTCACGGCCCTTGCGGGCGAGGGCGTGCGCATCGAGCGCATCCCCATGCTGCGCGAGATCGCGCCGCGCACGGACTGGGCGCACCTGCGCAGGCTCGAGACGCTGCTGCGCGAGTACCGGCCGCAGATCGTGCACACCCATTCCAGCAAGGCCGGAGCACTCGGTCGTCTGGCCTCGCTGCGCACGGGCATCGGCGCGCGCGTGCACACTCCGCACACCTTCGCCTTTCTGTTCGGCGCGATGTTCTCGGCGCGCAAGCGCTGGATGTTCCGCGAGATAGAACGTTTTCTCGCGCGCCGCACGGCGGCCCTGATCGCCGTCAGCGAGGATGAACGCGAGACGATCCTGAAGAGCGGCATCGCCCGCCCCGAGTCCTTGCGCGTCGTGCAGAACGGCATCGATGTCGAGCACGCGGCCGCCGCGCAGCCCATCGCGCGTCGCGAGCTGTGCGTGCCCGAAGATGTGCCGCTGCTCCTGTGCGCGGGCCTGTGGAATGCGGCCAAGGGACAGGATCTGCTGCTGGAGGCTCTGCGCGCGCCGGGTCTGGAGCACGTGCACATCCTGCTGGCGGGCGAGGGTGAGCTGCGGCCCTTGCTGGAACGGCATGGCCTGGGTGCGCGCGTGCAGCTGCTGGGCTATCGCGAGGATGTGCCGCGCCTGCTGAAGAGCGTCGATGCGCTGGTGCTGCCCTCACGCTGGGAGGGCATGCCCTACATCGTTCTCGAGTCGCTCGCGGCGGGCACGCCGGTGGTGGCGACGCCTGTTGATGGAGCGCGCTGCGTGCTGCGACAGAGTCAGGGCGGCGTGCTGGCCGAGGGCCTCGCTCCCGATGCAATCGCCGGCGCGCTGCGGGATTTCCTCGGCCGCACTCGCGCGGAGCGCACGCAGCTCGCTCGCGCCGGTCAGGCCTGGGTGCAGGAGCATGCCAGCCTCGATGCGATGGTGCGCGGGCTCGAGCGCGTCTACGGGGAGGTTGCCTGAACTCATGCGCATCGTGCACCTGATCACGACACTGGATGTCGGCGGCGCAGAGATGCACCTTCTGGCGCAGGTGCGTGGGCAGTCGACGCGCGGGCATGAAGTGCATGTCCGCTATCTCAAGGGCCATGGCACGCTCGCGAAGGACTTCCTGTCCGCCGGAGCGCGCAGCGTCGAACGGTTGCCTCTTGGAGCGGCCTTCGCCTTCCGGCTCGCGCGCCTCGCGCGCAATGCAGACATCCTTCACACGCACCTGCTCAAGGCGGACATGGCCGCGGCGGCCTCGCTCGCCCTGCTGGGAGGGGCGCGCAAGCTCATCTCCAGCAAGCACAACGACGAGCAGGCGCTGACCCGACCGCTGTTCAGCCGGATCCACGGCCTGCTCGGCCGTGTTCCGCGCCGCACGATCGTGCTTTCCGAGCATGTCGGGCGCTTCATCGCCGAACACGGCCGCGTGCCGTTGGCGCGCCAGCGCCGCATCTACTACGGCTTGGATCCGGCGCCGTTCCGCGCGGCGGCGGAGCTTGCACCCGCCGAGCGCCTCGAGGTGCGCCGCTCCTTCGGATGGGACGCCGAGGCGCGCATCGGAATCTGCGTGGCGCGCTTCGCTCCGCAGAAGGCGCACGATGTGCTGCTGCGGGCCTTTGCCGCGGCGCGCGCGCAGGATCCGCATCTGCGCCTGCTGCTGGTGGGCGACGATCCCTTCGGCGACGGCCGCGTGCGCGCCGAGGCGCTGGCGAAGGAACTCCGGCTGGGAACGGACTGCGTCTTCGCGGGCATCCGCCGCGATGTCCCGCAGCTGATGGCCGCCAGCGACTGGTTCGTGATGAGCTCGCTGTGGGAGGGACTGGGCCTAGTGTTCCTCGAAGCGATGGCGACGCGCATTCCGGTGCTCTCGACGCGCGTCTCGGCGATCCCGGAGGTCGTGGAAGAAGGCCTCACGGGCCTGTTGGTGCCGCCCTCGAACAGCGCGAGCCTCGCGGAGGGTCTGCTGCGCCTGTCGCGCGATCCGGCCCTGTGTGCACGACTGGGTGCAGCCGGTGCGGCCCGGGTGGAAAGAAATTTCGGCCTGGATCGCATGGTGGAGGAAACCCTGGCGGTCTATGCGGAAGTAGCGGCGGGCAAGGTCGGGGGCGGTGAAGTTGTCCGCGGTCGGGCTTGAGATCCGAGCGCGGGCTGGCCGATGCCGGTCTGGATGGGGCAGGATTTCCAACCCGAGCCGGCGCGCGCCTACCGCGGTCCTGACCGACGGCAGGCCTCGACGCCGCGTCTGTCGCGCCACTCCTTCTGGGGCGGGCGCAGGCGTGCGGCGCGGCGTGCGGAAGAACGCCATGCCAGCTTCGTCGATCTGTACGGCACCCGGCTGTGGCTGCTGGTGCTGTGGGTCGCGCTGATGAACATCGCGGACAGCTTCTTCACCCTGATCCACCTGCAGAACGGGGGCATTGAGGCCAACCCGGTCGCGGCGGCTCTGCTGGAGACCGGCCGGAGCGGCTTCGTGCTGTGGAAGTGCGGCCTGATCTCGGTGGCACTGCTGGTGCTGACCGTCCACAAGAATTTCGCCATCGCCCGGGCAGGCTTGAAGGTCTCGGCCGTCGTCTACACGGTCCTGTGCCTGTACCACCTCTCCCTGTTCTGGGTGTAGACCGCCCGCAGCGGTGGAGTGCCGGGCAGGCGCGCCCTACACTGAAACGGCGGATTTGCGCGTGGAAGCTGTCTCGAACTGTCTCATCACGGGTGGAGCGGGCCTGATCGGCCGGGCTCTCGCCCGGGAATTGTCGGCGCGCGGGTGGCGCGTGACGGTGCTCGACGACCTCTCGGGGCACGGACACTGGCCGGAACTCCCCGCCGACGTGGAGCGCGTCGAGCGGGATGTGCGCGACGTTTCGGCGCTGCGAGCGGTGTGCACGCGCGTCCGGCCGCGCCTGCTGTTCCATCTGGCCGCGGTGGTCGGTGTGCGACGCGTGCTGCGGGATCCGAAGGGTGTCCATGCCGGAAGCCTCGCGGGTGTGGAGGCGTGCTTGAGCGCTCTGGAGCAGGCCTGCCCGCACGACACGCGACTGGTGTTCGCCTCCTCTTCCGAGGTGTACGCCGATCAGCCCGGGCTCCTCGACGAGAGCTCCGCGCTGCGCACGCAGTGCGAAGGGCGCTGGGCCTACGCCGCCGCCAAGCTGGAGGGTGAGCGACGGGTGCTGCAGGCGAACCCGCTGGCGCGCGTGGTGCGCTTCTTCAACGTGGTGGGACCGGGGCAGTCGAGCGAGGCGGGCATGGTGCTGCCGCGCTTTGTCGAGCGAGCACGCGCCGGCCTGCCGCTGGAACTGTACGGCGACGGCTCCGCGCAGCGCTGCTACGCGCACGTCGATGAGGTCGCGCGCGTGCTGGCCGAGCTCGCCGCGCATCCCCGTTGGCAGGAACCCGTGCTCAACGTCGGCGGGAAGGCCAGTGCCAGCGCGCGCGCGCTGGCGCAGTGCGTCCTGCGTCACAGCGGGAGCCCCAGCGTCCTGATGCCGCTGGATCCCGAACGTCTGCTCGGCGGGCAGTTCGCCGAGGTGCGCCAGCGCACACCTGACCTCGGCTGCCTGCAGCGCATGGGCATCGCGCTGCCTGTGCTGGATCTGGATGCGATCGTGCTCGACATGCTGGCCCGTCATCCGCGAGTGGAGGCACAGGCGTGCGCATCGCCCGCGTGATGACTCGTCTCAATCTCGGGGGCCCTGCGCGTCAGGCGCTCGCGAGCGACCGCTGGCTGCGCGAGCGCGGCCACGACGTGCGCCTGTTCACGGGCGAACCCGAGCCCGGCGAGGGCGACCTCACCGCTGAGTTTCATGCGCGGGGACATGATGTGCGCCGCATTCCGGGCCTGGCGCGCGGCGTGAGTCTGGTGGGCGACTGGCGCGCCCTGCGCGCATTGAAGCGCGAGCTCGCCGAGTTTCGGCCCGATGTGGTGCACACGCACGCTTCCAAGGCCGGCGCGCTCGGTCGTCGTGCCGCGCGCGAGCTGCCGCAGGCCGCACGCGTGCACACCTTCCATGGTCATGTGCTGGAAGGTTATTTTCCCGCGCCGATTTCCAAGGCGTTGATCGCGCTGGAGACGCGCCTGGCCCGCGAGACCGATCTGCTGATCGCCGTGAGTCATGCGACAGCCGAGGATCTGGAGCGCCTGGGCGTGTCGCAGGGACGGCTCGCCGTGGTTCCACCCGGCATTGAGCTCGATCCCTTTGTGGCACTGCGCTCGCGCCATGGCGCGCTGCGCAAGGAAATCGGCGCCTCGGAGAGCGACTTCGTCGTCGGCATGGTCGGCCGGCTTGCCGAGGTCAAGCAGCCGCTGCGCGCGCTGGAAATCTTCGAGTTCCTCGCTCCGAGCCAGCCCGCACTGCAGCTGGCCTTCATCGGCGACGGAGAACTCTTCACCATGCTCGAGCGGCGCATCCTCGCCATGCCGGCGGACCTGGCGCGACGCGTGCACCTGCTCGGCGCGCGCACGGACATGCCGGCGGTGCTCGCCGATCTGGACTGCGTGCTGCTGACCTCGCGCTCCGAGGGGCTGCCGGTGGCGCTGATCGAAGCGGGTGCCGCCGGGAAACCGGTGGTGGCCGCTTCCGTCGGCGGCGTCGCGGAACTGGTGGTGCACGAGCGCACGGGTTTTCTCGGCGAGAGCAACGACGAGCTGGCCTTCGGACTGGCCCAGCTGCTCGACAATCGCCAGCTGGGGCCCGCCTTCGGCCAGCGTGCGCGCCTGCGCATCGACAAGCGGCACAGCGCCGCGGCGCTGGGCGCGCATCTGGAGTCCCTGTACCGGCAGCTGACAGAGGTGCGCGCATGAGGCTCCTGATGCTCTCCGGGGATCGGCAGGTGGTCGTGGGGGAAAAAGGCCCCTTCCACACGCTGCAGCGCGAGTTCTCGCGCTGGTTTGAGCGCATCGATGTGCTCGTTCCGGCGGCGACGCGGCCGGTAACAACGCGTTGCCTGTTCGACGTGGTGCATTTTCACACGCTCGAGGCTCCGCGCGCCCGGCGTGTGGCGCGCATCGCGCAGCTGGGCGAAGAGCTGATCGCCGAACACGGGGCGCAGCTGGTCGTAAGCCACGACTACGGGCTGTTCGCCAACGGGCTGGCGGCCGCTCGCATTGCCAAGCGCACCGGCGTGCCATTCCTTTCGGAGCTGCATCACATTCCCGGCTATCCGGTGGCGGAGTCGATGCGCGAGCGCATCGAGCGGCGCATCGCGCGTTCCTATGTGGGCTTCGCCCGCGAGCGTGCCGTGGCATTCCGCGTGGTCAACCATCGGCAGATGCCGGAGCTGCTGCTGCGCTGGGGGGTGCCGCGCGAGAAGATCGCCGTGATCCCTTCGCTGTACATCGATCGAGCGGTGTTTCAGCAGCTCGAGCAGGCTGTGCCCGCCCGCTTCGATCTGTGCTTCGTGGGCCGCATGGTGGAGAACAAAGGTCTGCTGCGGCTGGTGGATGCGTTCACGGCGCTGCACGAGCGCGGGCTTGCGCTCTCCATGCTGCTGGTGGGCCGCGGACCGCTGCAGAAGACCGTCGCGGCGCGCCTCGCCAAGCGCGGACTGGAGCGCTTCGTGACGTGGAAGGAGTGGGTGGCCGATCCGGCCGAGCTGGCGCAGCTGTACCGCGAGTCGCGACTCGTGGTCTGCGCCTCCACCTGCGAAGGCGGTCCGCGCTTCACCGTCGAGGCCATGGCCTGCGGCACGCCGGTGATCAGCACTCCGGTGGGCGTCATGCCGGATCTGCTTGAGGACGGCAGGGCGGGCCGTCTGGTGGGTTTTGATGTCGCGAGCCTTGCGGAAGGCATCGCGGCGTTGCTCGCGAACGAAGCGCAGCGGCTTGCCGCGGGCCGTGAGGGCGCGCGCCGCGCGCAGGAATTCGAGTATGCGCGGACCATCCGCTTCTACGCCAGCGAGCTCCACCGGCTGGCGGGCGAGCCTTTTCCGGAGCGTGCGCTGCGCGGATGAAGCTGCTCTTTCTGACGCAGGTGGTCGATGCCGATGACGCGGTGCTGGGCTTCGTGCCCGGCTGGATCCGCGGTCTGGCGCGCGAGTGCGAGGAAGTGCGCTCGATCACGCTGCGCGCCGGCGATCTCTCCACGCTGCCCTCCAATGCCAGCGTGCGCATCGTCGGGGAGCATGGTCGGCTGCTGCGCTGGCTGCGCTACCGCTCGCATCTGCGCGAAGCACTGGTCAAGGACGACTTCGATGCGGTGCTGGCGCACATGGTGCCGCGCTATGCGTTGCTGGCCGAGCGTCGCGCGCGCGCCTGCGGTGCAGGGCTGTTTCTGTGGTACACGCATGCAGGCGTCGATCAGCGCCTGCGCAAGGCCGTGACGGTCGTCGACAAGGTCTTCACCGCCAGTGAGGAATCGCTGCGCGTGGAAACGCCGGCCCGCGTCATCACCGGTCACGGCATCGATCTCGAGCACTTTTCGCTCGCCGCGGCGGAGGAGTGCGTGCCGCTGCGCATGCTCAGCGTGGGACGCCTCACGCCCGCCAAGGATCCTGAGACGGTGCTCGAGGCGCTCGCCGTGCTGCGGCGCGAGGGCGTGCCGGCGACGCTGCAGTGGATCGGCGGGACGATGACCGATGCGGACCGCACGTACCAGCAGGCCGTGCTGGCGCGCACGCGCGAGCTGGGACTTGAGGGCTGCGTCGAGTGGTGCGGCGCGCTGCCCTGGCGCACGATTCCCGCGCATTATCGTCAGGCGCACCTTCTGATCAACGCCAGCCACACCGGCAGCGTCGACAAGGTCGTGCTGGAGGCCATGGCGAGCGGAACGCCCGTGCTGTCCTGCAACGATTCGATTCCGCGCGTGCTCGAAGCGCTGGGGCCTGAGCGCGAGCAGCTCTTGTTCACGCCGCGGGATGCGAACGATCTGGCGCGCAAGGCACGCCGGCTGCTGGAAGCGTCCCGGCCCGAGCGCCTGCGCCTGGGCGGAGAGCTGCGCGCCATCGTCGCTCGCGACCACGAGGTGGGGGCGCTGATGCGGCGACTGGTCGCCGAGATGCGCCAAGGCAGGTCGGTCCCGTGAGCGCGCTGACGAGCGAGCTTCTGGTGCCTTTGATGCGCGTCACGCGCTGGCTGGCCTCCTTGCGTGACCGGGAAGGCCGCGTGCTGTGTCCCGAGCACCGCGTCGAGCACACCGGCAAGAGTGCGTACCTGATCATTCTCGCGGCGCGCCTGCGCGCGCTCGATCCCGCTGCCGATCGCGAGTGGCTGAAGGAGCTCGCGCGCCAGCAGGCGCGTCGATTGGTGACGAACCTCGTGCGCGAGGGCACCAGCCCCTGTCACACCTTCCGTCCCGGCCGTCACGATCCGTTCAACTGCTCCAACAGCGTCATCGACGGAGGCGCCTGCGCCGATGCACTGGCCGAGTTCGTGCACGAGTTCGGTGCGGAGGTGCCCGCCGAAGAGCGCGAAGCCGCGCGCGAAGCCTGTCTGCTGCACGCGCGCACCTACCTGCGCTACGCCGTGCTCGACAAGGGCATCCCCGCGCAGCGTGCCTGGGGGCTGACCGGACTCGCGGCTGCGTGGTCGCTGGAAGCCGATCCCGTGCTCGAAGCCGCCGCGATCGAGGCCGTGGGTGTGCTCGAGGGCATCGCGCACGCCGACGGCAGCTACCCCTACCATCCTCAGGAATGGGGCGGCGAGCATCCCGGTTCGGCCGATGTCTCGAGCTTCTACCACTCGCGCATTCCCGGGTTCGTGATCCATTCGCTGCAGCGCATGGGCCGCGACCCGCGCTCGCCCCAGTTCGCGCCGGCGCTGGCGCGCGCGCTGGAGTTTCTGCTGGCGCTGGTCGGACCGGACGGCATCAAACCCGGACTGCTGGAAGCCAAGCCCTGGTACTGGGGTGCGCACTACGAGGTGGCGAGCCATGTCTTCGACGTGCATGCGCTGTGTCAGGGCTATCGCCTGAGCGGACGCGAGAGCTACGGCCAGGCCGCGGCGGCCTCGTTCCGCAGCTGGGTGGCCCATCTCAAGGACAGCGGCGAGCCGCAGAGCCATCATCCGCTGCCGGGAACTGCGCGCAGCTACCAGTGTCCGGTGTTCTGGGCTGCGCACGCCGCGTGGATCGCGCGCGCGGCGGAACCGCTGGCGCGTGCGCTGGCGTTGCCGCGACCGCGGCCGAGCGCTCCCGGTGCGATCGAGATTCATGTGCGCTGCTTCCCGGATGCTTCGCTGGCGCGCCTCGAGGATGCGCGCATCGTGGCCTGGGTGCGCGGTGCTCGTCCGGCGCACAATCTCAACCACGGCAGCCCGCATGGTGCGGGACTGCTGCGCGTGTACGACAAGCCCAGCGCCACGGAGCTGCTCGAGCGACGCCGCGAAGGAATGCTGGTGACACCCGAAGCGGAATGGAGCGCACGTGCAGGGGCCTGGTCGTTCGCGCGCGGCTGGCGCTCGGGGCGTGATGTGCTGCGCTTCTCGCTGTGGCAGGCGCGCGTCGACGCTCGCGCCGGCCGATTGGGCAGCGCGCTGACTCGGGTGCCGGCGACATTGCGCCGTGGCGTGCTCGATCCAGCGAGCGCCAAGGTCGCGAGCCAGCATGCCTGCGCCGCGGAACTGGTGGCCCTTCCCGAAGGTATCGAGGTCCACAGCCAGCTGGCGCACGCCGATGGCAGCCCGCTGCCCGCTGCGCGACTCGTGCGTTCCTATCGCGTGGGCGGCGGGGCCCTGGAGATCGAGGAGCACCTGCGGGATGCCGGCGGCGCCACAGACGTGAGCTACCGCATGCCGCGACTTGCCAGCGAGGTGCTGCGCGAGGGCACCCGCATTTCGTACCGTCTGGAGGCCCGATGAACCCTCACCCCGCGTTTCGAAAGCCCCCGTCCGGTCTACTGACCAGCGTGCAGGCCGGTCTGTCCGCCGGACTGCTGGTGGGCGCCCTGCACGGCCTGTGTGACGGTCTGGTCGCCGGTTGCGTCGGCACGGCCAACCTCAGCGCCTGGGATTGGATCGGTTGTCTGGGCAGCGCGGTGGGTCTTTACGTCGCGCTGTGGATCGCGGCGTTGAGCGTGCTGGCGGTTGTGCTGCATCCGCTTTTGCGTGCGCGCTTGCGCGAGCTCACGCGCCGCTATCTGGCGCTGGTCGCGCTGGGCTTCATGGCCGTGTTGTTCGTCGAGCTTTACTGGTGGTCTCGGCCGTGGGTCTTCTACGGCCGGCCCGCGAGCTCGCCTGAGCGCCTCGCAAGCGCCGCCGGCATGCTGATCGTGTGCGCGCTGTTCGGCTGGTGGCTCGCGCGCTGGTTCACGCGCCTGCCAGCCATGCTGATGCGCAGCATCTCGATCTTCGCTGCGCTGGCGATCGTGCTGGGCTTCGTGCACCACGCCATGGAGGACGCGGCCACGCCCCGTGGACAGATCCAGGACCGCAACCGCGACCAGCCGAACATCCTGTTCATCGTGGTGGATGCGCTGCGGCAGGACACGCTGGGCTGCTACGGCGATCCACGCGTCAAGACACCCAACATCGACCGGCTCGCAACCGAGGGGGTCCTGTTCGAGAACCACTTCACGCAGGTGCCGTTCACCTGGCCGAGCTTCGGCTCGATGCTGACGGGCAAGTACCCGCGCCGCCACGGACTGGTGAAGATGGAGCCCGGGCTGCGCATGCCGCCCAACATCACGCTGCCCTGGCATCTCAAGACCGGTGAGCGCCTCGACGGCCGCGCGATGGAAGATTCCGACTGGATCACGGCGAGCTTCCACACCGGCACGCTCTCCACCGGCTCGGGCCTGCTGCGCGGCTTTGACGAGTACTTCGAAGCCATGGTGGGGCACGACCTGGTGCGGCTCGACAGCACCTGGAGCGTCTTCCGCAGCGACTTGCTGCTCTTCGTGTTCAAGAACAAGTTCGAGGCGCGCTTCGATAGCGCGATCGTCGCCAGCAATGCCCGTGATTGGCTGGAGCAGCACCATGACAAGCGCTTTGCGACGATGGTGCACCTGTACTCGACGCACACACCCTACGATCCGCCCGCCGATCTGCGCGAGCATTACCTCGATCCCGCCTACAAGGGGCCGATCCAGGCCTTCTACTCGGTGCAGCGCGAGGCCATCGAAGCGGGCCGTTACACCCCGACGCCCGAGGACGTGCAGCGCATTCGCGATCTGTACTACGCCGGGGTGGCGCATGCCGACCGCATGATCGGCGAGCTGGTCGAGACACTGCGCGCCAAGGGTGTGCTCGATTCGACGCTGGTGATCGTCACCAGCGACCACGGCGAGTCGCTCGGGGAGGACGGTCTGTGGGAGCATGACCACATGGTGCAGACCAACCTGCGCATCCCGTTGGTGATGCGCTGGCCCAAGAGCCTGCCCGCCGGTCGGCGCGTGGCCGCGCTCACAGACTCCATCGATCTGTTGCCAACGGCCTGCGAGCTGGTGAACATGCGTCTGCCCGTGGAGGAGAGCGAGGTGCGCGCCTTCGGCGAGATCGACGGTCGCAGCCTGATGTCCTTGGTGCGCGGCGAATCCGCAAGCGTGCGGGAGCATTCGTTCGCGGAAAACGCCTACTTCCACGCCGCGCAGAACGGCCGATTCAAGCTGCTCGTCGACGCGCGCGCCTGGCAGGAGCCTACGCTCGTCGCCGCGCGCGCCGTCAAGGATCGCTTCCTGCCGCGCCTGTACGAGCTCACGAGCGATCCTCACGAGCAGCGCAATGTGCTCGAGGCTCATCCGCAGGAGGCCGAAGCCTTGTTTCAGGCACTGCGGCGTTGGAACGAGGGGCTGCCTGTGCGGCGCATGGAGGAGTCGCATCGCGATCTGGAGATGAAGGCGCGCTTCCAGCAGCTGGGCTACACGGGCGGCGACGAGCAAGCGCCGCCCAAGGCGCCGCGATGAATCAGCTGGTGCTGGTCGCCAACGCGCGCATGCCCTCGGCGCGCGCGCAGTCGCTGCAGGTGGCGCAGTGCGCGGCGAGCTTCGCGCGCGCGGGCTTTGAGACCATTCTGCTGACGGCCAGACGCCGACGCAGCCTCGAGCTGCCTGCGGGGACCGATCTGTTCGACTGGTACGGCGTGCCCCGCGGCGCCAGGCCGCGCCTGGAAGAGGCCGCCTGCGTGGACTGGATCGATCGGCTGCCGCGCGCGCTGCAGTATGTGCCCGCTCGCGTGCAGGAGCTGAGCTTCTCGCGCGCCGCCGCGCAGCGCATCGCGCGCGAGTGGCCGCAAGCCCTCGTCTATTCGCGCGAGGTGGAATGCGCGCAACGGCTGCTGCGGCGATCCGGCCGGCCGGTGTTTCTCGAGATCCACCGCGTGCCGGGCGGTCGCCTGCGCCGACGGGCCCTGCTCGCAGCGGGCGCTCGCGCGCGCGGCATCGTCGCTATCTCCGGAGGCGTGCGCGAGGATCTGATCGAGCTGGGGCTTGCGCCGGATTCGATTCGCGTGGAGCACGATGGCTTTGAGCCCGCGCGCTTTGCTGCTCCCCTGTCGCGCACGGAAGCACGCCGGCGGCTGCAGCTGCCCGCGGAAGCGCCGATCGTCGTCTACACGGGCGGATTGCTGGAGTGGAAGGGCGTCGATGTGCTGCTGGAGGCGGCGCGCAGCCTGCCGCAGGTCTACTTCGTGATCGCGGGCGGGATGGAGGCCGATGTACAGCGCCTGCGAGCGGAGGCGGGCGGCCTTGCGCACGTGCGCATCGACGGCTTCCAGCCGCCTGAGACCGTGCCGTGGTATCTCGCGGCCGGGGATCTCTGCGTGGTGCCCAACCGCGCCCGGCCAGCAATCAGCGCGCGCTACACCTCGCCGCTCAAGGTCTTCGAGGCCATGGCGGCGCGCATTCCGGTGGTGGCCTCTGATCTGCCTTCGCTGCGCGAGATCCTGACCCACGAACAGGATGCGCTGCTGGTCGAACCCGAGAATGCAACCGCTCTGGCAGCGGCGATCGAGCGCCTGCTCGGCGATGAGGCCCTGCGCGCGCGGTTGGGAGCGGCGCTCGGCGCGCGGGCCGCGCACCACACCTGGGATGCGCGCGCGCAGCGCTTGGTCGAGTGGATGCGCGCGCGCGTCTAGCGCCAGCCCGCGAGCAGCGCCCGCGCGCGCTTGGCGTAGCTCGACTCGAAGCTTTCGCGCCGCACGGCGAGCTTCTTCTTCAGCTCGGTGTCCTTGAGCAGCTTCTTCGCGGCCCCGCTGAGCTGCGTCTCGAGCTCGCGTGACTCCAGTCCGCCGGAGCGCGTCTTCGCAAAGCCCACCAGCGCACGGTAGTAGCCTTCCTGTCCCGCCACGCGGCGACAGCCTTCGATCAGCGAGCTTGCGATCGCCGCGTGCTCGCGCGCTCCCCAGGCAGGCCAGCTCGCCAGTCGCGCACCCCATGCGTCGAGGAACGGGCCCAGCGGCAGCAGCAGCTCGTGGCTGGCGCGCAGGAGCTTTTGTTCGCGCATGGGGTAGTGCCGGTGGCCTTCGCTGGCGAGCAGCTCGCGGTACAGCGTGGCCGCCTTGCCGAAAGCTCCGCCGTAGCGCTCGAAGCGCGTGCGCGCGAGATCGCCGTAGCGTTCCATCGGTTCCTGCGACCACTCGCGCACGCCCTTGCGATCGAGCGCCTGCAGGATGTCGCCGGCGTTGTGCGTCATCGAGTTGGCGAGGTTGAGCCATTCGATCTCGCGTCCGGGACTGGCCTCGAGGATCGCGAACGCGCGTGCCTCGCGGCGCAGCTCCTCATCGATGGCCGCATCGACGCGCTCGGCATCGTCCTTGCGCCCGGCCGCGCGCATGCCGAGCAGCGCCCCGCACAGCACGGAGAGGCGCTCGCCGTCGTGACCGCTGACGGGGCCGGTCTCATCCATATGCACGCAGCGCGCGGAGATGCGCGTGATGTCCCAGCGTGACAGCCCCAGCGCCAGCTCGAGCATGATGCCGCGCTCCTCCTCCGGCATCGGCTCGAACCACAGCGCATGGCGGATCTTGGCGTCGACATCGGTCGGCACGTAGCTCGCCACGGAAGCGAAGTGGGCCGCCAGGCACAGCGCGAAGTAGTCCGTGCGCTGCGCGGGCGTCGGTTCCTCGCAGGCCTGCAGCAGCTGCTCCGCGTGGCGCAGGATGGCCCACCAGCCCAGCTCGTGCGCGGCGTGTTCATGCAGCCGCTGCGCCGGCTTCGAGGGCACCCGGCCGGAATCAGGATGCGTGCCGTCGAACAGCCAGGGCGCGCCGTTGCGCACTGCCTCGAGGAGCGTGCGCGGTCCGATGAAGCCTCCGAACGCCCCCCGACCTTCCTTGCCCTGCACCATGAGGCTCACCAGAGTGCCGCTTTCGCAGGCGGATTGCACGCGCTTGCAGCCGGGCAGGCGGTAGTGTTCGATCTGGCCTTACGGCCCTGCCTCCATGCGCGTGCTCTACCTCACGGATTCGCTCTCGGACCTCGACGGGGTGGGACGTTATGCGGTGAGGCTGATCCATGCACTGGAGGAGCTGGAGCCGCGGCTCTCGGTGCGCGTTCTGCTCGCGCGCAAGCACCGGCCGACCTCGGCCGAGGTGCCGGCGCGCTGGCAGGTCGAAGTCGGTCTGCCGCCGGACTATCTGTTCCACATGAGCCGCATGCGCTTCTGGGCGCATTCGCTGCCGGCGATCCTGCGCACGAGCCGGGCCGCGCAGGGCTGCGATCTGGTGCATGCGATCAAGGACTATCCGCACAGCTGGATCGGACTGCGTGGAGCACAGCTCGCGGGCAAGCCCTGCATCGCCACGGCCCACGGCACCTACAGCGTTCAGCCGCTGAAGGATCGGCGCCACAGCGCCCGCGCGCGGGCCTGCTACCGCGGATTTGCGCGCCTGATCAGCGTCAGCGGCTACACCGCGCGGCTGCTGGATGCCGAGCTGGGGGTAGAGCCCGTTGCTGGGCCTGTCTCAAATGCGCGGCGCGTCGTGATTCCCAACGCCGTCGATGCGGCGAGCTACGCCGCGCCGGCGCTGCCCGCCGGCGAGACGCGGCCCTGGCACGCGCATCCCTACACGCTGGCGATGGGGGAACTGAAGGAGCGCAAGGGACATCACCTTTCGCTGGGAGCGTTCGTCGAGCTGGCGGAGCGCTTCCCGCAGTGGCATCACTACATCGTGGGCAAGCTCAGCGGGGATGAGTACGAAGCCCGGCTGCGCGAGCTCGTACGCTCGCGCGGTCTGGATCGAGTGCACTTCCTCGGCAATGTCCCCGAAGCCGACAAGCGCGATCTGATGCAGCGCGCGGCGGTCTTCGTCCATACGCCGGTCACGGCGAGCGACGGGGGCTTTGAGGGCTTCGGCATCGTTTATCTGGAAGCCGGTGCCTCCGGCGTGCCCGTGATCGGCTCGCGCGACAGCGGGGCGGAAGACGCGGTGATGAATGGCGTCACGGGCCTGCTCGTCGAGCAGAAGCTCTCGGCCGTGACGCGCGCGCTAGAGCAGCTGATGCAGGACGGCGCACTGCGCCAGCGTCTGGGTGAAGAGGGACGCCAGCATGCCCGGAGCAGCGACTGGCGCACCAATGCACAGGCCGTGCTGCAGCTGTACCGGGCTGTGCTCGCTGAGCGCGGGAAATGACGGCCATGCGCATCCTCCTGCTCAACGATCTGCATGATCCGCGCATCGGCTCCTCCGTGCGCCTGTGCTACCAGCTGGCGCGTCAGTTCGCGGCCGCAGGTCATGTCGCCGAAATCGTCAGCACAACCGAGCAGGCGGCGGATAGCACGCCCGTCGAGATCGAAGGCGTGCGCGTGCATCGCCTGCACTCCGCGTACAACCCGCGCTGGCGTTCCTGGGTGAGCCTCGACAACCCGCGCGTGCGCGAGCCGCTGGCGCGGATCTACCGTGAGTTCCGCCCCGACATCGTCCACGCGCACCTGATCCACACGCACCTTTCCTACGCGGCGCTGACGCAGGCGCGCGCGGCCGGAGCCGCCGTCCTGTTCACGGCGCATGATGTGATGACCTTCTGTCATCAGAAGCTGACGTGTTTTCACGGCGGCCCCGAGCAGCGCGGCGAGCTGCGCGACTATCGCGCCTACTGGCAGAAGTGCCTGCCCTGCCAGCGACTGCGCTGGAATCCCATGCGCAACCGCGCCATCCGTCGCGTGCTCGAGCGCGATGTGCAGCGCATCAGCGCCGTCTCGCACGAGCTGGCGCGCGCGCTCGCCGAAAACCGCATCCGCGTCGATCGCGTGCTGCACAACGCGCTGGAGCCGCAGGCCCGGCCGGTCAGCGCCGAGGCCGTGGATCGCTTTCGCCGCGAGCGCGGGCTGGAGGGGATGCAGCTGATCGCGATGGGCGGACGTCTGCACGAGCAGAAGGGCGTCTTCCAGCTGCTGGAGATGCTGCAGCGGCTCGCCGGACGCTTTCCGCAGCTGCGCCTCCTGGTGCTCGGCAAGCGCGATGTCTACGAGCGCGAGTTCGCACAGCGCGCGCGCGAGCTCGGTGTGGCGGAGCGCATCGTCGCCACCGGTTGGCTCGAGGGCGAGGAGCTGCAGGCGGCGCTGGAAGCCGTCGATGTGTTCGTGACGCCCTCGATCTGCTTCGACACCTTCGGGATGGTCAACCTCGAGGCCATGGAGCACGCCAAACCGGTCGTCGCCACCATCTTCGGCGGCAGCCCCGAGGTCGTCGAGGACGGGGTCAGCGGCCTGATCCGAAACCCCTTCGATGTGGAGGCTTTTTCGCAAGCCATCGCCGAGCTGCTGAGCGACCCCTCCCGGGCCCGGGAATACGGTCAGGCGGGGCAAGTCAGGTTGCACAATCGGTTTAGGATCGAGCGGCTGGCCGCGGAGTGCCTCGAGGAGTACCAGCGGGCCCGCGGCTCTTGATCCGGATTGCATCTGAAAGCCACCGGCAGCCGATGAAGGGCTGGGTAGCCTTAAGCTGAGGCCCTTGCGCGGGTTGCGAGAATCTGACGCGAGGGGTAGATTTCAGCCTAGGTCCCTCCCAGAAGCGACATCATGCGCAAGATCCTGCTCACCTACGTCAAGCCCCACGTCCAGGAAGACCCCCTCGCGATGGTGCTGGGCATCGCCTACCTCGGGGCCGCCCTCGAGCGCGAGAAGATTCCGGTCGAGCTGTGCGATGAGCGCATCGTCAACGACCAGTACATGCGCGATGCCATCGATCGCAACGATGTGATCGGCTTCGACGCGCTGACGCCCAACATCCGCCGCGCGATCGCCTGGGCCAAGTACGCCAAGTCCAAGGGCAAGATCACGATCATGGGCGGCCCGCACGCCTCCGTCGACCAGGGCATCTTCCTCGACTCGGGCTACTTCGACTACGTCCTCAAGGGCGAGGCCGAAGAGACGCTGCCGCAGTTCATGAAGGCGCTCGAAGGCGGGCGTCTGGAGGATCTGCAGGCCGTGGCGGGCCTCGCCGGCATGCGCGAGGGCCAGCTCGTCATCGACAACTCGGCTCCGCCGCTGATCAAGAAGCTCGACGATCTGCCGCTGCCGGCCCGGCACCTCTTGCCGATGGACCGCTACTTCCAGCTCAACCCCGAGCGTCTCACGTACATCTTCACGACGCGCGGCTGCCCCTTCAAGTGCATCTTCTGCCAGAAGGAGCTCACCGGCCGCGGCTTCCGCGTGCGCTCGACCGAGCTGATCGTCGATGAGCTTGAGCACATCGTCAAGACCTACAACCCCGGCGTGATCCTGTTCGTCGACGAGATCCTCACGCTGCGCAAGAAGCGCATCCACGAGATGTGCGACGAGATCCTGCGCCGCGGCCTCAAGTTCGAGTGGATCGCCAACACGCGTGCCGACTGCGTCGACTACCCGCTGCTCAAGCACATGCACCGCGCCGGTTGCCGCCGCATCTACTACGGCTGGGAATCGGGCAGCCAGCGCATGCTGGACGTCCTCAAGAAGGACCTGACGCCTGAAGTGATCATCGAGGCCGCCAAGATGACCCGCCGCGCGGGCATCTGGGCCAAGGTCTACCTGATCGTCGGCTCGCCCGGCGAGACCCTGCAGGACATTCAGGAGACGGAGAAGGTGCTCAAGCTGGCCTCGCCCGACCTCGTGCGCGTCAGCGTGTTCAACCCGCTGATCGGCACCGAGAGCTGGGACGGCTACCTCGCCAACATCGATCTCACCGACCTCAGCGAGAACTATGTGTCCTCCAATCGCTCGGCCTACAAGCACGAGCACTTCACGCAGATCGAGCTCGAGGAGCTGCGCAAGAACATGGTGCGCAGCTACGAGCGCTGGTACTACGGCTATCCGCAGCGCGCCAAGCGCTTCATGGAGCGCACTCTGTACTACCTCGAGAACCCCGTCTACGGCCGCAAGCGTCTCGGCCGCGCGCTGGGCATCGTCCCGCCGCCGGAGAGCGCCAACGTCATGGACCGCGTGATGGAGAAGAGCAAGGGCTGATGGCGCCGCGGGGCCTGCGAAGCTCCTGAGAGCTTCAAGCCTCCCGGCTCAAACGAGCAGCCTCCCGGCAAAATCATGCGCCGCGAGCGGACGAACAGTCCACTCGCGGCGCTTTTTCATGATTGACGTTCTGCCTTCGGCTGTCAGAGCTTGACGTACTCGAAGTCGGTCGCCTGGTCGTTGATGCCGCGCAGCGGGGCGGAGATCCAGCTCGCGAACTTGCCCTTCTCGTAGCAGGGCACCATCAGCGACTTGACGTAGGCGCGATCCTTGTCGTTCGGCAGCCACTGGTCGACCTTCTGGTTCCACTCGGCTTCCGAGATCGGGTTGCCATCAAAGTCGAAGCGGCCGGCGGCGTAGTCGCCGATGCGGCGGTTGAAGCGGCGGTGGGGCAGCTTGAACCGGAAGTCGATGCCGTGCTTCTCGGTGATGCGGTTCCAGTAGTCGACGCCCTTCTCGCAGTCCTTGATGTACTCCGAGCGCAGCACCTCGTTCATGGCGTTGCGCATGGCGACGTCCTCGGCGCTGAGCTTGCCGTCGACGAAGCGCTCGATGCGCATCGAGCCCTCGTTGGCCTTGTGCTCCTTGTAGCGATCCTCGTAGGCGCGGCCCTTCAGGCCGGCCGCGAAGAAGTTGGCCGAGTTGGAGGAGACCTCGGCACCGTAGAGGTCGGTCGAGGAGGAGTACCAGAAGTTGATGTAGCGCTGGATCAGCTCGAGCGGGATGGCGCCGAACTGGGTGACATCCTTGCCCGGGTGCTCCTTCATCAGCGTGCAGGCGCGGTCGATCACGCGACCGACGCCCGTCTGGCCGACGAACATGTGGTGCGCTTCCTCG
>SYGM01000057.1 GCA_005799545.1 Planctomycetia bacterium | reverse complement strand
CAGCGTGTGCAGCACCGCATCGCGCGAGCGGTAGCCGTGCGATTCGTGCGGCAGCATCACGAGGCGTGCCTTGCCTCCGTTGCCCTGCAGCGCCGGGTACAGGCGCTCGGACTGGATCGGGAACGTGCCCATGTTGTCGTCCTGCTCGCCGTGGATCAGCAGCAGCGGCTCGTTGATCCTGTCGGCGGCGAGGAAGGGTGAGAGCTTGAGATAGCTCTGCGGGGCCTCCCAGATCGTGCGGCGCTCGCTCTGGAAGCCGAAGGGCGTCAGCGTGCGGTTGTAGGCGCCGCTGCGCGCGATGCCCGCGCGGAACAGGTCGCAGTGCGCCAGCAGATTGGCCGTCATGAAGGCGCCGTAGCTGTGGCCGCCGACCCCGACGCGCGCGGGATCCGCGACGCCGCGACCGGCGACGGCATCGATCGCCGCCTGCGACGCCGCGACGATCTGCTCGAGAAACGTGTCGTTCATCGTCTCCGGATCGCCGACGATCGGCATGGTGGCGTTGTCGAGCACGGCGTAGCCCTGCGTCACGAGGAACAGATGGCTGGCACCGCGCACGCGCACGAAGCGATGCGGAGAGCCGCTGACCTGGCCGGCGGTCGCGGCATCGTTGTACTCCAGCGGATAGGCCCACACGAACAGCGGGAGGCGCTCGTCCGGCTTGCGATCCGCGGGCAGATAGAGCGTGCCCGAGAGCTCGACGCCGTCCGCGCGCTTGTAGGTGATCAGCTCCTTGGTCACTCCGCGCAGCTGTGGCGCGGGATCCGGGAAGTCGGAGAGCGCGCGCACCGAGCCCTTGTCGAGATCGCGCAGCTGGTAGTTCGGCACGCTCAAGGTCGACTCGCGCAGCGTGACGAGCCGGGGCGAGCCGGCGCTGGCCTGGAGCGGCAGGATGCTGACGATCTGCTCGTACCAGCCCTTGTCGCACTGCCACAGCCGCGTGCGTTCCTCGCCATCGAGCCGCACGCGGTCGAGGAAGGGGCGCGCGCCCTCAGGCGAGGCTCCCTCGCCGCGGCGATAGGCGAAACCGCCCTCCTCGCGCACCAGGCGGCTGCCGCGCGCATCGGTGCGCAGTACCAGCGCGCCCGGATCGCCGTAGCGATCGTTCATGCTGCGATCCTCGATCACGCGCGCGCTGCCGTCGGTCCGGTTGACCAGCCGCGCGCGGATCCAGCGCCGATCGCGATCGTATTCGCGCGCGATCACGCGCTCGGGGTCCGCCAGCCAGGCAAGACCCTGCGCGCGGTGTTCCATGCGCAGGCGCTCGGCGGGTTCGCCCTCGAACGGCGCGCTCCAAGAGCGCCACAGATCGCGCTGTTCACTCTTGATGCGCGGGTCGCCGCCATCGAGCGCCTCCAGCCACCACAGCGTCGCATCGGCCGACTGCTGCCACTGGTGCTCGCGCGGACCCTTGCGCACGCCCTGCGGCGGAATGTCATCGCCCACACCCTGCGCAGCGATCACGCGCGCAGCGGAACCATCGGCGCGCAGCAGCTCGGTTTCGTTGGCGAAAAGCCCCAGCGGCAGCACGTAGCTGTAGGGTCGCACGATGCGGGTCGCGAGCAGCCACTGGCCGTCGGGCGAGGGCTCGACCTCGGTGTACAGGCCCGGCTTGCCGACTCGGCGCACGCTGCCATCGAGGGCAACCTGTGCCAGCTGGCATTTTCCGTAGTGCTCGAGCAGCGCTTCATCGTGCGCGTCGCGCAGGAGGTCCTGATAGGTGCGCAGCGCGGTCTTGCGGCCGCTGCTTTCCTGCATCGACGGCCCCGACGGAACGGCCGGTGCCTGCGGCGGCTCGCCGGAGTCCTCGGGCATCAGCTTGACGAGCAGGCTCGTCGAGCCGCTCCACCAGCGCACGGCGGAACCCAGAGTGGCCTGCAGCGGACCGGCGAGCGGCCGCAGCCTGAGTGTCTCGAGCTCAAGCAGCCACAGCTCGAGCTTGTTCTCGAAGGCCAGCGTCAGCGCGGCGTGCGCCGAGTCCGGAGCGACGCTCATGCCGGCGATCTTCGCGCCCGCCGGCAGCGCCACCGGACGCAGCGTGTCCTCGTCGATTCGGCGCACCGAGAGCGAGACCATGCCGCCGGTCTCGAACGGCGCGTGGCGCGCCGGATCGATGCGCATGCCCGCCAGCGCGATCCAGGGCCGCGCCAGCTCGTCCATGCCGGGCATCGCGGCGGAACTCGTCACCAGCACATGCCGGCCATCCGCTGTCACTTCGTACTGCGGCGTCGGCGGCGCATCGAGCAGGCGCACGATCGGTTCGGGCGGCTGCTTCCAGCCTTGCGCTTTGGGAGCGGAGGCGTTCAGTGCCGGAATGGGTGACAGCGCCAGCAGCAGGGGCAGGATCATGCCCCGATCTTAGCGCGGCGCGCGGGTGTGAACCTCTTCGCCCTGCACCCAAACCGAGTGCACCGTGCTGCGCGGATCGGCGGGATCGCCTCCGAGGATCACGAAGTCGGCTTCCTTGCCGACTTCCAGGCTGCCGACGCGCGCTTCGATGCCCGCGACGATCGCAGGAACGATCGTCAGACCGCGCACGGCCTCCAGCGAGCCGATTTCGAAGCCGTAGCGCGCGCTCATCCCGGCCTGCAGCGCAAGCTCCTCACCGGGCACCACGGGCGCATCCGTGTTGAAGCCGACCAGCGGCATGCCGCGGCTCTGGTAGCCCGCCGCCACACCCTGGATGCGGCCGTCGGTGTCGAGGCGCCCGTTGGGGTTGTCGACGATGCGCGGTCCGCAGATCGCGCTGACGCCCGATTGAATCGCCTGTTCGGTGGCGAGATAGCCGAGGAACTCGCCGTGATCGATGTAGACATCGACCTGAAACTCGTTGCGGATGATGCGGATGGTCTGCATCACGAGCTGGTAGATCTGCGTGTGCGTCGAGACCTGCGTGCGCCGGCCGAAAAGCTCAGGAAACACGTCGAAGCGCGGATCGCGCTCGCGCGTGCCTTCTAGGCGAGCCTTTGCATACGCGCTGCCGCGCGCGAGCTCCGTGCGGATGTGGTAGTTCATCAGCGAGCGGCCCATGCCGTAGCCCCAGCGCGTGGGATTGTCGCCCTGCGCGATCTTGAGCGAGCCGGGATCGCGCACCAGCATCGTCTCGTAGCTCTTCCCGCTGGTCTTCAGCAAGAGACCCGCTCCGCCCATGTTGGTGCCCGAGCCGGGGATGTAGAGCACCGTGGTGACGCCCTCCGCCAGCGCCAGCATCAGCAGGTCGTTGCGCGGGACCACCGTGGGATTGACACGCAGGCCCGCATTGAGCTGCAGCACCATGTCGTTGATGTCGCCCAGGCTCCCGCCGATGTGGCTGTGCAGGTCGATCATGCCGGGCATGATCCAGCGCGAGCCCAGATCAACGCGCTCGAAGTGCTCCGGCACGCTGAGCTCAGCGGCCTTGCCGACGCCGACGATGCGCTCGCCCTGCACCAGCAGCACGCCGTGGTCGATCCAGCCGGGCCCGCTGCGCTCGGCGGTGAGGATCTTGTCGGCGTAGAATGCCCGGCCGGGCAGGTTCGGCAGCGCGTGGCTGGCGGCGGCGATCAGGGCAAGGGCGACGAGGCACATGGCGTGCCTCTAAGCTAGCGTGCCTCAGCGATAGACGCGAATCGCGGCATTGAGCAGCGCCTCGCGCTCTTCCAGCGGCTTCCAGGCGAGCTTCGTGCGCGCCAGGTCGCTCGTGAAGGGCACGCACAGGCTGCGCGCCTTGAGATCGCGCCAGGAGGGGAACTCGACGCCCTTGCGGCGGCCGAGCTTCTTGATGACCCACTTGCCGATTTCCATGGCCTGGCTCAGCGCGAGCGAGCGCGCGTGGAACTCCAGCGGACGGCCGGTGTGCGCCGAAAGCTCGGCGACGAGCTCGCGCGCCGTGAGATCGGTGCGCGCGCACAGATTGAGCGCCTGTCCGTCGAGATCGTGTCCAGGATGCCGCGCCAGGCGCGCCAGCGCGTCGGCGACATCATCGACCCAGACCAGCGGCACACCCGTGTCGCCTGCTCCCCAGCCGATGCACTGATTGTCGCGCGTCCACAGGCCGTAACCGGAGTGCTGCATGGGCGTGCCCGCGCCGACGACCACGCCCGGTCGCACGATCGTCAGCGGCAGCGAACGCTCGCGCGCGAGCTTCATCAGCGCCTGCTCGGCCGCGATCTTGCCGCGCGAGTACAGCGGTCGGGCCTGCGGCATCGGATCGGTTTCGAGACTGTCCCGGATCTCGCTGCCCGCCTCGGGGCCGGTGTACAGCGCCGCGATGGTGGAGACGTAGACAAAGCGGCCCACGCCCAGCTCGGCGGCCGCCAGCGCCATCGCTTCGCTGCCGCGCACCATCGAGCGCTCGACCTTCTCCCAGGTGTCGCCGCCGCCGGTCGCCAGCTGGATCACGCAGGCAGCGCCCTGCATCGCGCTCTTCAGCGCCGCGGGATCCTCGAGGCTGCCGCGGAAGAAGCGGATGCGGCCGTTGCGGATGTTGTCGCTGATCAGCGTCGGCAGCGCATGGCTGCGCCGCGCGACGATCGTGACCGGCGTGCCGGCTTCGAGCAGCTTGTGAATCGTGCGCTTGCCGATGAAACCCGTGGCACCGAGCACCAGCGTCTCGCCGGGCCGCGCGGGTCCGGGGGCGGGCAGCTGTGTTTCCGCAGGCGCAGCGGGAGCGCTGCGCGCCGCGCACTCGACCCATTCGAGCACCTGAGCCGCCGCGAAGGCATCGCAGGGCAGCGGCTGGCCGTCCCGCAGCGCGATATGGAAGCTCTCGATCGCCGAGCGCATGCCGAGCCAGAACGCATCCTTGCGCGGCGCGAGGCCGAGCGTGAAGGAGAGATAGTTGCGCAGCACGCGCCAGGCATCCTTCGAGAGCGCGCGCGAGCGGCCGCGCGTCGCGAGGAAGCTGTTCCAGAACTCCAGCCACAGGCTCTTTCGCTCCTGCGTCAGCGAGTCGTGCACGCAATCCGCCTCGAGCATCCCGTCCGTGCCGAGCACGCGGATCGAGGAGTGGGGGAAGGGCGAGCCGAAAGACAGGTAGACCTGTGCAGTGCCGCGCTCCGCGCGCGCATCCAGGGCCCAGCGCGAGACAAAGCGCGCGCCGCCGTTGAGCTCGCGCGTCTCAAGCAGCGTCGCCTGTCCTTCGCGGACCGCGCCGAGCAGCGCGTGCACCTGACTCAGTGGGTGCACGGCTTGCTCAAAGAGGATGTTGGCGGGCTCGCGGAACATCCAGTGCGAGTAGTCCTGTGCATCGAGTTGCGCCAGAGGCAGCGCCCAGTTGGCCTGCACATGCTCGACGCGTCCGATAGCGCCCGCGCGCACGCGTTCCACAAGTCGCAGGAAGGCCGGATGGTGCGCGTGGTTGTGGTGCACTCCCAACGCCAGCGCGCGCGCGCGCGCCAGCTCGCCGAGTTCGCGCGCCTCCCTGGAACTCAGCACGAAGGGCTTTTCCACGTATGCGCCGATGCCGGCCTCGAGCAGCTCGCGCACCAGGCTCGCATGCAGGTTCGGCGGCACCAGCACATGCGCCAGCTCGACTCCCAGCGCCTTCAGCTCGGCGATGCTCCGCACCGCCTGACTGACTCGGTAGCGGCTCGCGAGAGACTGTGCGCGCGACAGATCGGAGTCGCAGATCGCCACCAGCTCGAGGTGGGCGAGTTCCCGCAGGATCGGGATGTGGAAGTCTGCGATGTAGCCTGCACCGATCACCGCCACGCGGCGCACTGCCTTGAGCGGACGGTCGGCTGCGGACATGCGGGGGGCCTCCATGGCAGGGGACATGGTAGGGATCCGCAGGGCAGGTTCCACGGCAGACGGGGGGCGCATGGTGAAGGTGCAGGCCTCCATCGGCAACCCAAGCCCCCCGGCTGGCGAGAAAGGCTTTCCCAGTCCGGAGAAGCAGGTTTTTTGGAATTGTGACTCAGGCTACGGAGCATCGGCTCCGACAAGTAGGCCATCTCCTCCTTCTTGGGCCCCGCTGGGCGCCTTCGGGCACCCTGCCGGGGCCCTCTTTCTTTCTCGGGATCGGACGCTAGCATCCACGGTTTGCAGCCCACCCCCCCCGAACGCCCCCTAGCGCGTCCGACCCGCAGGGCGCCCTGTGTCCCCTTGCCGAAGCATGAGCGAGCTTGAGTTTCCCGAAGGCCTGACCTTCGACGATGTCCTCCTCGTACCGCGCCACTCCGATGTGCTGCCCAAGGATGCGCGCCTGTCCACGCGCTTCTCGCGCGATGTCGCGATCAACATCCCCCTGGCCTCGGCGGCCATGGACACCGTCACGGAAGAGCGCCTGGCCGTGGCGCTGGCCCGCGAGGGCGGCATCGGCGTGATCCACCGCAACCTCTCGATCGAGGGCCAGATCCGCGAGGTCGACAAGGTCAAGCGCTCGGCCAACGGGGTGATCCTCGATCCGGTGACGCTGCCGCCCTCGGCGACGATCCGCGAAGCGCGCGACATCATGACGCGGCACAACATCAGCGGCCTGCCGATCACCGAAGGCAAGACGGTGGTGGGCATCCTCACGCGCCGCGACTGCCGCTTCCAGACAAAGGACGAGACGCCGGTCGCACAGATCATGACCAAGGACAAGCTCGTCACCGCGCCGCCGGGCACCTCGCTCGAGGACGCGCGCGAGCTTCTGTACCGCCACAAGATCGAGAAGCTCCTGATCGTGGGGCCGGGCAATGAGCTCAAGGGCCTGATCACGATGAAGGACCTCAACATGCTCTCGGCCTATCCCAACTCCGCGACCGACACGCGCGGTCGTCTGCGCGTGGCAGCGGCGATCGGCGTGCACGACTACGAGCGCGCCGAGGGGCTGGTCAAGGCCGGCGTCGATGTTCTGGTGGTCGACACCGCTCACGGACACTCGAGCAATGTCATGGCAACCGTGCGCGAGCTCAAGCGGCGCTTTGCGGTCAATGTCGTGGCCGGCAATGTCGCCACGGCGGAAGGCGCGAAGGAACTGGCGGCCGCGGGCGCGGACGGCGTCAATCCAGCACGCGGATGCCGCCGGCTGCAAGCGCGCGCGCCACATCCACGGCACTGGCGTAATCATCCAGCCGCACAATGGCGATAATTTTTT
>SYGM01000056.1 GCA_005799545.1 Planctomycetia bacterium | reverse complement strand
ATCGAGCAGGACGCCGACGTGGTGCTGCTGCTGTTCCGGCCGGAGTACTACAATCCGACCGAGGAAAACCGCGGGCTCGCCGAGGTGATCTGCGCCAAGCAGCGCAACGGTCCGACGGGCACGGTGCGACTGAGCTTCCAGGGCAGCATCCTGCGCTTTGAGAACCGGGCGCCCACCATGGACCAGCCGTTCCAGACCTGAGAGCCCGTTCGCCCGTGCACCACTCCATCCGGCTCTGCAGCCTCCTGTTGTGCCTGATTCCAGGCGCGCTGGCTCCGCAGGTCGACGCGCAGGTGCTGCCGCCGCCCACGCTGCAGGCTCGCAGTCCGGTGCTCGCGATTCGCGTGCAGGGCAACCAGCGCTACACGGAGCAGCAACTCGCGAGTGCGCTTGGTCAGACCATCGGGCAGCCCTACGACGCGCAGCGCGCGGAAGAAGGCATGCGCACCCTGTGGAAGGCCTACAAGGTGCGTCCCGAACTCTCCGCGGTGGAGGTCGGCGGCGGAATCGAACTGGTCCTGCGGGTGGTAGAGATGCCCTCCGATCTCGAGCCGCGCTTCATAGGCAACGACGACATCGATCTCGACACACTCCAGCGCTGGGCACAGCTCGAAGAGCGCGGCGAGTTGTTCCTCTATCAGGCCGAGCGGGTTCGGCAGCGGCTGCTGGAGGGGTATCGACAGGAGGGCTATGCCTTCGCGGAGATCGAGATTCGCCGCCGCGGCGACGACGAACAGCGTGCCGCTGCCGGAGGCGCCCAAGCAGAGCTCACCCCTGACGTGATCTTCGAGATCCGCGAGGGGCCCAAGGTGCGCGTGCGCGATGTGCGGATCAGCGGCAACGGCTCGCTCCCGGATACTGGCGCCTGGTGGTGGAAGAACGGCCTCAAGCAGCTCTCCAAGCCCGAACTGAGCGGTCCGTGGGTCTTCAACTGGTTCGGCACCCCCTTCGTTCGCGAGGAACTGGAAGCGGATCTGCTGGCGATGCGCGACGTCTACCGCGACCTGGGCTGGCTCGACGCAGTGGTTGAGCTGGAGCGTCTGGAGTTCAGCGAGGATCGCTCGCGCGTCACGATCCACGTGGCGGTGGATGAGGGCCCCCGCTACCGCGTCTCCAAGCTGTCTCTGATCGGCGTCGAACGCACTCAGGATCCCAACGAGCGCCCCTCGGGCATCCGGGAAACGGAAGTTCCGCTGCTGTTTCCGCGCGAGGAGCTGCTTGCGCTGTGCAAGCTGCGTCCCGGGGATCTGTACCTGCGCTCGCGTCAGCGCGAGGACGGCTCGGCGCTGCGGAACTACTACGGCGAGCGGGGCTATGCCTCGCATCCCACCCTGCCGGCGCTGGATTCGTTCCAGTTCCTGGAGCCCGATCTGGTGGTTGACCTCGAGCGCCACGAAGTGGAACTGGTCTACAAGCTGCAGCAAGGCCGCCAGCGCTACATCCGCGAGGTGCTGTTCTCCGGCGGCGAGCACACCCGCGACCGAGTGCTGCGCCGCGAGGTCGACGTGCTGCCGGGGGAACGCATCGACACGCGCGAGGTCAACCGCTCCCTGAGCCGGATCTACTCGACGAACTACTTCAGCGATGAATTCCAGTCGCTGGAGCACCGCGATCCGGTCTACCGCTTCATCGCCACGCAAGACCCCGAGTGGGTGGATCTGGAGTTCGAGGTCACCGAAGGGCGCGTCGTCGATTTCACAGTCAACGCCGGCGTCGACTCGAACAACGGCCTCTTCGGGCGTGTGATGCTGCAGATGCGCAACTTCGACGCATCGAACCTGCCTTCGTCGCTGTGGAGTTTCCCAGAGGAACTCTACGAGAAGGAGGCCTTCCACGGTGCGGGTCAGACCTTCGTCGTCGAGTTGTCACCGGGCACGATTCAGCGTCAGGCGCGCGTGCGCTTCTACGAGCCGGACATCTTCACGTCCCACTTCAATCCATACAGCCTCGATCTGGAGTTCAGCACGCGCCGCCGCTTCTGGCGCTTCTACGACGAGGATCGCAGCATCGCCCAGGTGCTGCTGGGCCGGCAGTTCGGGCGCAATTTCTCGCTGGCGGCCGGTCCGACGATCCAGTCGATCGAGATCAGCAACATCGAGTCGGACTTCGGCGGCGGCTTCGCGGAGCCGGACGAGCTGCCCTTGCCGGCCGGAATCTACGCCATGGAGGGCGACTCCATGCTGCAGGGGCTCCTGATCAACGCGACCTACACGGATCTGGACAACCGCATCAACCCCATGCGCGGTCTGCGAGTCACCTCGCGCAACGGCGTGTTCGGCGGACCGCTGGGCGGTGACTGGCAATTCGCGCGTGCTCAGGCGGATCTCGACTGGTTCTGGCAGCCCGGGGATCCGGAGGACCCGGCTGTGCGCTCCAGCTTCCACTTCAGCCTCGGGGCGGGTCTGTCCGAGGCCTTCGGGGACACGGAAGATGTACCCTACACCGAGCGCTTCTTTCTCGGCGGTCTGGGCACGGTGCGCGGCTTTGCGCTGCGCGGCATCGGTCCCAACATCGGCGGCCAGCCGATTGGCGGCCAAACGATGCTCAATGGCTCGGTGGAGTGGCGCATTCCCCTGCACACGCAGGTCCAGCCCGGCACGTATGTCGAACGCGAGACCTTCCGTTTCACTCTCTTTGCCGATGCCGGCGTGCTGAATCCGGATTTCGGCAGTCTGGACTTGGGAGAGCTCCGCTCCTCCTTTGGCTTCGGCCTGGGGATGTCCAACCCCATCCCGCTGGGCTTCTACTTCGGCTTCCCGCTTCAGAAGGGCGAGGGGGATCGCACGGAAACCCTCTCCTTCTCGCTCAGCACGCTCAACTGAATGGTTGACTTGCCTGCGCTCCGCGGGCTAAACCTTGGGCGCGCGGAGTTTTTTCCCTTCGCGAACCGCCGGCCTTTCGCCGGTGCAGGGCTCCCGATCGGGGTCAGGACATGAACGACTGCAGACTGGATGAACTTGCCCGCCTGTGCGGTGCCGAGCTGATCGGCGATCCCGCGAGGACGATCCGTGGCCCAGCTTCGCTGACCGAAGCCGGCGCCGACCAGATCAGCTTCTATGCGCTTTCGCGCTATCGCCCGCAGTTCGAGGCCACGCAGGCCGGCGCGGTCGTGGTGGCGCCCGGCACCCAGCCCGTCCGTGCGGGCATGTCGCTCCTGATCAGCGCGGATCCCAGCCGCGCCTTCACGCGCATCGTGCAGCACGTCGCCGGCGAGGACCTGCCCTCGCGCGCGGGCATTCACGCCTCCGCGGTGGTGGCGTCGGATGCGCGCATCGCCCCGGATGCCTGGATCGGCCCTGCCTGCGTGATCGAGGAAGGTGCCGAAATCGGCGCCGGTGCGCAGCTCGTCGCAGGCGTGCACATCGGCCGCGGAGCACGCGTCGGTGCCGGCACCGTGCTGCACCCTGGCGTCGTGCTCTACGCGCGCTGCCGCATCGGCGCGCGCGGGATCGTGCATGCGGGCGCCGTGATCGGCGCCGACGGCTTCGGCTTTGAACCCAGCCGCGAGGGCTGGAAGAAGATTCCGCAGTGCGGGATCGTCGAGATCGGCGACGACGTCGAGCTCGGTGCCAACGTTTGCATCGATCGCGGCCGCTTCGAGGCCACACGCATCGGCAACGGCGTCAAGCTCGACAATCTCGTGCATCTGGCGCACAACGTGGTCATCGAGGACGGCGCGCTGATCATCGCGCAGGCCGGCATCTCCGGCTCCACGCGCATCGGCAAGGGCGCGATCATCGCCGGTCAGGCCGGCATCGCAGGGCATGTCACCATCGGGGCCGGAGCACGCATCGGCGCTCAGGCCGGCGTGATGGGCTCCGTGCCGCCGAACGAGGACTGGGCCGGCTACCCGGCGCGGCCCAAGACGCAATCCATGCGTGCGCTGGCCCATGTGCAGCGCCTGCCCGAGCTGGTCGAGCGCGTCCGCGAGCTCGAGCAGCGTCTCGAAGAGCTATCCCGGACGAGGACACGGTCATGAGTCGCAAGCAGCGCACGCTGAAGAGCGCAGTGGAGTTTTCCGGCATCGGCCTGCATTCCGGCCGCACGATCCGCGGCCGCATGCTGCCGGCGGCACCCGGCGCAGGCGTGGAGTTCGTGCGCACGGATCTGCCCGATGCGCCCTCGATTCCCGCCAATATCCGCTACCACAACCTCAAGGAGCGACGCACGCGCCTGCAGCGCGGCGCGGCGGAGGTCGACACCGTCGAACACCTGCTGGCGGTCTGCCAGGGACTGCACATCGACAACCTCGTCGTGGAACTCGATGGTTCGGAGCTGCCGGGCCTCGACGGGTCGGCGCAGCAGTTCGTCGAGCTGGTGCAGCGCGCGGGCATCACCGAACAGGATGCACAGGCCAAGCAGCTAGTGCTCGACCAGCCGATCTACGTGCGCGCCAACGGTGCGACGCTGGTCGCGCTGCCGAGCGAGAAGCCGGGGCTTTCCATCCAGTACGTGGCCTCCTTTCAGGAGCCGGGCGTCGAAGGCGGCAGCTTCCAGCTGGAGCTGGGCGAGGAGAACTTCCTCAAGGAGATCGCTCCCGCGCGCACCTTCTGCCTGGCCTCCGAGGTCGAGATGCTGCAGAAGGCGGGCCTTGGCAAGGGCGCCACGCGCGAGAACACGGTGGTGCTGGGCGATCCGGCCTCGGTGATGCGCATGCCGGGCGAGCCGGTGCGTCACAAGGTGCTCGATCTGCTGGGTGATCTGTACCTGCTGGGCGCGGACCTCTCCGCGCACATCATCGCCACGCGCTCAGGTCATGCCACCAACGCCGAGCTCGTGCGGCGGCTGTTCGATGTCATGCAGGCTCAGGAGACGGGTGGATTGCTGCGGCGCGAGTCGGGCCTGGAAGTGCGCGAAATCCTGCGCCTGCTTCCGCACCGCTACCCTTTCCTGCTGCTCGACCGCGTGATCGAGATCGACGGGTACAAGCGCGCCGTCGCCATCAAGAACGTCACGATCAACGAGCCGTTCTTCCAGGGGCACTTCCCCTCGGCGCCGCTGATGCCGGGAGTCCTGCAGCTGGAGGCCATGGCGCAGCTCGCAGGCGTGCTGCTGCTGCGCAAGATGGAGAACAGCGGCAAGCTGGCCGTGCTGTGGTCGATCGACAAGGTGCGTCTGCGCGGCGCGGTGACGCCCGGTGATCAGCTGCGCATCGAGGTCGAGACGATTCGTGACAAGGAACAGACCGCGCAGGTGCGCGCGATCGGCACGGTGGCGGGCAAGACGGTTTGCGAAGCAACATTGATGTTCACGCTGGTGGACGCCTGATCGGTCAAGGGGAAACGGAACATGGCAACGAAGATTCATCCGACGGCAGTGGTGGCGAGCGGGGCTGAGATCGGCGACGATGTCGAAATCGGGCCGTACAGCGTGGTGGGACAGCGTGTCACAATCGGTGCGCGCACCGTGATCGGTCCGCAGGTCGTGATCGACGGCGTGACGCGCATCGGCTGCGACAACCGCATCGTGGGGCAGGCCAATCTGGGCGGACCGCCGCAGGATCTGTCCTACAAGGGCGAGCCCACCGAGCTCTCCATCGGCGACCGCAACACGATCCGCGAGTTCGTCACGATCAACCGCGGCACGGTCAAGGGCGGCGGCGTTACCACGGTGGGCAGCGACTGCCTGCTGATGGCCTGCTGCCACGTGGCGCACGACTGCGAGCTCGCCGACCGCATCATCATGGGCAATAACGTGCTGCTCGCCGGGCACGTGCGCGTTGAGCGCTCCGCCAACATCTCCGGCGGAGCGGCGGCGCACCACTTCGTGACGATCGGCGCCAACGCCTACGTCGGCGGCATGACGCGCATGGTGATGGATGTTCCGCCCTACATCATTCTCGAGGGTCACCCCAGCCGCGTGCGCGGCGTAAACGTGATCGGCATGCAGCGCGGCGGATTCCAGGAAGGCGACATCGAGCATGTGCGCAACGCCTTCCGCCGCATCTGGCGCTCGGGCAACCCGCGCAAGCAGACGTTGCAGGAACTGCGCGACGAACTGCCGGACTGCGTGCCGATCCAGCATCTGGTGCGCTCGCTGGAGAACACGGAGAGCGGCATCAAGGGCCGTTACCGCGAGATCCTGCGCGAGCAGTTCCTGCGCGCCGGTCAGGAGCGCATCCTGAGCGCGGGCACGACGAGATGAGCCGCCGTCTGCGCACCGCCGTGATCGGCGTGGGACACCTCGGCAAGTTCCATGCGCGGATCCACAAGGCCAACCCCCGCGCCGAGCTGGTCGGTCTGGTCGACGGCAATTCCGGCCCTGCCGGCGAGATCGCCCGTGAGCTGGGCGTGCCGCTGGTGTCGAGCATCGAGGAACTGCCTAGTCCCATCGATGCCGTCAGCATAGCGGTGCCCACGGTGCTGCACGCGCGCATCGCGGTGCCTCTGCTCGAGCGCGGCATCGCCTGCCTCGTCGAGAAGCCGATCGCCGCCAACAGCGGCGAGGCCCGTGAGATCCTCGCGGCCGCGCGCCGCGGCAAGGCCGTGCTCTCCGTCGGCCATGTCGAGCGCTTCCAGCCCGGTCTGGTGCGGGTGCGCGAGCTGAAGCTCGACCCGCGCTTCCTCGAATGCCACCGCCTGGCGCCGTTCAGCTTCCGCAGCATGGATGTCGGGGTCGTGCACGACCTGATGATCCACGACATCGATCTGGTGCTTGATCTGGTCGATTCAGCCGTCAAGAGCTTCGACGCCTCGGGCGGCGCGATCCTCACCGACCACGAGGATGTCGCCTCGGTGCGGCTGGTCTTCGAGAACGGGGCCCGCGCCAACCTGACCGCCTCGCGCGCCTCGCTGCAACCCATGCGCCGCTTCCGCATGTTCTCCCGCGAGGCCTATGTCAGCCTCGACATGACCAAGAACTACGGCCTGATCGTCCGCAAGGGCCCGGAATGGGAGTCAGGCCGCGAGGCGCTGCGCACGCAGGAGGTCGCGGCGCTGGCAGCCCGCAAGGACTGGCTGCAGGAGCGCGTGATGAACATCTCCGAGCTGGATCTCTCCGGTCTGGAGCGGCCCCTGCAGGCCGAAATCGACGACTTCCTGGCCTGCGTGCAGGAGGGGCGCGAGCCGCTCGTCAGCGGTGAGGACGGCCTGCGGGCTCTGGAACTGGCCGACCAGATCTGCGCCGCCATCCGCTCGCAGGTGTGGTAGACGCGCCCTGCGGAATGCATCATCGGGGGAATGAGCGCCCCGTCGACGAAGCTCTTCCAGCAGCTGCCTGAGAACGTCTCCACCCGCCCGGCTCCGGCTGAGGAGGAGGTGCTCGCGCTGTGGCAGCGCGAGGAGACCTTCAAGGGCATCGAGGCGCGCCGCGCCGGCGCCAAGTCCTTCGTGTTCTGGGAAGGGCCGCCGACCGCCAACGGCAAGCCCGGCATCCACCATGTCTTCGCACGCACGATCAAGGACACGGTCTGCCGCTACCAGACCATGCTGGGACGGCGGGTGACGCGCAAGGCGGGCTGGGACACGCACGGACTGCCCGTCGAGCTGGGTGTCGAAAAACAGCTTGGAATCTCGGGCAAACCGCAGATCGAGGCCTTCGGCGTGGCGGCTTTCAACGCGCGCTGCCGCGAGAGTGTGTGGCAGTACAAGCAGGACTGGGAACGCCTGTCGGAGCGCATCGGCTACTGGCTCGACTACGCCAGTCCGTACATCACCTACGACGATTCCTTCGTCGAGAGCGTGTGGTATCTGCTGGCGCGCTTCCACGAGGCGGGCTACGCCTACCGCGGCAAGAAGGTGCTGCCGTACTGCGGGCGCTGCGGCACCGGGCTTTCGAGCCACGAGCTGGGCCAGCCGGGCGTCTACCGCGACATCAACGACCCCAGCGTGCATGTGCGCTTCCGCGTGGTCGACGGCCAGCACGGCGAGTCGCTCCTGGCCTGGACCACCACGCCCTGGACGCTGCCCTCGAACATCGCGCTCGCCGTGCATCCGCGCGAGCGCTACGTGCTGGCGCGGGTCAACCTGCCCGTCGCCAAGGGCGCGGAGAAGGGCTCGGCGGGCTCGGAATGCGTCTGGATTGCGGCCGCGCGCGCACAGGCCGTGCTCGGCGAGCACGAGGTGCTGCGCGAGTGCACGGGCAGCGAGCTCGCGGGCCTGCGCTACCAGCGTCTGTTCAGCGATCCCGTGCCGACCGTCGAGCCGGGGGCCTGGAAGCCGGATCCGGCCGGGCTGGAGCGTGTGTACACGGCCGAGTACGTCAGCATGGACGACGGTACGGGCATCGTGCACCAGGCGGCGGCCTACGGCGTCGACGACTGGGAAGTGGCGCGCGCGCAGCGGCTGCCCGTGCGTCAGGCGGTCGGCCCCGAGGGTCGTTTCCTGTGCGCGGTCGGCCCGGTGGCGGCCGGCACCTTCTTCAAGGAAGCCGACGACGCGCTGATGGAGGATCTCAAGCGCCGGCAACTGCTGTTCCGCAAGGCGCGCGATCCGCACAGCTACCCGCACTGCTGGCGCTGCGACACGCCGTTGTTCTATTTCGCCGCGCCCGCCTGGTATCTGCGCACCACGGCGCTCAAGGAGCGCATGATCGAGCTCAACCGCGAGGTGCGCTGGATTCCTCCGGAGATCGGCAGCGGCCGCTTCGGCGAGTGGCTTGAGAACAACATCGACTGGAACATCTCGCGCGATCGCTACTGGGGCACGCCGCTGCCCTTCTGGGTCTGCGAATCCTGCGAGCACGAGGAGGCGATCGGCTCGCGCGCGGACCTTGAGCGCAAGGCCGGCGGCCTGCCGCAGGGCTTTGATTTCCACAAGCCTTCCATCGACGAGCCGGTCTGGCCGTGCGTCAAGTGCGGCGGCGTGATGCGCCGCACGAAGAGCGTGCTCGACTGCTGGTTCGACTCCGGCGCCATGCCCTATGCGCAGTGGCACTGGCCCTTCGGAGATTCGCGCGCCCGCACGCTGGATCAGTTCCCGGCCGACTTCATCGCCGAGGGCCTCGATCAGACGCGCGGCTGGTTCTACACGCTGCACGCGATCGGAACCTTCGTGCAGTCGCTCCCCGACTCAGGTCTCTCCAGGGGCCCGGTCTATCGCACCTGCGTCGTCAACGGGCTGGTGCTCGACAAGGACGGCGTGAAGATGAGCAAGCGGCTGGGCAACATCGTGGACCCCTGGGCCGCGGTGGGGGAGCACGGCGCCGACGCGGTGCGCTGGTACCTGCTCGCCAGCGGTGCCACCTGGCTGCCCAAGCGCTTCGATCCGGCCGGAATCCTCGAGGTTCGCCGCCGTTTCGCCGGCACGCTGCTCAACAGCTACAAGTTCTTCGCCGAGTACGCGCGCCTGTCGGACGGCTACGATCCGGAACACGATCGCGCACCCGCTGCGCGGGAGCGCAGTGAGATCGATCGCTGGCTGATCTCGCGCACGCAGAGCCTCGTGCGCGAGGTGCGCCGTGCGCTCGATGCCTACGAACTGACGGGGGCGACCGAAGCGATCGAACGCTTCACTTCGGACGATCTCTCCAACTGGTACATCCGACGCAACCGCAGGCGCTTCCATCGCTCCGGCAAGGATGCGGACAAGCTGGCAGCGTTCGCAACGCTGCACGAGGCCCTGCGCAGCCTGTCGCTCCTGATCGCACCGATGATGCCATTTTTGGCCGAGATCCTGTGGCGTCGCCTCGGCAACCCGGCCGAGTCCGTGCACGCGCAGGATTTCCCGCGCTGCGACGAAGGCCTGATCGACGCCGATCTCGAAGAGAGCATGCGCATGGTCGCGCGCGTCGTGGAGATGGGGCGCAGCCTGCGCGAGCGCGCCGGCATCCGCATCCGCCAGCCGCTGCGCGCGATCCACCTGCGCGCATCGCATGCGCACGCCGTCGAGCTGCTGCAGCGCAGCTTCGCACGCGAGGAGATCCTCGGCGAGCTCAACATCAAGGGCTACGGCAGCGTGGCGCTCGACGACGGTCAGCTGTGCGTGCTCAAGGCCAAGGCCAACTTCCGCACGCTGGGCAAGCGCCTGGGCGGAAAGATGAAGGCGGCCGCGGCCGCGATCGAGGCGCTGGATGCTTCCGCGGTGGCGCAGCTGCGCGGCGGCGGCAGTATTGCGCTCGCGCTCGACGGCGAGCGCGTCGAGATCACGCCCGAGGACGTGCAGGTACTCGTGGAGACGCGTGCGAACTTCGATCTGGAGACCGATGGACGCCTCGTGGCGTTCCTCGACACCGCGCTCGATGACGAGCTGCGAGAAGAGGGCCTGTTCCGCGAGGCGGTCAGCCGCCTTAACACCCTGCGCAAGGAGAGCGGGCTGGCCGTGGAGGACCGCATCCGGCTGACGCTGGACGACGGCGGCCATGCCCTGCTGGCGCGCGCCCTGACGCGCTTTGGGGCTGCGCTGGCCGAGGAGACGCTGGCGAGCGCCTGCCGGCGTGCGACGCTTGCGGCCGCGGGCGGTTCCAAGGTCAGCGCGCTGGAGCTCGAGCCCGGTATCGTGCTGCGGGTTGAGCTGGAAAAGGTCTAGGCCGGTTGTGGAATCATCGCGCGAGGCTTAGCTTCGCTCTTCCCTCGGGGTCTCCCTGGACCTCAGGTGTACCCGTCCATACCCCCGGACCCGAATAAGCAATCTCCGGGCCCTGTTCTGCGTCCCAAGCTGGCGCGTTGGGCCCACCTGGAACCTGCTGGTTTCCGGGCTCGACGGGCACGGTGGCGCCGGGGCCCCCGAGGGACTTCTCTCCTGCCAAGCCGCCCGCGGCCTTCAGGGCGGGGTCCTGCCGCCGATTTTCCTTCCCCTGCGCCGCACAGCCGGCGACCGCGCGATTATCATCCGCGCGGCCTTTTTTCAGGCTTTTGAGGGCAAGAAAACGCATGCGCACGCTGTTGCTGGTGGTACTGGGTGGTGGTCTGGTTGTGTTCCTGTTCGTCCGCAACGGCGGCGAGGAAGGGGCGGTAAACGCCGGGAGCGCCGATGGCGTGATGATCACAGAGCCGAGCGCAATGCAGCCCGGCACGACTGGCGCACAGCAGAGCTCGATGTCGACCGCTGAGAAACCTCAGGAAAACCCGGCGGAAACTGCGCCTTTGGCCGCGCAGCCCGCAGCCGAGGCTCCCGCAGCCCTCCAGCAGCCGGCCGCTGTCCCCGATGCGCCGGGCGACGAGCGCGACCTCGCGCGCGTGCTGGCGCACGGGCCCCAGTCGGTCGCCAACTGGCTCTCCGAGCGTCCGGCTCTGGAGCGCAGCGCGCGCGGGCAGTACGCCTCGGCGCTTGCCATGGCGCTCACCGGACGCAGCGAGGCTGCGCTGGCGCTCGGTGCGCAGTTGGCGGAAAAGGGCGGGATTTCCAGTGCGGAACTCGATGCGCTGAAGGCCCTCGCCGTGCCTCAGGAAAGCCAGCCCGTCGCGGCTTCGAGCAGCGCGCCCAGCGCGCTTGCCCATGCGGCTCTGATCGCGCGCAGCGTCGAGCGCGCGCGCGCTGCGCTGGCAGCGGGTGATTACGCCCGCACCGTGCGCGGGTTCTCAGGGGCGCTGCGCGGTGAACTCGAGGCTCCCTGGCCTGCGGAAACCGCGCGGCTTGCCGAGTGGTCCGAAGCTTTGCGCAAGGCGCAGACGCAGTACCAGTGGAGCCCGCGCGCCGCGTGGCCCGCGCTGGAAATCGCCGTGCAGAACGGCGACAGCCTGATCGCGATCCGCAAGCGCGCGCTGGCGCAGTCGCAGGGACTCACCACGTGCACGGGGCTGATTGCCAAAGCCAACGGGCTCAGGAACGAAGGCGCGATTCACCCTGGCATGAAGCTGCGCATCCCGACCGACAAGCCGCATGTGCTGGTGGACCTCGATGCGCGCTGGATGCTGTTTTTCCTCGGAGAAAACGTGCTTTGCTCGTATCCCGTCGGCATCGGTCGCCAAGGCAGCGAAACGCCTGTCGGCACATACAAGGTGGGGGAGAAGACGAGCGAGCCCACGTGGTTCCCGCCGGGAGCCGCGCCCGTGCCCTTCAACGATCCGCGCAACCCGCTGGGCACGCGCTGGATGGCCTGGCAGAGCGAGGCCGGCATCAACACCTCGCTGGGCTTCCACGGCACACGCGAGCCCTCCAGCATCGGCCAGCAGGGCAGCGAAGGCTGCATCCGCCTGCTCAACAGCGACGTCGAGGAGCTGTTTGAGCTGCTCCCGCGGGGGGCCGAGGTTCGCGTGCAGCCCTGAAGATCGGGTTGAGCCACGGTTGGGTCTTCGGAAGTCCTTATTTGACAGCACCTTAGTGAAACCCTGACAGAAAACCCGTGCGGGCCGTTGACGGGGGCCCGAAAGACCCTAATATCCCCGTCCCTCGAACGCGGAAGACAAGCCCGCGAGTGAGGCTGAAAACACGCCTGCGGCCGGCCCCGTCCATCACGGACCGGGGTGCTGCGGACGACGATCTTTGAAAACAGGGTGGCCCTTGAAACCATGCGAGCGAGCTTGGTCCTGCTTCGGCAGGGCCGGCAACTCAAATTATCATTCCACAGAACAAACTTTTTGAAGGGTTTGATTCTGGCTCAGAACGAACGTTAGCGGTGTGATTTAGGCATGCAAGTCGCGCGTGAAAGCAGCAATGCAAGTAAAGCGGCGAAAGGGTGAGTAACACGTAACCAACCTATCCCAAAGATCGGAATAACCACTGGAAACGGTGGCTAATGCTGGATGTTCCCGGCGGATGGCATCATCTGCCCGGCAAACGGTGGCGCAAGCTGCTGCTCAGGGAGGGGGTTGCGGGCT